>MGNI01000042.1:7902-8335 GCA_001795115.1 Chloroflexi bacterium RBG_16_48_8 | reverse complement strand
CTCTGCATTCCCTTCATCCTGGTGATACGGTGGGCATTCGAGGTCCATTGGGGCGCGGTTTCCCCACGGAACGTTTTCGAGGCAAAGATCTGCTCTTTGCTCCTGGAGGGTTGGGGCTTGCTCCCCTTCGGTCATTGATCCATGAAGTCCTTGATTATCGCGCCATGTTTGGGCGCATTATGATCCTCTATGGTGCAAGACATCCTTCTGAGCTGTTATTTAAGGAAGAGCTTGAGCTTTGGATGCAGCGAAAGGATATAGAGTTGCATTTGACCGTTGATCGACCCGATGAAAAATGGACAGGGAATGTAGGGGTTATCACGAGACTATTCCCGATGATTCAAGTCCACGCTCGCAACACGGTGGCAATAACCTGCGGACCGCCGGTAATGTACCGCTTTGTCTTGATGGAACTGCAGAGCTTGGGCATCCC
>MGNI01000042.1:4517-7892 GCA_001795115.1 Chloroflexi bacterium RBG_16_48_8 | reverse complement strand
TATGAAGTGCGGGGTTGGACATTGCGGTCATTGTCAAATGCACCATTTCTATACCTGCCTGGAGGGTCCTGTCTTCTCATTCTCGGAAATAAAGCATCTTGAGGAGGCACTATGATTTCAACCAAGAAACCTAAAGTTGCTTTCTTTGATTTTGCCGGGTGTGAAGGTTGTCAATTGACAGTGATCGATACCCTTCAATCGCACCCCGAACTCCTCGAAGCTGTAGAAATTGTGCAATTTCGTGAAGCGATGAGTGAACGGGATGAGGATTTCGAGATTGCCTTTGTGGAAGGATCTTATTCACGACCCAGCGATAAGCAGAGATTAAATCAAATCCGCGAACAAGCAAAGTTCGTTATTGCGCTTGGGGCTTGCGCGCATATTGGTGGTGTCAACGCTCTCCGAAATGCCAAACCCATGCAGGAAGTCAGACGAACTGTGTACGATCACCGGGCAGACCATTATGAGGCAGGAAAAGCCTTACCTATAGCAGCCGCCATTCCAGTAGACGCATTCATACCTGGCTGCCCCATTGACCGTCATGAATTCATTCGAGCTGTGAAGACTCTCCTTCAAGGATTTCTCCCGGAGATTCCAGATTATCCCCTTTGCGTTGAATGCAAATTGCGTGAGAACGATTGCCTCTATAACAGAAATGAACCTTGTCTCGGTCCAATCATTCGGGCGGGTTGTAGCGCATTATGCACAACCTTTGGGGTTGGATGTGAGGGATGCCGAGGTCTCATCCCCAATCCCAATATCGAATCACTTAAAGAAGTAATGGCTGAGCATGGTCTAAGCCAGTCGATGATAGAAGCAAAACTCTCCTTGTTCATGACCAATGAGCTGAAGGATTTTGAGGTGGTGTATCATGGCAGCTAGCCATCGACAAAGGCTCGAGATCGATGTTCATCACATAACAAGAGTTGAAGGCCATGGCAATATTGTGGTCAATACACAAAATGGAAAAGTCATAAAGTGTGAACTTCAGATCGTTGAAGCACCACGCTTCTTCGAAGCCATCCTGCGCAATCAACCTTACCAAAATGCATCCCATCTCTCCTCACGCATTTGCGGTATTTGCGCTGTCACGCACGCCACTACATCTCTGAGAGCGACGGAGATAGCCCTCGGGATTGAACCCACTGAGCAAACTGTCTTACTGAGAAAATTGAACCTATGCGCAGAAATGATAGATAGCCATATTCTGCATGTTTACATGCTGGTTGCTCCTGATTTATTGGGTATCGGAAGTGTTTTCCCCTTGGCGAAAAGTGCACCAGAGGTTGTGCATCGGGCATTGAGGATGAAGAAAGTTGCTGGGGATCTGTCCGCTGCAATTGGAGGGCGTCATACACATCCCATCGCAATGACAGTTGGTGGATTTACGCATTTACCAACCAATGGTGAACTCTCATCCATTGGTGAGCGCTTGGAAGGGATGAGTAAAGACTTAGAAGAAACAGTTAATCTTTTTAAAGATTTAAGCTTTCCCACCTTTGAGAGGGAAACAGAATATATCGCCCTTCAGGCAGATAATGAATATTGCCTATTAGATGGGCACATTAGCAGCTCTGATGGTGGAACCTGGCCTATTGAGCGATATCAAGATGTTACCAATGAAATGATGGTGGATCACTCCACTGCCAAACACGCTCAAAATTTACGTTCATCCTACATGGTGGGTGCGTTATCTCGCTTCAGGTTAAATTACAAGGACCTACACCCAGAAGCGAAATCGGTTGCACAGGAACTTGACCTATCCCCGGATTGCATCAATCCTTATAAGATCACTATCGCTCAGATCGTTGAGATCGTACAATGTGCTGAAGAGGCCATTTCCATCATTGAACAACTTCTTGAGAATGGCCTCTACCCTGAGGACCCCGTCTCGCCATCCCGATTATCTGGAGAAGGTGTCGGTGCATGCGAAGCACCGAGAGGTACGCTTTATCATCATTATGTGATCGAGGACGGCTTGATCGTTGACGCTAATTGCATCACCCCCACTGCTCAGAACCTGGCGAATATTGAAGCAGATATGAAGGAACTTGTCGCTAGCAGAATGGATCAACCATTGGACGAAACTCGACTTGCCTTGGAAATGCTCGTAAGAGCCTACGACCCATGCATTTCCTGCTCGACACACATGCTCGATATTCGCTTTATTTGAATAACTTCGGATTAGGAAATGTCATTGAAAGTTGAAAGTAATACCATAAACCTTAACATGAAAACCATCGTTCTTGGTCTAGGTAATCCATTGCGGCACGATGATGGCATCGGTGCAACTGTCGTGGAAGCATTGAGGCAATCCCCCTCGCTTCCAGAAAATTTAACGATCATCGATGCAGGCACATCCGATCTACAAGCACTTCTCCTGATGCAAGGTTACCAACGGGCATTTTTAATCGATGCTGCCGATTTTGGGGGTACACCTGGCGAATGGCGATGCGTCTCAATCAGGGACATTTCCTTTATCCCGGAAGTTCTACCCCATTATGGAAGTTTTCATAATGCTGGTTTGAGAGATGCTATCGCATTGGGAGAGGCTCTTGAAATTCTACCCAAGGAGATTTTTATCTATGCTGTGCAGCCTGAGGATCTTCAAATTTCAATAGGTCTAAGCGAATCTAACTCAGCTGCCGTGCAAGAAATCACTAAAGATCTGCTCGAGAGGCTCGGCAGAGAATTAGACAAGGATGGAAACCCGGACGATATGGATGAGGAGGAATAACTCTAATGAATAAAATCCTGATTATTGATGATGATCCAGACATCGTGACTTCGGTTCGATTAACCCTGGAAAGTGAAGGCTTCCAGGTGAGTGCTGCGGAAAATGGCACCGAAGGCTTAAGAAAAATCAAATCCGAACGTCCAGACCTGATCATTCTGGATGTCATGATGGACACCATGACGGAGGGTTTCCAACTCTCGCTTGAATTGCGAAGCCCCGATCCTACCTCTGAATATGCCCAATATAAAAATATCCCAATCCTGATGCTCACCTCCATCCATAGCACTACATCCTTGCGCTTTGGACCTACAGAAGATTATTTACCCGTGGACGCATTCATTGACAAACCTATCGACCCTGAGAGTCTTCTAGTGAAGGTGAAGGAGCTGCTTAGGAAGGAATCTTCTTCTGTGGAATAGGCATGTACTATTTGATCGGCTATAAGAGGAATCTCGTTATACGGATTATTCATGACAGCATAATTTTAAAAAGTCTACGAAAGTAGATTTAAAGGCACATGCAGAATGCCCGAGATCCATCCACTACTGTCGGGAAGACATTAAAAGGTCGGGCGCTGGAGCCCGGCCTGCTGGTTAGACATTAAACGGTCGGGCGTTGGAGCCCGACCTGCTGGTTAG
>MGNI01000042.1:3404-4496 GCA_001795115.1 Chloroflexi bacterium RBG_16_48_8 | reverse complement strand
GCCCGACCTGCTGGTTAGACATTAAACGGTCGGGCGTTGGAGCCCGGCCTGCTGGTTAGACATTAAACGGTCGGGCGTTGGAGCCCGGCCTGCTGGTTAGGAGCAGAGGCGGCTCCCACGCCGCCGGGGTTACCCAGGCAGGGATTGAAACCTGCCCGACACCTTAATTTTCCTTCAGCGCCACCTCTACTTTGTTATCATTTTGATACCAACCAGTGACCCTACCTGTTACCTCCTTCCTCTACACTGTTCATAGAAAAACGAACGAGATAAGAGGAATTCCCTCCTCCCTATCTTTAGAAGACATCTGATGGATGCATAGCTTTTCAGAGCAAGGAGGCAATCATGGTCACGGTTATGGAACTCATTCGAAAACTTCGAAACCCAGAGAACAAAACTGTATTGCAGACAATTGAAGTACTTCGGGTTCGTGGGTGGCTTGAAGATGGATCCCTGAAGGGAATTATCTTGTGTCATGCCCATCTACAGGGCGCTGACCTGCTTAAAGCGGATCTAACCAAAGTCGATCTACATCAAGCTCACTTAGAGGGCGTGAACCTAAGCATGGCGAACCTGAGCGGTGCAAAGCTTGCCCGGGCGAATATGGAGGATGCAAATCTTAGTAACGCGATCATTGAAGGGGTCGACTTCTTTAAAGCCAATCTTCTTGGTGTGTGCAATCTCACAGATGAGCAATGTGCCCGAGCAAAGCGGCTTTATGGCGCAACCATGCCAGATGGCAATATCTATGATGGTCGTTACAACTTGGAAGGGGATCTTGAATTCGCTCGCTGGGGACGTGTCGACGTCGATGACCCTCAGGCAATAGCCTATTTCCTGGGCATCTCCTTGGAAACGTATCAGCGTGGTCAGGAGATGAAAGTCGGCATTACCGGGGCATAGAACAAGACCAAACCCACGTTGAGCCAAATCAAAGAGAAGCAAGAATAAGAAGAAAAGCTTTGAGGATCTGTAAATCAATTAAAAGATTCATCTCAAGGAAAGGAATCTACCATGGCAAAAATCCTGATTATTGACGACGATCCAGATATCGTTTATGTTGCTCGAATGTGTTTAGAAGAAATAGGCCAT
>MGNI01000042.1:1261-3390 GCA_001795115.1 Chloroflexi bacterium RBG_16_48_8 | reverse complement strand
AAATGGCATGGAGGGACTGGAGAAGATCGAAACAGATCCACCGGACCTGATCATCCTAGACGTCATGATGGACACGGCAACGGAAGGTTTCCAATTGGCTTTGAAATTACGCAACCCTGATCCAGAATCGGATTGGGCACAATATAGCCATATTCCTATTTTGATGCTAACAGCTATTCACAGCACAACCCCGTTGCGTTTTGAGCCGGATATTGACTATCTGCCCGTTGAGCTTTTTGTGGATAAACCGATCGATCCTGAAGACTTGCAGAACAAAGTTGAATGGATTCTCAGCGGGGAAGCGATCTAATACCAACCCTTCTCGAATGGTAGCTATTCATGGGATGGATGTTGAGTGAATGAGTGCTTTTATCATGCGGGCTCTTCCACCTATTCCTGACCAAGGTTAAAGGTCAGAAAAATGAAAGACTTTCTTTCACGCCTTTTTAGGGGACGATTGCAGATCGTGCTGATCGCCTCCTTCTCTTTGGTGGCTGCGTTAACTGTAGGGTTAAATGCCATGGTTGTTTCGCAGTTAATTGAAGATTATTTAACAGAGGCAAAAGATGAGAGCGTCGCCCGCGATATGGCTTTGGCAGAAGCTTTCTATCAATTGAAGTTAGGGGAGATCCAAGCTGTTGGCTATCGAATGGTTCGTGATCCACGGGTGATCGAGAACATCACAGGTACCTTTAGGGATGATCCAGAGGCTATTGGGATCATCGATCAAGAGATTAGTCGCAAAATTACCGTACCCACCCTTGGCGGTACACATCTGATACTCCTTCTTGACACACAGGGCAACCTCCATTTAGGTAGAGGCCTCTCGGCCAAAGGACAGCTATCTCCCCCTTTCACACAAGGCAATTGGGGTGAATTACCCATCGTCAACGAAGTCATAAGATCGATGCAAGAGAAAACCGCGACGGAAATCATCCCGGCGGAATTTCTTTCCCAAGTCGGATTGGATGATCAGGCCTATCTTCCACTCATCGATACACCCAAAGCAGCTCCACATCCCTTCGATTCGAGGGAAGGGACTGCTGGCCTCGCTATCACGGGAGTTTACCCTTTAAGAAATCCGGAGAATCAGTTCATCGGCATCGTCCTTGCGGCTTATCTGTTTAACAACGATTTCACCCTGGTCGATCATATCAAGGAAGTGGCCGGGGTTGACACTGTAACGGTGTTCTTTGGAGACCTGCGTGTCTCCACCAATGTACTCAATGAAGATGGAACCCGAGCAGTGGGGACACGCGTTTCGCAGGAAGTATATGATGTCGTCCTAAAACAGGATACCTACTACCCTGGTCGAGCCTTTGTAGTAAACGAGTGGTTCATCACCCGTTACGAGCCTTTGCATGATCATCAAGGTAATGTGGTAGGAATACTTTACGTAGGAGCAAGAGAAAGCGTATTTCAAGCTTTGGTGCAAGCTTTCAACAATCGCGTCACGCTCATTGCACTGGTCAGCCTCTTCCTGGCTGGGATCCTTGCAATCCCCTTTACCCGGATTATTACAACTCCAATTGCCGACCTGGTCCGAGCTACTCATCGTTTGGCAAAAGGCGATATGTCAGTACACGTACAAACACATGGAAATGGTGAACTGGCTGTTCTAGGGCGCTCCTTTAATCGAATGGTTGAAACATTAGATCAAACACAGCAAAAACTGGTACACCAGGAGAAGCTGGCCTCGATGGGACAGCTGGCTGCCGGAGTCGCGCATGAAATCAATAATCCACTAGGAAGTATTTTGCTGATTTCTGATGTACTCTATAAAGAGACACCAGAGAATGATCCCCACCGAGAAGACTTGGAAATGATCATAAAAGAAACGACTCGTTGTAAGAATATCGTCGCAGATTTGTTGAATTTTTCTCGCCAGCAGCAGGTATTGACACAAGAGACCGATCTCCATGCTCTGATGGAAAAAGCCGTTCGGGAAGTTAAAATACAACCCATCTTTGAAGGCGTTCAGATCCAAATGCAGTTCGGCCCAGACGTTCCCATCATCCGCGCCGATCCAGATCAACTTCAACAAGTTTTTACAAACCTGCTGAAGAATGCAGCTGAGTCGATGGACAGAGGTGGGACCATTACTCTCACCACCAGCCTGGTAGATCAAA
>MGNI01000042.1:0-1154 GCA_001795115.1 Chloroflexi bacterium RBG_16_48_8 | reverse complement strand
GCACTATCAAGATGGGGCGTGGACAGATGCATGGCTCCAGCCAGGTTGCGGTCGGGACGACTCTCACAATCAGCTTACCGAGAAATTTACCCTTGGGGGAATTATCCCCCAGGCATGACTCGTTCGATAAGATCCTTTGAACAAAAAAGGAAGCACATGGAACCTACAACTAAGATCCTGGTGATTGACGACGAGTTAGGCATTCGAAGGGGTTGTCGTCGGGCTCTAGAGCCGGAGGGCTTCGCTGTAGAGGAGGCGAGCACCCTTAATGCAGGATTGCAAAAAATCCACGAAGACCATTTTGATCTGATCTTGTTGGACATCATGATGCCGGATGGGCGCGGCATTGACCTGCTGGATCCTGTCCTTGAGAAGGATCCTGACACGGTCTGTGTCATCATCACAGGCTTCGCTACGGTGGAGTTGGCCATTAGTGCCATCCAACAAGGCGCGTACGATTTTATTTCCAAGCCATTTACCTCCGATTTGCTTCTCATGACAGTACATCAAGGATTGGAAAAACGTAAGCTCTCCTTAGAATCAAAACGGTTAATAACGGTTGAACGGGAAGCAGCTGAACTGGCACGTGCCAAAGAAGAAATGGAGAAACTCGATAAGGCAAAATCTGTTTTCATGCTAACTGTAGCCCATGAGCTTCGTTCACCTGTTGGCGGTGCACAAAGTTTGCTTCGTACGATGACAAGGGGCATAGCTGGTGATCTAAGTGATCAGCAACGCGATATCTTAAAACGAATCGAAGCCAGGATGGATCAATTAATGAGTTTGATCAATGACCTGCTTTCTCTCGCATCAAGCAAATCAAGCGAACTAGAGAAGCCGCTTGAGCCATTGGAACTGAAGCCCATTCTGCAAGAGGTTGTAGAGCGTTTCTCTGTTGAAGCAGAGAACAAAGAGATCTCACTAAAGGTAGAGGTGACAGACGAGGATCTTATCGTTGAAGCATCCCAGGATGGGCTGGACAGAATATTTGGTAATTTAATAGGAAACGCGATCAAGTACACCCCTGAAAAGGGTACTGTCCAAGTGCAGATACGACATCTACTGGACAGTGTAGAAATGAAGGTTTCTGATACCGGTATGGGTATCCCAGAGGAGGATCTTCCTCATATTGGGGATGAGTTCTTTCGTGCGAA
>MGNI01000041.1:7100-14994 GCA_001795115.1 Chloroflexi bacterium RBG_16_48_8 | reverse complement strand
CGCAGGATACCTCGCCAACACCGCGCGCGGCTCAACCCTGACCGTTAACCGGCTATCTATAATAACCAAAGGTGTAGATTGACATGAAAACTACCGTTGCAGAAAAGGTGAGCAAGACAAATAGGGTTTTTCGCCTCATTGATCGTTCTGTTTTCACAGTCTTGATGATCTTCTTGGTGATAGTTATATTTTCGTCCAGTAAGGCGAATATTCACCACGACTCGATTGACTACTACGCTATCATGCAAAGGCTTACTCAAAACAGCGGCAATCCAATCGCAAGGAATCTGCATTTTGTTGAACAGCGTTCACCTGGCTATCCTATTGTTTCGCTGATACCTTACTATTTGATTTCGTCTTTAGTAGAGCCGTTTGTGCAAACAGAAGAAATCATTGCTTCTCCTGATCTTGCACCAGTCGCTGCTACAAGCCCCCCGCCAGCTGGTGAGCCTATCCTGTTCAGGGATATATTCTTTAAGAATTTCTACATTGAGACACAGGATAGTTGGTTTGAGTGGAAGCTTATTGCCTCTATGCTTTTTGCGGGCTATGCGCTTCTGTTTATCGGTTTGATTTTCATTGTCAAATCTCTGGCACTGGAAAACAAGTCCTTTTTGGGTGCAAGCCTCGCCCCACTGGTTGCAATAACTTCAGGCGTTCTTATGCACAACATCGTCAACACGCCTGCCTACGCCACACTAACCGCCTTTGGCGTCAGTTGTCTATTCGGTTACTTTTTTGTTAAGGGCTCCCTAGAAAGAAAGTTTGCGCCACAGTTCTTGTCGGGTCTGTTTGTAGGGCTTTTGGTGCTAACTCGCCTCGAAACCATTGTTATCGCTACGGTCGTACTCGTTTCGCTCGTTGTCATCAGGGAATTTGGGTTTTTGAAAAACCATGTTCTGGGTGCTTTGGTGCCTGCTATTATTCTGTTGTTATACAACCTTTCACAGTTCGGCAATCCGTTTCATTTGGGACTATTGAGGGGAGACATCAACCTGATTTCTCTTGATTTGGGCTACATATACGCTAACCTTTTCGACCCGCAGTCTGGGATTCTGTTTTGGTCCACGCTTGTGTCGCTCGGCATCATCGGTCTTTTTCTGGACGATACGCGACACACCAAGATACTAGGCATCAGTTCATTGGCCTTGATTGCCCTAGTCCTTGTAAGAGTGCCTATCATGTTTGACTGTGTTGGGGAAGGCACAAGGCTAATTGGCGGATTGCCTGTAATGTGTCCCAATGATATGGCGGACGCATTAATGCTTGTTCGTTTTGACACCAATCGGTACATAACGGTGTTAATCCCTTTTTCAGTTATAGGGCTTCGGGCATTAATCACTTCAACATCCAAACTCTTGCGGCGATTTGGTGTATGGCAGGCAGGCACTCCGTAAGAAAATAGAGCGGGCTAACAAGCGATCGCAGCCGACACGCTCTGCGTGCGGGTGAACCGCGAGCCGTTAACCCGCTTAACCTGGCGACTATCATCATGCAAGAGGAGAAGAATTACAATGAACCAAAAACTGACGGCTCCGCTGGCGTCCGTAATTGCAACCTTAATTGCGGTAGGGCGTTTAGCCACCATCGTACAGACCACCAGCTACGGTGGCACAACTTTGGGTGGCAAGAGCATCCTTCAGTATTTGTTTTTTGATGCTGGCACTCTTGAGCCCAATGTAAGCCTTCACCTCATATTTGCAACCGCCGTTCTGTGGATAATAGCTTTCAGCTTCTTATGGCTTATCCTATCCCTGATTTCAAAAGACCCAACACCATTAGCTCAAACACCGCCGCCGACCCAACAATGACAACAGCCTCGCCAATCACTGAAGAAACTGTACGTCAAGCCACTCTTGGGGCATCTATCGTAAACAACCGCGAGTTATTCGTGAGTTATGATGGCAGAGTGCCCCAAGAGTGTGTTGACGCGGCAAAAATGATACGGGCTAACTACGAGGAGTTTCGGCAGTTAGTCTGGAAACGTCTTGAACAATTGCCTTTGACGAAAAGATACTTCGGCAAATTGGTTAGGGCGCGGCTGGGTTCCTTGAAAAAGGCGAGACCCCTGAAGACGCTATCCTGCGCGAAATTATGGAGGAATTGGGATTGGAAGGCGAAATTGTGTCTTTCGTCGGCTATTATTCCTTCTTTGAGAGGAATCAACTCATCCTGGCTTTCCATGTTCGAGCCCAAGGGGAGATCCAGTTGGGAGAAGAGCTTGAAGAGGTCAAGCTGATCCCGCCCGACAAAGTTCGCCCCTGGTCCATGGGCACAGGGCCGGCGCTCAGGGATTGGTTAATTTCACAAAAGGTGTTATCTACAGATTAACAAACCTCTAAATTTCATGGACTGCGTGTTCCATGGGAAAATAATTTTTTAAAGACCCTCTCACGCCAACTATCGCGAGGCCAGGACACATCTTGACCTTATTGTAGCTTCCCATGTCTGAACCAGTGAAGTATTCAACCTCACATAATTCTCAATCAATGGCTCGTAAATCAGGAGCCTGTGTACTAAACGTTGAATCAAATAACTAAATTATTCTGAAAACTGGTAAAAGTAGATTTCACCATCAACAGCTTCTGAATAAAGGTAGAGATTTCTCGTAAAGGCCTCTAACCTTTCTTCTGCTTTGTGGTAATAGATCGCATTGAACTGCCAATAAACGGAATTAAATAAAACTAAAGCTGCTCCTTTTGTTTTAAAAATACTTTGGATCTCATCCTCAGAATCTTGACCAAATGAATTAAAAACAGCATGCCTTTTTCCCTGCATGAGTTCAGGTATTCGATAGGCTGGTCGATTCGCATATAACAATATCGCGTCAGCTTCGTTGCTAATGATCGAAGTTTCCAATGGCAGCTCTTTGACCCGATCTAATAATTCGGAGGATTGCCATTCCTTACTTGTATAGCCGGATCCATTTTCATGAAGACTGTAGAGATAGGATAAACCAGGATTGATCTGATTTATGAGAAATATCACGAAAAATAAAGGGAGTATGAACTTAAACAGCCGGTTATTAGGATAAAGATCGAGTAAGAAAGCTGCCAGAGAGGAACCTCCCATCAATAAACTCATCAGAAAGGGAGACATAATTCGTTCATCTGGAACCTCTGGCAGTTGGGTTGTAAACAAGAATGCAAAAGCAGTAACAACAAGGAATAGAATTGAAAAACCAAGAAAAAATACCGGGAATTGGAATGACGCCATCCTAACCAGGTCGTTGAATTTGGATACTCTTTTGCTTTTTACTGATGCAATTATTAATGCAAAAAAGATAACAACCATCAGCACCAAAATGATATTAAGTTTTGAGTCATAATCTAAACCGGAAAAAATCAAATCAAACTTCATCCAGCGCCAAAGAATATCCATGAATTCCATCTTATAGGGAGAAAGCCTTGCCCATAATTCACGGAAATCGAATTCATACAACCCCGAATATTCTCCGTAACGATGAAGTCTGATTATCCAAATAAGAAATGGTGAAGCACCCATCGCTGAATAAGCCACTGATTTTATCCCTCTTTTCAAAAAGCTTTCTTGGGAAAACACAAGCATACCTAGCGATCCAGCGCCAATAACTGCAACACCAACATATCTGGTGAGTAGACTCATGGCTGCTGTAAAAGCAGATATAAACAGAATCATGGGTTTATTTGTTTGTAAGTAAATAACAATCAATAACAAACTCATTACACTGGTTACAAAAAAAAGTGGCTCTGACATCGCTCCAGTGAATAACAAAAGAAACAAAGGAGATGATAGGAATAATAAACAAACAAAAATTGAATAAATTGGATGATTTAGACAGAAATGATAAGATAAACCTATTGAAAGAATAAATATTCCCAAAAGCACCACATCCGCTATTTTCGCTGCAAGGATTATGTCGCTGGAGAAAACACTTAATGTTGCAAGCAGAATAGGGTAAAGTGGAGGATGTAAACTAAGTGGGACTTTATCCCCACTTGCTTGCCTTTCAACAAGCCCAACTCCGCTTGCAAAGTTCCTGCCAACCTCGATATAGGCGACCGAGTCACTTCCTGCCCATGGTCCCCATCTCATTCCATAGACTGCCAAAATACAGCCAAGAATTGTTACAATAAGTATGGCAACTGTATATGGAGAGAGGTTTGTGGATTTGAAAATCCTCATCTAGAAACATCCAAACATGAATCAACATTTCAAAGTTTATCTAGGTGGTGCACCCCATTTTTGGTACATATTTACCCCATCGGAATTGTGATATCCCGTCCATAGCAAAGGGTTGCGATAAAGACTGCTGGTGCTTGATATCCAATCGATGAGTGTCTTCGTTCGTTGTTGTAATAATCTATCATTTCTGACACAACTCCTTGTTGGATCTTGCGATTGTTGTTTAGATGTTACATAGATCTTTCAAATCAATACAGTATAGTCTTGATGGGCCCAGCTCTATCCCCCCAACTTCCTGGCCACAGGCCCTGCGTTGCAGGATTGGCTCGAGGCAAGAAAGGCATCCGATCGCGTGCCCGATCAAGAAAATATTTGAAAGGTAGCCCTGAACTATCGCCAGCTTGGCCATTCTGCTCATTGACATTCTCCTGGTGAGCCAAGCGTATGGCTTCGTATCCTCTGGGAACATGAGATTTAACACTGCGATCGGGTTTGTCCTCGCCCTGGTCATTCCCGATACACATCTAAGCTTCCCCTTCCTCATTTGGCCTTTCGTACAAAAGAACACTTCCCTCACCCAACACCTGGCCAGAAAGATTTATATTGACTACGCTGTTGGCTTCTCCTTCCTTTTACTGATTCCTATCTCCCACCGGAATAACCATCTCGAACAAAAAAACAGCCTCTCGCTCAATCTGCTGCTCCCATGAGCTTCGCTTCTATCATTGTAGCCCCGCCACTTGTTGTGCTTACCTTGGCACTCAAATACTCTATCGCCGACTCTCTTCAATTGAACAAACTAATTCGCATACGCTCGACATGCAATGTATAAAGGGATGCTGGCCCATGGGAAAAATAATAACTTATCAATTGACAGAACATCCTTAATAGCAACCAGGATCGTATTGTGACTGGAAGGGTGGATCTTCTGAGCGTTACATCCTAAGGAAGCGAAGATCAGCTTCGTAATCGTCGTTTTAGCCGGAAAACCCATCAAGATTGGACATTGAGGTCGGACGACTCGTTGAATTTCCTCCAAAGCTAAACGAGGTTCGGGGAAATGCTCCAAAACACTGACACAAACGACTGCATCGAAGGAATGATCCGGATAAGGAATATCAAAAATATCTCCCTGCCTCAACTCAACCCTACTATAATCAGCCCCTTCTCTTTCAAGCATTTTTCGCACACCCTGATAGGTAGGATGGATATCCATGCCCACAACCAGATTAGCATGCTTCAACAACTCCAAAATAAATATCCCCGATCCAGTGCCGATCTCTAACAACTTATCCAAGGATTTCCCCTCCAGAAGATTGGACATCATCTTGAGACGATGCCGATAAAACCAACCCGCGTACCATGAGTAATACAACCGTACGAGATGGTAGTCTTCCTCTGTGCCCTCATCGATAGAAAATTGAAGTGAATCACGGGACGGTAACGAAAGCGGCATAAAGTTCCCCTTTCTCCTATAAAAAACTTGGTGAACACTCTCTTGACGAATTCAAATACGACCTCTCATAAAATCAGTCACTCACTATACTCTTCCGAAAAACATGGTCAAGGGTCCAACTCAAGCTTTGGACCGTCCACAACCCCTGGCGGGGGAGCAGCGTCGACACAAGGGTTTGTTATATTCAAAGCGGACCATCTCCATAAACGATTTTTCCTAAATCATTCACCTACGACACAATGTAGTCTCGCACGCATCGATATCAACGCTAAGCCTGAGCCTATATGCCGATAGTAACTTATGAATATTCGCTCAGCATCCAGTTAAATAAATTTGAGGCGTCTGGCGGCGAATATCACCATTCGGACCAACATCCAACCATGCCGCCAACGATCGATATTGGTTCCTCCATAGGTGCGCGATCGATAGCGAATGGGCACATCCACAATCTTCATGTTCTGTTTCGCTGCACCGAAGAGCAGATCAAAATCCCCAAATGGATCAAAGTCTCCGAAGTAATCGCGGTTATTAGAAATAAGTTCATAATCCCTTTTCCACAAAGCCTTTGTGCCACACAAGGTGTCCTTGATCGGTTGTCCCAAGATCCAGGAGAACGCCACGCCGAAGAATTTATTCCCAATCAAGTTGACAAAACGCATTGCCTGGTCTTCCATGGGATACATCAGCCGAACACCGTTGATGAATGAACCTTTACCCTCACGAAGCGCAATATAGAACCGTGGCAACGCCTCCGGTGGCACTGTTAAATCAGCATCCAAGATCATCAGGATATCACCACCAGCGTTGGCGAACCCCATCCGCACAGCATCCCCCTTGCCTTCCCCCTCTTGTCTGAATAATTGGCAACGTCGTTCAGGATGATCCGTCATGATCGACTTGATAACATCATAAGTGTTATCCGATGAGTGTCCTTCCACAAATATCAACTCTGTGTACTGGCCCATCTCCGGCGTTCGTTCAAAGAGTTCCAAGATATTTCCTGCCTCGTTGCGGGCTGGGATAACAACGGATACAGATGGCTCTGAAATCAAAGCTTGCGACCTTGGGAAAGCGATGACGATATTGGTGAGTGCTAGGAATTTAAAGGGCCAGAGTTTTACCAAGAAACAATTGAAAATCTTACTCAAGATCGGGATGGGCAGTGGCAGGATGATCTCCTGCCACTGATTGATAACTTCAAAATCCTCAAGAAACAGGAGATTATCAATGTCTTCGACTGTCAACCAGTTTTGGGGCTTAATTGGCTTGGCGATTTTCAGCCACTGAGCCACTGCCAAAGGGATCTCCCATAATCGGCTGTATGAGTTAATGACTATTCTTGTACGTGGGGTAATAACTTTTTGGATCTCCCTAAAAACGGTTTGAACATCCCATACATCATTAAGCAGATCCGATAGAATAACAATATCAAATTGGATATTTAAACAAAGCCTATGAGCATCAGCTTGAATAAAAAACAAATCCGGGTATTTTTCTTGCGCTCTCCTAACCATCTCGAAAGAGAAATCCACCCCCACGCCGAAGCCAGGCTTCGTGGCTGCAAGCAGACCCCCGCTGCCACATCCGATCTCCAATATTCGTTGACCAGGAGCGATCGTATTCCGATAAATTTGATCCAAACGTTTGTGATAGTTACCTCCCAATCCACGTCCACGATCAAAATTGCAGGCCACCATGTCCCAATGCAAACGGCGTACCTTCTGATAATGTAGAAAAGCCTTATCTTCTATACCATCCATGCGATCTGTCAACCTAAATGCTGTAAATATTAAACCATCGAAAACAGTGAGCGTTCTTAAGCCTACCGTTTAGCTTATAACAAATACATCCAAATGGTGATGTGAAAGGTTCTCATTAAGGTTAAGCCTCCTTCCGCTACGCGCAGGTCCTTATCGATAGCTAATCTTTCCATAAGGTAAAGCTGTTGGCCCTTGCCTTCAACATTTATAACCAAGAAAAGATCTTCATAAGCGAAGATCTTAAGGGGCTCAAGCTGGTGCCTCCAAAAAACTCCAATGCTGATCCATCAGCGTGGGACCGGGATTGATTGATTGCACAGATGTTATAAATTTCCAAATGAGTCATTTTAGATCCACCGAAACCGCGTTATCCAGGAAAAACTCATGTGCGGCTGAAATTGTCAGCCCACGATTGTTGACCTACTAGACAGTATAATAGAGACATCGAAGATTAAGAACCATTCTAATTCTATTTTCCATGCACGATCTTTCGCATTGAATCACCATTCCCCCG
>MGNI01000041.1:0-7077 GCA_001795115.1 Chloroflexi bacterium RBG_16_48_8 | reverse complement strand
GATGAGACAATAGCGCCCAGACTAATATTAGGATAAAAGGGAAGATGGAGTTAATGAAATTACCTAATATAAGAATCCTCCTGGTTCTCCTCCTTCTAGGGATCCTTGGAAGTTACGCAATTTTCTACAGCACAAATTGGGGCCCATGGGCTTTAGCGATTCAACGGCATACATCGATGCCGCCAGGAATCTCATCGAAGGCAATGGATTTGGCCATATTACTCCTTCTGGTCGATTGGAATATGTGGGTGGGCATCCACCTCTTTACCACCTCACTCTCGCTTTTTTTGGATCGATTGGAATAGAGATCTTATCGGCTGCTCGCTGGCTAAACATAGCCCTTTTTGGTCTAACCATTCTATGTCTCGGCTTCTCAATTTACGTGTTGTCCCATTCTCTAATGCTTTCAGTGTTGATATGCTCTTGTGTCTTTACCTCACCCGTGCTGTTGGACGTATTTAGTGGTGTCATGACCGAACCCCAATTCTTGTTTTTTGGTGTAAGTGGATTGCTGTTGTTGCGGTTCTATATTAAAAACAACAATCGTTTGTTGATTTTGTCTGCAGCTATCGCATCAAGCTTATCCATTTTGGGACGCTACCCAGGGCTTGCTTTCTTGCTGGCAGGGGCAGCGCTCATCCTTTCCTTTCACAGGAAGGACTTGCTCACCCGAATCAAAGATGTCACCTATTACCTGTCGATTTCTATTGCACCTACGGTCATCTGGTTGCTTTGGGCGTACACAAGACCTGATACGACCCCTCATCGGGGATTTTCCTTGCCGGTGGGTAACCTTTGGAATGAGCTGGCACCCTTACGGGTAGACATGGTTAACGTTTTGTGGGGTTGGATACCATTTTCAGACCTAATGATGGAGATCCCCTATCGGCTCAAACTATTTCTATTGAGCCTGGTCGTGTTATCCGTGATCGCTTTGCTAATCTTGGCGCTCAAAAAAATCAAAACCCAGGGACAGGATTGGAGAACAAATAAATTTCTCCTCATTGTAAGCGTTTTCTCCTTCCTCTTTATTGCATTCTTCATCGTCATAGCTTTTTTCTACGCGTTCTTACCTCTCAAGCCCGGCCTTATCGATCGAACATTATTACCCCTTCAAGTAGCAGGGATGATTACGATCTTTTCATTCATCTATTTCATTGGAGATGTGTGGTCGATACAAAACTATGCTCGGATACTCTCTCTCGCCCTTGGTCTATTGATCCTTTCCTCTTTCATCCCGCCTAGCGTTGAAATTGTTTCACAGTATCATGCGGAGGGGAGTGGTTTTACAAGTAAGCGCTGGCGCTCCTCCGGCACAATAGCAGTGGTTGAACAACTATCACCCGACACCCCCATCATCACGAATGATCCCGACGCTATCCTTTTCTTTCTGGGGCGTCCGGCTTATGAAATGGATTGGTCATCCTTCAATCAACCAACAGAAGATTTCCATCGCTTCGGAGACGACCCTGATGATCCGATAGAGAGAATATTTCGTGAAGAGGGTGCAGCTTTGGTGCTCTTCGAGGGCTTTTATTGGCAGCTCAGAGCTTTTTATGGTGAGGAAACCCAACAGCGTATGGACACGCTTACTGAAGGACTAAAAGTGTACGGCTCCTCATGGGACGGGGATATCTACCTCTACAACCCCAAAGAGCCATAGCCCAATTAGAAGTTCATGCTTCTGATAACGACCTTTTTTGAAAAAGCTTGAGATATAATCTCAAAATAGTCAATCCGCCTTACGGTACAGCCCAAGCCTTAGCGTACATCAACTTCTGATGAGGTCAATTCCCACAATACATTTGTGTCCAACTTTTGGAAACTATAAACCAGTTTTAGAATTCCGTTTAGCAATTAATTCAGCCCCATCTGAGAATCAACTTTTCCATAAAAATATACAACATTATTAGTTGATGGAATTAGCAATGCACAGGTCGCACATGAGAAAAAAGGGCAAAATCTTTCTTTGTATGCTCTTTCTTGTAGTAATTGCTAGTGTTGGGGTTTATCTCATCAAAGAATCAACACGATTTGGTGCCTCGTTGCATGCAGATTCTTTCTATTACTTGAGTGGAGCAGAAACTCTTGCCAGTTCAGGTGATTATGGGCGTATCACCGGAACAGGTGAGTTCCGTCCAATAACTCACTTTCCACCGATGTTTTCTATGGTCGTCGCTCTTGTGAACAAACTTGGGTTTGATCTTTATCCTGCTTCGAGAATCGTTATTGGTGGATTATTTGGGTTGACTGTTTTGGCAATAGGGATCGGAATTATGGTAGCCACAAAATCAAGTCTATTCTCGATTTATGCAGCACTTCTCACGGTTGCATCCCCGACCCTCATTGATATGTATTCGTGGGCACACAGTGAGCCGCTCTACATCTTTCTCAGTATTGTTTTTCTGATTGTATTGGCCATATCTATGACGAAATCGTGTTCGCGAGGCTTATTGGCTCTCTCAGCAATGGTCGCTGGTGCTGCTATATTAACACGTTACATTGGAGTATCCATACTCATCGTAGGCATGATCGGGCATCAAATATTCAAATTCGAGCGTGACCGAAAACGAAGGTGGCAAGATACGTTACTGTTCCTTGTCATCTCTGGTTTACCTGTTGGTATTTTCCTCACTCGAAATGTCATTCTGACAGGAAATGCAACCAATCGACCGATGCCTTTCTGGCACCCTCCTGACTTTGAAGAATGGCTACGTGGAGCCCAGACACTCTTGGAATGGTTATTTCCCAGTGAAATACTGCTGGATATGTCTCCAAGTGTCAAAATAATCGTACTTATAACCACGATCTCAGGCTTGGGATTCATCAGCTGCTTCGCCATTAAGCGATATCCTATCCAGAAGATTTCGGGTGGAAATATACGGCAAAGTTTTCTACTTCTCACAGGAATTTATTTATTCACATATTCCATCTTCGTACTTATGACTGTGCTGTTCTTTGATATTATGACGTTATTAGATCAACGGATTCTCTCTCCAATCTATCTTCCGGGATTATTATTCCTTCTTCTTATTCTCTCCCTGTGGTGGGAAAAATCAGGGAAAGTTGCGAAAATATTGATTGGTTGTGTATGTCTTGCGCTTCTGGGTAGTCAAGTGCTAAGGACCATAGATCTGGCTAGGGAGCTGAGGGAAGAACCTCGGGGATATGCCAGTGGCATCTATCGAAACTCACCAACCGTCGAGTATGTCCGTCAACTTCCCGATGTTCCTGTTTACACAAATGACATACCAGCACTTTATTTTTGGGCTGATCGGATGTCGATTTACATCCCTTCCAGAATAAATCCCTCAACGCAAAAAAATAACAGTCTTGAGGATTATCAGCAAGCCCTCCATAATATGCGTTACAGAATGTCACATGACAATGCACTTCTGGTTATAGTAGGACCTGATCCATTTTCCCGTTTAACTCAGAACCATTTGGAAGAACTGACAGAAGACCTTGTACTTATTGCTCAATTCGACGATGGTCTTGTATATCAATACCATGGTGATGAGTAAGGGCAAGACTTGTTCATCGGCCTCTCTCAGGCTTGATCCAATAGTGTGAAGAAGAAAACAGGTTCCCTCCAGCACTCACAACTTGATCCTACCTTTTGAAATAGATGAAACCTCGTGTATGATCAGATTCGTCCCGTACAATCCAACCATGGAGTCTGAGCCACATGCTGAAACAAATCTCCTGAAGACGATTTTTTACTGCATCCTTTCTGTTCCTTATGGTCGTTGCGGCTTTCATCTTCTGGCCACAGAAGATCGACCGCTACAGTAGCTGATTTGCTCGCAGGAATCCGTGTAGAAGATGTGAGTGAGCCTCTGGTTGCATACATCGATCATGAAGGAGGAGACCCCGTTGAGGTCTCTGTTCGAGGCGATGATTCAGCAGGGTATCTCCCCGCGCCCTGAGGCTCAGATTTTCGATGCTGACACCCATCTAGGCTCGAACACTTTCAGCATCGGACCCAGCCGAACCTCGGATGGCTCCACCTTCCTGGCTGTCAACTCACACCAACCCTGGGAGGGCGCCGTCACCTGGTATGAAGCCCATTTCCACAGCGAGCAAGGCCTGGATATGACCGGTGGCTTGTTCCCGGGTAGCCCCATGATCCTTGTGGGTCACAACCGTAATCTGAGATGGTCCTTCACCGTCAACCACCCCGATCTGGTCGATACCTACGTGCTTGAGATCAACCCCGATAATCCCAACCAATACCTCTTCAATGGCGAATGGTTGGATCTGGAGGTGCGCCAGGCACCCATTAAAGTCAAGCTCCTGGGAAATCTGTCTTGGACCGTGAAGCAGGAGGTGCTGTGGTCCGTCTATGGTCCAGTTGTCCGCCAGGACCACGGCACCTACGCCATCCGCTATGCCGGGATGGGACTTGTGGACATCTGGGAGCAGGTCTATCGGTTGAACAAAGCCACCAACTTCAAGGAATGGCAAAGTGCGATGCGCCAGGGTGGATTCGCCTCCTTCAACGTGGGCTATGCGGATCGGGAGGGTAATATCTATTATCTTTACAACGCGGATTTGCCCATCCGGACGGAGGGCTATGACTGGTCCCTTTACCTGCCTGGCGATACTTCAGAGACTCTTTGGACCCAATACCTGCCCTTCGATGATCTTCCGCAGGTCCTGAACCCAGCCGCAGGCTTCACCCAGAATTCCAATAGTTCCCCTTTCCAAACGACTCTGGACCCCGATAACCCCCATCCAGATGACTACTCCCCTACCCTGGGCATCGAGACGCAAATGAGCAACCGCGCCCTGCGAGCGCTGGAGCTTCTTGGGTCGGATGAGTCCATCACCTTCGAAGAATTTATCCTTTACAAATATGACATGACGTACTGGGCCGATTCCGATGTCCCCAGAATGGTGCAGATGATCCTTGACGCCCCCACTCCACAGGATGCAGATCTTCTTGATGGCATTGAGATCCTGCGTGATTGGGATTACGACGCCGACCCTGAAAGTATCGGAGCCACCATCGCCATCCTGACCTTATACGATCTGGCACGGACAAGCAAAAGCTTCTTGGGATCCCGGCTTGTAGGGGGCGAATTCACCTCGGAGGAAGTCTTGGACAGTTATCAACGCACTGTTGAGAGCATGCTGGAGCACTTCGGTCGAGTGGATGTACCCTGGGGTGATATCAACCGCCTGATACGGGGTAATGTCGATCTGGGTCTGGGAGGAGGTCCGGATCTGCTGCATGCCGTTGGGGGTTGATTTCAGGAGAATGGCAGGCTGATGGGATATGTGGGGGATTCCTTTGTTCTCCTTGTCCGATGGGATGCGGAGGGTCAGGTCCAGTCTTTCAGCATTCATCAATACGGCAGTGCCACGCTTGACGAAAATTCGCCGCACTACGCGGACCAGAGCCCCTTGTTTGTAAAGCGTCAGTTAAAGCCTGTTTGGTTCGACGAGGCGGATATCCGCGCCAACCCGAAGCGCGAGTATCGACCTGGAGAGGAACTTAACCCTTAATGGTCACATCCCACGCCCTCCTGCGGATTTTGAACCCGCGGGAGGGTTCAAAACATCCTGTTTTCATAAAGAATGCCCTCTCCGAAACAACCCTTCTGTTCAAGTTTGATTTGAGACTCCCATTTTTCGAATGAATCAGTGTATCCTCATAAGTGTGCGCTGCCTAAGGTCGATAAGCGATATGAATTGGGGGAATCTTGGACATCACCAAATCCATCCATTTCATTGAAGAAAATGGATCGGACATCGAAAAAGTCCGATTACGCCATATTCTTTATGATGCAATACCCAATCCTGAAATACTCCACCCCTTCTTGGAGCTCCAGAATGGAGACGGAGGCTTCCCCCACAGCAAGATCAAGGGCTATCCCAGCACGACCATTGACACTCTCAACGCCCTATGGTGGATGGAGGAGCTGGGGATGCTTCACTCCTCATCATCAGAGAAGGCCTTCATCTACTTAATTGACGCACAACTGGAGGATGGTGGCTGGGATGAGAACCCTCCCCTCTCCCAGGAAAACCTCCCTCCATGGATCGTACCCGGCAGCCTTCACACAAGACATTACCTCTCCGCCTATTCAGCCTTCTGGCTGGCTATTAAGGGCTTTCATTCCTTTCCTGCCTTTCGCATGGCTCTGGACTACCTTGACACACATTTTCTCGAAAAGACCCTCTTCAAAGGTTTCCTGCACACGACCTGGATCGCATCCAGCCTTTTTCTCATGGCAGGAGAACCCTACATCGAGGCTGCTATGTCTGGTTTACAAATCCTGATCCGCAAGCCAAAGTCTGAATGGGAGGATTCACAACTGGCCTGGGCCTTGGATTGCTTGGGAAAAGCCGGACTTCCCAGGAAGCATCCTTTCGTCCAAATGGGGATCAAAGAGCTGATACGCAGGCAGGCTCCAGATGGAAGCTGGTCCTCCGAAGACGGCCAGGTTTTTGTTGTAAACGGGACTATCGCAGCTCTTAAGGCATTCAAGCATTATCATCCCATATGATGGGGATCCCGCGGGCGGATCATACATCCCACCAACTCCAAGAAGGGACTACATAGGTGAAGGTAAAGCTTTCCTATCTCGCTAGATCATAAGCAGCTTAGTGAGGATTTCAAATGAAGACTTCAACCAAACTTTGAAGGGAGAGGATCTATTTCCTGGTCATGGCGGGTTGCGTCAAATTTGTGCTCCTCCCATTGCTGGCGATGGTTTTTTTATCCCGGCGGGACGCACACCGATCCCACATCAACAGGCTACTCCTTCTTCTGGAATTTTTTCAGCGATCTTGGTTTAACGGAGAGCCTCCTGGGGGAAGCAAAATTCGCCTCCTTCCTCCTCTTTACGATTGCACTGGGCTTGGCTGGTATGGCTTCCAAAGTGGCGATCATCTTGCCACCATCTCGCGTGAAGCTCAGCAGATACAAGTGATATCATCTACAATGAACCTGCTGCGAAGCCTGGAGGAGTAATCCCAATGAGAGGCTGGAAACGCAACCTGGCAATTGCAATCGGGATATTTCTCCTGATCGTCATCATTGGGCCGCTCATCATCCCCATCCCAGCC
>MGNI01000040.1:13070-13277 GCA_001795115.1 Chloroflexi bacterium RBG_16_48_8 | reverse complement strand
GGTTTATCGATCGAAGAGCTTGGATGGACAGATTAGAATATCATCTCTAAATTAAAGCCCCATCGAATAGAGCTTGACACGTTCCCGTCCCCTAGACAGAATATCTCCCCTACGATAAAATCATCATTTGGAACATCCAAGTTGGAGGCTACGTTGGCAAATACAAAATCGGCTAAGAAACGAATATCCCAAAATGAAAAACGCAGG
>MGNI01000040.1:12646-12941 GCA_001795115.1 Chloroflexi bacterium RBG_16_48_8 | reverse complement strand
CATAAAAACAATGCTGCTCGTCGCAAGAGCCGGTTAATGGCTCGCCTGAACGAAATGAAGAATGATGAGGTTTCGGAAAAGTAGAACCCTTCCATTATTCGTATAAGGAGACGCGCCTTAAGGTGCGTCTTTTTGCTTAATGTCTAAATAGACATGCTATAATCTCGCCTGATACAGTGAGGGGTATATGTTTAATCAAGAACTTGAAAGGGTAGCCAAAGTCATAAAAGAGTTGTTGCAGGAAATTGGCGTTCCAATCCCGGATAAAATTGAATGGGCATCTACCCCTTTTTCC
>MGNI01000040.1:6683-12626 GCA_001795115.1 Chloroflexi bacterium RBG_16_48_8 | reverse complement strand
CGCGGTCTGTTTTCAATCAGCCGCGCTGGATGCGCGAAGCAGAGAAGGGGTTAATGTACGGGAACGAGCGCAGGAAATTGCAGAAGCCATCACTGTAAAAATGGGTACCCCCAAGGGATTCGCTCGGGTGGAAGCGATCAATGGGTATTTTAACCTTTACATCAATCCTGAAAAGTATGCCCTGCGGGTGGTGGATACCATCCTCTCCCAAAAGGAAGATTTCGGAAAGGGCGCTCCGATCCATGAACGGGTGATGGTGGAGTACTCTCAACCGAACACACATAAAGCCTTCCATGTTGGTCACCTTAGAAACGTGATTTTAGGTGGGGCTATGGCCAATATTCTTGAGTTTGCTGGTTTCGACACCATTCGCGCCAATTATCTTGGGGATATCGGATGGCATGTCATTAAGTGGCTGTGGTGCTACTTGAAATTCCACGCGGGTGAAGAACCCGAGGGAGATCGAACTCGCTGGATGCAGGAAATCTATTCTGAGGCAACCCGCCTGGTAGAAGACAATCCAGAGTATGAAACCGAGGCGAGAAAGGTCTTCGCACGCTGGGATGCACATGATCCTGAACTGGTTGAACTATGGCAAAAAACCCGTCAATGGAGCATTGAAGGCTTCACGGAAATTTATGAAACCTTGGGGGCGAAGTTTGACGTATTTTTTTATGAAAGCGAGGTTGAAGAACAGGGGAAAGTCATTGTTGAAGATTTGATCAAACGTGGACTTGCTGTTGACGAGCGACCATTAGGTGGACCTGTTGTTATCAAACTGGATGACATTCTGAAGCTATCGAAAGAGACTTATCGCGTCCTGGTATTACTACGTAGTGATGGAACTTCGCTCTATGCTACCAAGGATCTACCCCTCGCCATTCGAAAATTTCGAGAGTGGGAAGTGGATCGTTCTATTTACGTCATCGACGTCAGGCAGTCGCTTTACCTTTCCCAAATATTTAAGACCCTGGAATTAATGGGCTTTGAGCAGGCAAAAAGGTGCCACCACCTTTCCTATGAAATCGTCAATCTTCCCGGCAATGTAACAATGTCATCACGTGAGGGTACAGTTGTGATGTTCGACGACCTGCTTAATGAAGCTTTCGCACGAGCGGCTGCAATTGTAGAGAAGAAGAATCCAGGTATCGATGCATCCCTAAAAGATGAAGTCTCACGAAGTGTAGCCCTTGGCGCATTGAAATATCCTCTCCTTGCGGTTGATAACAATAAGACAGCTACTTTCGACTGGGATCGTGCTTTGGACTTTGAGGGGCAAGCCTCCCCCTATATCCAATATGCCCATGTCCGAGCTAACAGTATCCTCGTGCGTGCCGGCGAATTTTCAAACTCGTCTGAACCAAAGTACGAATTGCATCCCTCGGAAATCGAACTTCTTGATAGAATGTCGCAATTTTCCGAAATTGTGCAGCACGCTGCCGCGGATTATAAACCCCTTCTGATCGCGAATTATGTCTATGAACTGGCTCAAAATTTTACAAATTTTTATCAACATTGCCCCGTCCTTCAGGCGGATGTTGACATTCGGAATTTCCGTCTTGAACTCACAGCGGCTGCCCGCCAAGTCTTGGCAAACAGCCTAAATCTATTGGGAATTTCAGCTCCAAACGTTATGTAAATCCATCTCATTCAGCTTATTCACAGCTGAGCTGATCTGAACTCTTTCTTACTGAGGAGGTATAACCAATTCTATGAATCCCCAACGAGTCATCATTATGGGCGCCGCAGGGCGAGATTTTCATAATTTCAATGTCTACTTTCGTTCCAATCCAGACTATGAAGTTGTAGCTTTTACAGCTACACAAATCCCTAATATCGAAGATCGGAAGTATCCGTCAGAGCTTGCTGGAGCAGGATATCCGGAGGGCATTCCCATCTACCCGGAGGCGAAGTTGGGTCAGTTAATTAGGGATTTGAGGGTCGATCAGGTCATCTTCTCTTACAGCGATATATCCCATGATTATGTCATGCATAAAGCATCTGAAGTCCTTGCCGCAGGCACCGATTTCCGGCTCTTAGGACTCAAAAACACAACCCTGGCTTCAACCAAACCCGTTGTCTCCATCTGCGCTACCAGAACCGGCAGCGGTAAAAGTCAAACATCGCGATATGTCGCCGGAATCTTAAAGGAACTTGGTTACCGAGTTGCTGCAATACGCCATCCCATGCCCTATGGTGATTTGGTCAAACAAGCCATCCAGCGATTTGCCAGCTACGATGACCTTACGAAGGCAAACTGCACCATTGAGGAACGGGAGGAATATGAACCCCACCTGGATCGAGGTTTCATTGTGTATGCTGGTGTTGATTATGAAAGAATTCTCCGCCAGGCAGAAAAAGAAGTCGACATCATCTTATGGGATGGTGGCAATAACGATTTACCTTTTTATCAAAGTGATTTCCATATCGTGATTGTTGACCCACACAGACCTGGTCACGAAATACGCTATCACCCTGGTGAAACAAATTTGCGAACCGCTGATGTGATTGTGATCAATAAAGTAGATACTGCCTCCTTGGAAAACATCAATGAAGTGAGATCCAACGTCCAAAAGTACAACCCCGAGGCCATTGTGATTGAAGCGGCTTCTCCGATCTTTGTCGATGATCCCAACGCGATCCGAGGTAAAAGGGTCCTTGTGATCGAAGATGGGCCCACATTGACACATGGTGAAATGGCCTATGGTGCTGGTTGGGTAGCTGCTAAACGGTTTGGAGCCAGCCAAATTGTGGATCCGAGACCCTTTGCAGTGGGGTCCATTGCCAAGATATTTGAAAAGTATCCCAATACAGGTCCTGTTTTACCTGCCATGGGCTATGGTCAGGAACAGATCGATGAATTGGAGGCCACCATCAATCAGGCAGAAGTGGATATGGTGCTTATCGGTACACCCATTGATCTGACACGTATTCTCAAGATAAACAAACCCAGCCAACGCATTCGCTATGAGCTTCAAGTTATAGGTCAACCTACCCTGGCTGAGCTCATTGAAAAGCGATTTGGTAGAAAATAAAGCATTGAGAAGGCAAAATGGAAAAAAGGTTCAAGAAAGAGCCTTTTGCTACACTCCAATGGGGCAGTCGCTCCCAATTTAGACTACCTGATGCTGCCCAATTGCGATTGGTGACCTTGGTCACACCCAATAAGGATGAGGCTTTAAACGCCGTCTCTCCCAACAGCCTTATCCTTGGGGATAACCTCCAAGTTATGGCATCCCTTCTACCAGAGATGGAAGAGAAATTCGATCTCCTATATGCTGATCCTCCATTTCTTACAGGAAAAGCTTATGCAGCCCGCATCGGTCGTGATGAGGATTCAAGACGCCCTTCCGAATGGAGAACCACAAATGGATACAGGGATATCTGGGACGATCCGGCCTCCTACCTGGATATGCTTTATGCACGTTTGAATCTGATGTATCGGTTATTGGCTCCAACAGGTTCTCTTTACCTGCATCTGGACTGGCATGCCTCCGCTTACGCGCGAGTGCTGTTAGATGAAATCTTTGGTCCAGACAGGTTGCTGAATGAGATTGTTTGGGTCTACCACGGTCCATCCCCCATTCGTTCCGCTTTTAAACGGAAGCATGACACCATTCTCGTCTATACAAAATCGAACGATTATGTATTCAACGCAGATGCCGTTCGAATCCCATATAATCCCTCTACCGTAAAAACTTTTAATTCTTCCGATCGGGCTGGATTTGGAAAGGTACCGGATTTGAAGCGGGGTAAAGTCCCGGAAGATTGGTGGTATTTTCCCGTTGTTGCCCGCCTGCACAGCGAACGGACCGGATATCCAACCCAAAAACCTGAAGCCCTGCTTGAAAGGATCATATTGGCCTCAAGCAATCCAGGTGACCTTATCGGAGACTTTTTCTGCGGTTCTGGCACCACCCTGGCGGTGGCTGAACGTCTGGGAAGGAGATGGATTGGGTGCGATGCGACCGCCTTAGCGATCCATACTGTCTACCGTCGTATGCATCTATCACAAACGGAAGTACATTTTGCTTCTTGGCAATCCGAAATCAAAATACCGGGTACAGAAGAAGAACCCATTCTTGAAATCGTAAAAAAAAGAAACACCGTTGAAATACGCTTAACAGGATTATCTAAACCGATCTCAGATCCATTTCCTGATCCTATTGATCTCTGGGAAGTCGATTGGGATTACGATGGCAACATCTTCCGAAGCCAATCACAATCTGTACGTGGTTGGAGAGAAAAGGAGATTGGATTAAAACTTTCACATACCTATTCAGCATCCGGCAAACACAAAGTAGGTGTGCGTGTGGCCAATTTGATGGGCGAATACGTTATCGCCATAAAAGAGATCTTTATTGAGGAATCAAACTCTCATTGAACCCATGAATGGGCTTATACTTTCTAAATTTTTCCCTCACCTCACCTCTTATTCCACCGCTTATTCATTCATGAATCCACTGAAAAAAGCCCTTCAAGATAGAAGAGAAAGGATGCACGCTGCTTCTCTTCAACGACCCTAATGCAAAAACACCCCGGCGGGGTGCCTTTACACCAACAGTTAGGAGTTCGGCTCCTGGCAATAAGGAGATCCCAAAGATCTTACGATGGTCTAATTCTTCAAAGAGTGTTGGATATCCAATCGATATCCCATTCCCCGAATCGTTTTAAGGTATTGCGGCTTTGAGGGATCTTGTTCGACTGCACTTCTTAACCAACTCATGTGCACATCCAGGGTTCTTGTATCCCCAATGTAATCGGTTTGCCAGATTTGTTTGATGAGTGATTTTCTTGTAAGCAGGCGACCGGGATTGAGCATAAAAACTTCTAATAACTTCGTTTGCTTCGGGGTTAGCCGTGATTCTTTTCCAAAGACAAATACCTTTCGCTGTGCGAGATTCAAGCGGATGGGTCCAACTTCAAGCATATAACTTTCATCTCCGGGTAAAAGGCGTGCAACGCGATTGAGGAGTTTCCTTGGAGTAAAAGGATGTACAAGGGTGATACTGGCTCCATTGCCAGGGTCGGGTTCTGAGCTCTCAGGAGATACCAGGATAATGGGAAGACCATCCAATTTCGTCCGGATTGTTCGGCACATGCGTGTACCGCTGGTTCGCATTGAAGCCGCATCAAGAATAACCAAATCGGGCGGATATGTTTCTGCAGCTTTTAGTGCTGGATCAATCTTATGGTAGATATCGATAGAATAACCTTTTTTCTCAAGAGCAGAAGCGAAGGAAGGTAAACTAGCTCGATTGCTCTCAATCAGGAGGATATTGGCTAATGTCATAAAGCAGACCCCGGCAAAAAAATTGGCAGCATATCTGGACGTCTGCTGCCGCAATTCTTATTATATCCAATTTTCAACGAACTGCAAGGTTACCTTAAAAATCTGCTGAATTCCAAGAAATGTTGCATCTCGTACTGTTAAGGATGAGTTGGGTGTTGTGGATAGGCAATACCTCCCCACACCACCCTCTAACTCAACACCAGAGAAAACGTGCATCATAAGATGGAATGCTTCCATAACTCTCAAACCAATTAATTAGAACTAGGTGATTGGCCGGAAGCAATTTGACAAACATCGAACGTAAAACCTGGCCAATCCCTTAAGCAAACCGCCATTCAGGCAACTTATTTTATCAAAATACTTTCGGCGGTTTGCCTAGCATATTCATGAGTTATCAAATCTCCACTTGTTCAGGGTGCATGATCGAGGCTCATTAAAATCACCCTCATCATACCTCTAAATCATCTAAGGAAGAAAGCCTGGCACTCGACTGGATGCGACTCGCCCCTCCCCCTTCCACAGAGTTTCTTCCACCCCCGAAATCTCGAAACGGTTTAGCATCAAGACGTTCCGCTAACCTGGCGGCATAGGCCGCTGGTCCGGCCCATAGACCAAGCGGAGCAAGCGCTTCCCGAGCACTTGAACTCCAA
>MGNI01000040.1:6204-6653 GCA_001795115.1 Chloroflexi bacterium RBG_16_48_8 | reverse complement strand
CCAATGACTCTGGCTGCCTCCAATATCTCTTGTTCTCTGCTTGCTGTTCTTCCTCCCGCTGTGAGGAACCAGGTTGTCATTTCTGCGGGATCACAGAAATATTCAAGGTGAGCCCACTCTTCCATCTCCTGTGCCCAGGCATGCGTCCCAGCAGATTCGATGACCTTAGCCGCAGCGAAAATCGCGCTACCCAATAAGCAACCGCCGGCAACAAACACACAACTTTGGCCAAGCTCCATGTCCTCAGCAAAACTGGAACCCCGCTCCAACTCAGGGGAGATCCATTCATCCAATAACGACGGGATTTCATCCATACAAGAGCAAATCTCTTTTCGATCATCTTTATTGGCGAGAGCAGCACAGGACGCATACCCCATCAGCAGTGATGATAAGTAACTCAATAATCCGGGTCCAGGGAATGACGGGACTGAGGCGGTTATCCATACTTT
>MGNI01000040.1:2460-6197 GCA_001795115.1 Chloroflexi bacterium RBG_16_48_8 | reverse complement strand
TTTGCCAAGGAACTCTCAGGATTTGAGGTAAATGCCAATGTTTTGGCTCCAGCTTCATGTGCAAGTTCAATGACTTCGATCGTGCGTGCGACTTCGCCAGAAGCTGAAATACCGATCACCAGTGTCTTTCTGGCCAATTTTTTTAATCGTGGGATAAGATAACGACCCATGAACATCGCCGGAGCAGCCCGGACTTTTCGTCCACTCCAAAGATCAAAAGCAAATTCAATTCCAAAAGCTGCGTGATGTGAGTCACCACATCCACAGAGATAGACCTCATCTATCTCATCTAACCAAGGCTGTAATACCTCAGCAGCTCCCTCAAGAAGTTCAGGCCACACAGCTCGAATGAATTTCGGGGCAAAGAGGGATTGTTCAACCAGGTGATTTTTCAATTGCTCCTCCATGCTTCGGTCAGTATAATCCTCACAAATGGGAACAGACAGGATCGATCACATTTTTATCGGCGGCTTACGAATAGATTATTGTATCACCCATGATGGACAAGCACGGCTTGGAGAGATGGGTGGAAACGCTGTCTACGCCGCTACGGGTGCGAGAGTATGGTCTTCTTCTGTTGGTATTGTTAGTCGTGTTGGATCCAACTATCCAAAGGAATGGATTCTTTCTCTACGAGATGCAGGTATCCATATTGAAGGCATACGGGTGCTTGAGGATCCCTATGATACAAAGACATTTTATGCCTACATTTCAGAAGAAGAGCGTATTGATGTTAACCCCGCTGCCCATTTTCTAAGGATTGGTCACCACCTCCCCAAAGAATTACTGGATTACCAATCCTCAACTGAAAACCAGGATGATCGAAACAATCTAGAACCCCTGGCTATTCGTCCCAGCGATATTCCTTCGATCGCGATGCATGCTCATGCAGCACACTTATCTCCAGCTCATTTCCTCACGCATGCGATCGTACCTGTAAAACTTAGGGAATTCAGAATTCCGCTCATCACCTTGGATCCATCCTTACGTTATATGAAGCCCGGATTCCAAGATGACCTTCCTGTTATCCTGCACGGGCTTGATGTCTTTTTGCCCAGTGAGAGTGAAGCACGCGCTTTCTTTTGTCCTGCTGAGCCCGACCGGTGGGAGATGGCAGAGGCTTTTGGAAGCATGGGGAGTCGCTTTGTAGTGATCAAATGCGGTGCGAATGGGCAATATATCTGGGATAAAGATGGACATCGAAAATGGCATGTACCCGCATACCCTGTAAAAGTAAAAGATGTCACTGGGGCAGGCGATACATATTGTGGAGGCTTTCTTGTCGGTCTGGACCAGACTTGTGATATTGTGGAAGCAGCATTACGAGGGGCAGTATCCGCTTCGATTGCAGTTGAAGGTTTTGGTCCTCTTTATACGCTTGAAACCATGCCGGGACTTGCGCATGCCCGATTGGAGGTCCTTAGGCCTGCTGTGAGGGAACTCTGATATGGATCTTGAACGATTGATTGAACGGACTATTGCTATCCAGTCCATCCCTGCCCCAACTTTTTCGGAAGGTGCTCGAGCAGCTTGGATACATAAAGAATTAAGCAAGTTGAATCTCACCTTTCCGGAACAAGACCCAATCGGAAATATCTATCTCCGTTTACCCGGAGATGAAAAGCCTCCAATCATTATCACGGCTCATCTTGATACGGTTTTCCCCATGGAGACATCACTTGAGGTCCAGCGGACATCGGATACATTGAGAGGACCAGGTATTGGAGATAATTCTCTCTCACTCGGGGTGCTCCTCGAATTAGCAGAAGAATTATCGGAAATGGACTTACCTGGTGATGTATGGTTGGTTGCCAATGTTGGTGAAGAAGGTCTTGGAAACCTCATCGGGATGAGGCAAGTTGTCTCGAAATTCAAGGAGCAGGTCACCGCCTACATTATTCTCGAAGGGATGTCTTTAGGACATATTTACCATAAGGGTTTGTCCGTTCGTCGGTTTCGTGTAATCGCGGAGGGGCCGGGCGGTCACTCCTGGATCCATAGTGCGCGACCATCCGCAATCCATACTTTGATCAAGATGGGCGAAGCCTTGCTGAATATCGAACTTTCATCTTCTCCCAAAACAACGCTCAATATCGGCTTGTTCCATGGAGGCACGACCATTAATTCCATCGCACGCCAGGCCTATTTCGATCTGGATTTAAGATCTGAAACCGAGCAAGCCTTGGATGAACTAACGCATAGAGTCACAGAGAAACTGACATCCTATGAGAAAAAAGAAATATCGGTAAAAATCCAGGGGATTGGTGAACGCCCTGGTGGATCACTCCCAAAGAATCATCCCCTAATAGAAGCAGCCAAGCAAGCTTTAGAATCCGTGGGTGAAACAGATATCTACATGGAAGTGGGTTCCACAGACGCGAATGTGCCTTTAAGCTTGGGATTACCGGCCGTATGCATAGGATTAACCCGAGGTGGGGGCGCGCATAGTTTGGACGAATTTATCGAAATTCCCCCCATCACCAAGGGTTACCAATCCTTGATTCAATTAATCCACCTGGCTTTCCAATAAAGTTGGTCTAAACAGTTTTCCATTCACCGAGAAGAAACGAATAGTTGAGATGGTCAATTCTAAGGAACCTTTGTTTCAGTCTCTCTCGGTTCGAAAGGCGTCTCTGTGATAGGGACTTCTCTCAAAACTGCGAAGCGTGTGGACACCTTCCACTGTTCACCTAGGAATATTTGAATTTCGTACTCCCCCTCGACCCATCTCTCTGGTTCACATTCGGTATAACCGTAGCCTCCCGTGCCACCATCCCATGGTATCGACTCCTGGCAAATCACTTCATTGCCCAAGTACCATAGAGCTGTCCATTGAACGCCATCCTGTAATTTATCGTAAGTGAAAGCTCCATAGAGTCTGTCGATCGGCAGGACAAAGCGGTCCGAACTATTTACCGCTTGATTATTGGTCCCAAGACTGCGAGCAACCTCGATCGAACTTAAAGCCGCCTCCGCGTTGGGTGTTACACTGGATTCGATTCCCTCCCGCAAGTCCTCAGGTAGAGAGGGTGTTGGCGTGATTGTCGGAGTAGAAGTGATCGTAGGTGTTGGGGTTATGGAAGGGATTGGAGAAATGGTGGGGGTGGGAGTGATGGATGGTGTTGACGTAATCGTACTCGTAGGAGTAAGTGAGGGTGTAGGTGGAATGATCGTATAAGCGACCTGACGACCAAAGATCTGAATGAAAAGAGTGAACACTCCAAAGAAGATGCCAATCAGGATCAAGCGCCAACCTTGGCCAATCCTTCTCCTTCGAAGCATAAAAAATGGCAATTTGCTTGCAGTGCGAATTTGCTGCCAACCTAATCCTAAAGTCACAACAACAGCCAGCAGGAGCACCAATGCAATTACTTGAACAATTCGATCGAGGGTTAATTCAAACATCTAAACCTTGCATACTGGGTGATTGGCCGGAAATAATTTGACAAACAGCGAACGTAAAACCTAGCCAATCACTTAAGCAAACCGCCATTTAGGCAACTCATTTTGTCAAAATACTTTCGGCGGTTTGCCTGGAATGATTGGATATTTCTCCCATTGTCATTCAAACGGATGAGGTTTCTCTCAACAACCACACACGCATCATTCTAAAGGTTTTTTACTGTCGGGAACGCCTATTTCTACCACGAAATCTGTAAAAGAGCTTTTCCATGGATCTTGAGGTTGAGTTCAATTACACCTGGGGCGATTTCTTCCCATGCGATCTCTCGACCCTG
>MGNI01000040.1:2071-2427 GCA_001795115.1 Chloroflexi bacterium RBG_16_48_8 | reverse complement strand
AATCCAGGCTTTCCCGCTCGCTTCTCTTTGTAAATCGAGTTGTGCGACAAGTTGATCGGATTTGAGCTGCCAATCCTTCACGATCAACCCCTGAGAGATATGCAGCGTATCACCCAACCATTGTGGTTCAGAAGAGACCTCTCTTAACGAAAGCATGTGAACACCATGTGGGGGAATATCTTTGAATAACTTCTCCGCGCCGGATAACCGGTAGTAACGCTCATTCCAGAAATCAGTGAGATGATAACTGGATGAGATGTCTAAATTGAAATCCCTTAAGTTAAAGACGATATCCGCAGGTTGATCCGCCCAGTTGATTAGCGCAATGAGCATCCATGATCCCACTTCACCTTTGA
>MGNI01000040.1:0-2030 GCA_001795115.1 Chloroflexi bacterium RBG_16_48_8 | reverse complement strand
GTGCAGCTTGTGGCAAAGGAGGGATTAATCGAGCAAGCCAATTAACCCTTTCCTCATTCAGGGAAGGTAAATCATCCGAAACAATGAATGCCCCGCCGCTCATGGCAATCACGCTCGCTAAAGTTAGAACCTCCGCTTCAGATAAATGGGTATTCGTAGATCGAATAATCAAACAATCCGGATCGTTGATCCACCAACGTTGGTGCATAGGCAGTCGATTAATGGTGGTTAAAATGGCATTCCGGGCAGAGGGCAATCCTTTCTCCTCACCAATGAAAGCTTCAATCCCTCGATAGGAAGGTCTCCAGCGTGGAGCAACATCTGGACCGATCCGCATCCTATCGAATAACCCAATCCCTGAGCCAAGTGGACAGCCACATCCAAGAAGCTCAACCTCTTGACCTGCGACTTCTCTTATGGTTTGACAAGCCTGGAAAAGACCTTGAGCCCGAGTTAAGGAAGAATTGTACCGCATCCCCCGGAGTGCACCCGCGTAGAGGAAATCCAATTTCAAATACTCGAAACCCATTTCCTGGACAAGTTTTGTGATTAGGGTGCGTATATGCTCGATTACACCAGGGTGAGTGACATCAAGGGCATAGGGGAAAGAATCCCACGAGAAACCCGCATTTACAGGTAATCTGAAACGATTTCGTAAGATCCACTCGGGTTTTTCTTGGACGATTTTGGATCTTCTTTTCGCAACGAAAGGAGCAATCCATATCCCTGGAATAAAATTAGCTTCATGGATAGCCCTGGAGATAGGTTCAATCCCATTAGGAAAAGTCTCTTTCCATGAAAACCAATCCCCTACCTGTGATTCATAACCATCGTCAAGTTGAATGACCTGCAGCGGGACACGTTGATGATTTGAATCTGACCAGGATAGATGATCCATGATCAAACGCTCCGAGACCGACTCAAAAGCATGGTACCAGGAGCACCAACCTGTCAGAGAACTACGGTACCTGTTAATGTCGTTTTGTTTTGCTACAGCATCAAGGTATCCGGAAAGCGGATCTTCGTCCTCCAAGTTAATGAGCGCGAGATAGGCCCAATCTGTTGTGAAGGTTTGGTTTGGTCCAATGCAAACCCCATCCAGATCTGCCCACATCCGAAGGGATGGATGAGCAGGATGAACCCAGCCCTCGATGATGCCAAATATCTGACGTTGAGATAAAAATCCAAGGATGAGACCATTCCTGCTCTTTCGGTCCCCAAATACTGTAAAGAAATCTGATACAAAATGACCCCTTCTCTTTGGCTTGCGAGTGCCACTGCTGATTCGCATGGGCAAATCGAGCGGGCCCAAGCGGGTCCAAGGGAAAGAATCATTCATGTCTAACGTACCGGCATAATTCCAGGATTGCCAACCATTTGAATAAAATGCAAACTCGGGATCCTCCTTCCCAAACCCCAACCCAAGGGCCGGATCCTTCCTATTCTGGAGAAGACTGGCAAAAAGCTCTGAGGTTCGATGGAGCCTTGGACCAATGGTCCCTGTATGTAGCATGGTGATTCGATCAAGATGAACCCTTTTTCCAGTTCGATTGCTAATATGAAAACGCCATTGCAGAACTGGATGGTTGGCGGGGAGGGCATACTCTACTCTCTTGTTCAAGCTTCCCGATTCCGAATCCCATTCCATGCTAAGGAAGTGGCTATTTCCTAGGGCTGTTTGGAAATTTTGGGCTTTTGAGATATCGCTGGGATCTGCATCCGCTAACCAGATAAACCTATCCTGATCATCATGCCAAGTAAGAGAGAGGGGAGCAGACTTCACCCAGGGAAATGGCATGTCGCTAGGATATGCTCCCCAAATGCCACCTGGGAGAATCACTTCAAAGTCAATTCGTTGGGAACGAAGTCGGAAATTCATGCATTGAACAAGCCGTTAACGGCTTCGATTAATTGACGTTGACTGAAAGGTTTTTTGAGTGTTGATAGCGCCCCCATGGCTAGCGCACGTTCAAGAGCGACATCAGCTTGCATCCCAGCAGCTGTAAGCACAATGGAAGGGATTTCTCGAA
>MGNI01000039.1:6674-10392 GCA_001795115.1 Chloroflexi bacterium RBG_16_48_8 | reverse complement strand
TGTAAATCGTTTAGACGAACGCCGATGATCTCATCCGAATTGTATACGAGCGGGCGGATGTAACAATCTTGCCGCATGTCCTCCTTCCGCAATAACTGGATGGTAACATCCAGCAGCTCCTCCATACCAATATCAAGCCTTGCATAAAGTAGTTTAGCAGAATTCAAGAGGCGTCTGAAATGATCTAAGGGACGAAAGATATACAGCTGCTTATCCTCTTTATTCCAATATCCACGCACTCCACCAAATGCACCTGTGCCATAATTCAGGGTGTGGTTCATAATCCCCACTTTTGCTTCGGAATAGGGAACAATTTTGCCTTCAAAGTAAGCATATTTTGGAAGAGTCACTTTCTTCCACCTCCTTCCGACGAAATATAGGCTAAAAGGCCTGCATGAAGCAGGCTCAAGGTTCGGCAATTCCATTATAGAACTTTGAGAGATCAAAAGGCAAGGCAAACATAGAGTCGCATGCATTCAAAAAAGGTCTGCAGCATCTACTCCCTGGGTGAGAGTTGTAATAGTTCGGGGTGGCCTTACTGCCTCGCACTATTCTTCCCCTCAACAGTAAAGGGAGGATAAAATCAAATTGAATTACACCCAAGCGATGATTCTCTTTGGTACGGAATCTTATGAGTGAAGTCTAACCTGGACATCACGCACCGCCCCTACGCTGGAAACGACATCGAGAATATCCTGGAGAAGAGTTCCAGGAGGAAGATTTCCATAGAGCGTAATCACTCCCATGTGGCTTCGAACAAAAATTCCACCCGGGGGGATATCCCTTGTACGATCATCCATCGCTAGCGCTTGTGCAATTTCCAGCTCCAGGTCAGGATCAGCCACAATTTGATCTTCAACCTCATGTATTCCTGGGATGTCCTTTAGCGCCTGTATGACAAAACTCTTTATCAATCTTGATTGGACAGGACCTGAAACCTCAATGACACCATTTGCGTGTACCTTTATTTCGAGAAAGTTCCCCAGGGTTCTCAGAGGTTCAATATTCTCCATCCGTTCTTCTACCTGCAATTGTATGTCTTCCAATGGAAGTGCTGGAATAGTTTGAGATGTCATAGTCAATCCCTAATTAAGAAAAGAGGAGGCCTATTAGGCCTCCCTGAATTCACCTTCAACAACATCTCCCTCTTCCCCGCCTGGAGCGCCACCTCCCGCCGTCCCTTCGCTGGCTGGCTGTGCTTGTTGAGCATACATCTGTTGACTGAGCGCATAGCTGGCCTGCTGGACTTCTTCCGTAAGTTTCTTGATCCGTTGGATGTCATCTCCCTTAAGGGCTTCACGTAGGTCAGCGATTTTTGCCTCAATCGATTGGCGATCGTTGGCAGGAACTTTATCTCCAAGTTCCTTCAAGGCTTTCTCAGCTTGATAGGCGAGGCTATCCCCCTGGTTTCGGGCTTCCGCCAACTCTCGTCTGCGGCGATCTTCGCCCTCATGTTTTTTCGCCTCACTAACCATGCGCTCGACATCATCCTTCTCTAAGTTCGTTGAGGCTGTAATCGTAACCCTTTGTTCTCGACCCGTCGCTCTATCCTGAGCGGTCACATTGAGTATGCCATTGGCGTCGATGTCGAAAGTCACTTCAATCTGGGGAATACCTCGAGGTGCTGGCGGTATTCCTTCCAGGCGGAAACGCCCCAGCGTCATATTATCCGCAGCCATGGGCCGTTCCCCTTGCAGGACATGCACATCGACAGCGGTTTGGCTATCTTCAGCCGTGGAAAAGATCTCGGCTTTCTTGATGGGGATCGTGGTGTTCCTTTCGATGAGAACTGTCATTACACCACCTAGGGTCTCAATCCCTAAGGATAGGGGGGTGACATCCAGGAGCAGTACATCCTTCACATCTCCTGCCAGTACGCCACCTTGAATGGCTGCACCCACCGAAACCACCTCATCTGGATTAACGCCCTTATGAGGCTCTTTCCCCGTTAAGGAGCGCACCAACTCTTGCACCATGGGCATTCGCGTAGCTCCACCCACGAGCACAACCTCATCCACCTTGGACGCAGTGATATTGGCGTCCTTCAGTACGGCGTTGAAAGGACCTCGAATGCGTTCAACCAGGTCTTCCGTAAGCTGCTCAAAAGTAGCTCTTGTCAGCTTCATCTGCAAGTGTTTTGGACCAGAGGCATCAGCGCTGATAAAGGGCAAGTTAATCTCTGTCTCGGTTACAGAGGAAAGTTCAATCTTGGCTTTTTCAGCAGCCTCTCGAAGACGTTGAAGAGCCTGACGATCTTTTTTCAAGTCCACACCCTGATCTTTCTTGAACTCCGCAGCGATATGATTGACAATACACTGATCCCAATCATCACCACCCAAATGCGTATCGCCATTCGTCGCCCTTACCTCGACCACACCATCGCCCACATCCAATAAACTGACATCAAAAGTTCCACCCCCAAGATCGAAGACCAGGATGGTCTCATTTTCTTTCCTATCCAGACCGTAGGCCAGAGCCGCAGCTGTGGGCTCGTTGATGATACGCATCACCTCCAAGCCCGCGATTTTTCCAGCGTCCTTTGTGGCCTGGCGTTGAGAGTCATTGAAATAGGCTGGAACAGTGATCACAGCCTTGGTTACAGGTTCCCCTAGATAGGCTTCCGCATCCGTCTTGAGCTTCGCCAAAACCATGGCGGAGATTTCCTGAGGTGTGTATTCTTTATTGTTGACAGGGATCTTTACTCGCACGTCATCACTTGGACCCTTGATAACCTCGAAGGAAACCATCGTTCGTTCGGTCTCCACCTCATCAAAACGGCGTCCCATAAACCGCTTGATGGAATAAATCGTGTTCTCTGAGTTAACAACAGCCTGGCGCTTGGCGGTTTGACCCACAAGGCGTTCACCATTCTTCGTGAATGCCACAACAGAAGGACATAATCGGCCTCCCTCAGCAGTGGAAATGACAGTAGGGTCACCACCCTCCATAACAGAGACAACGCTGTTGGTTGTTCCCAGGTCAATACCAATTATTTTAGACATCGATCTTCACCTCATCTTCATGCTTTTTAATCATGACGTAATCTTACGCTATACACACAAGAATATCGTTAACATCGGATTGAGGGTGAATGAGCCAAAGCCCCAAATCGCACTCTTGTTATACATCATTAGGGTGAAGTTGCCATTTACCAAAGAAAATGGTGTTCGTCAAAGGATCAGCTTTTGAATCGCTATGGAATTTTCAATACTTTGTCTTCGATGATCCGTTTTATCCCTAATTGGCTTATTCGTGATGTGCCTCGACCGAACACGGAGATGGTTACATATCGAGCATAACCGTGAGAAAAGCGAGCGGATTGATTTTCCTGGGTGAAATATGCTGGAAATATCCCGTTGACATAAGAAAAGAAACCCGTTGGGAATATAAGAAGATCAGAGTCGTACAAAAATTATCTTTGCTCTACTCTCATAGAGGCCCAGCCTATGTGCAATCTTCATTTCCATGCATCGACCTCCACCCAAAACATGGTAAATTAGCAGCATGGCAAAAGTGAAAGGAACTCATCTTCGCTTCTCGCTCACTTTACTGCTATTTGGTCTCACCTTATTAGTCCTAGCAGCTATGGGTGTAATGGCAGACCTTGCTCACGATAGGGCAATGACCCTTGTCCATCCCGGTCGCTCTACGCCTCAACGGACGCCTTCGGATGTGGGATTGGACCCATGGCTCGATGTTCGTTTTCCTTCCTCAGATG
>MGNI01000039.1:6442-6650 GCA_001795115.1 Chloroflexi bacterium RBG_16_48_8 | reverse complement strand
TCCCGGTTGAAAGCGAAGAGCCTTCTCCCACATTGATCTTCGTACATGGCTTGGGCTCAAACCGAGAAGGACTTTTGGATCAGGCAAAATTACTCTACGATCACGGTTACAGCGCATTACTGATCGATCTACGGAATCACGGGGAAAGCCAGGGTGAAGTTACAACTCTCGGCTTTCAGGAGGCTCTCGACATAGAAGGGGCCGTCAA
>MGNI01000039.1:6021-6258 GCA_001795115.1 Chloroflexi bacterium RBG_16_48_8 | reverse complement strand
TTCTCTTCGCACCGTTGGTCGTCTGGTTTGGGGAACGCGAGGCGGGAGCGAAAATCCACCTTGTACGCCCCATCGATGATCTTGCCAAAATTGCCCCACGTGCCATCCTGTTCATCCATGGAGAGCAAGATACACTGGTTGATGTAAGCAATAGTCGCAACCTATTCGACGCTGCTAAGGAGCCGAAGGAACTCTAAATCATCCCCAATGCAGGGCATGGGGGATTGCTGGAAGCCG
>MGNI01000039.1:0-5975 GCA_001795115.1 Chloroflexi bacterium RBG_16_48_8 | reverse complement strand
CCTGAAGTAATGTCACATAAAAACCTCCCGCAGATTTGAGATCCTGCAGGAGGTTTAAGTTTGGTAAGACCCGAATGTAATTTTCGATGAGGTCATCCCGGGAGAAAGTTGCTTCCCGTTACAGGTTCGGAAGTCCTTCCAAGAAGATCGCCAGGATTTCTTCCCGGTTCAATGCCCGTTGATACAATCGCAGATCAAAAACCTGAATGCCTCCATCCCAGAGAGCCATGAGAGTAGTTGGAACAAGCTCATAAACTTCCTGATTCTCGCCCACGAAGATCTCCCCAAGCCATTCAGCGGGCCGAAAGCCGATGGCAATGCTATCCGCAAGCGGGCGTTCATCATTATAGCGTTCGTCGTAAGGTTTCTGTCCGATGAGGTTTCCATCCAGGAAGATCTTCACCACACCGTTGGGATATCCATCCCAGGTCATCGTCACCAGGTGCCACTCCCCTTCGGGGAAAGGCACAGGGGAGTACCATTCATGCCTGTAGGCACTCAGGCTGCCGTCATTATCAACAATGATGGATGCTTCCGGGAAATTCCCGTTGGCATAACCGCTGTCGACTGCACGGTGAGTGCCTCCGGCGCGTGCTACGATACGGAAGATTTCCCTCTGCATGTCCTCTGAAAAGTAGGTATCGACATAAAGAACAAAGCGGCTGTCACTGGTGTGAAAGACGGAATGATCCCTCCGGTAATGGTCCCGCTCCAAACACATCCAGGTTGAAACCGTCCCTGCCTGAACGTTGAAAATGCCATCCGCAGCATAGATTTTACCCACCTCTTTGAATAGGAAGTAATCCAATGGGGGCCGTGGTTCAGTTTGGGGTCCGCAGGTAGGCTCTATAGGTGCAGGTGTGGTTGTGGGAGTGGATGTAAAGGTTGGAGTGGGTGTAAAGGTGGGCGTGATGGGAGTGACCGTCTCCGTATCTGGATAAGCAAGGAAATCGATCTGACGTTCCTGGAAGTGACCAGCATAAAACCGCCACACTTCCACCTGAGGTTCGAAACGATAACCCTCTTTCTCTGCCCATACCCGAATCGTCTCATCCACCGGGATATTGATGAAATCAGACTTATAGCCACCATCCTCATCAGTAATATCGACAACGTTCCCCGAGTACCTGGCAAATGCCAAGTGGATCTCCACTCCGGCTAACCCTCTCTCGCTCAAACCAAGTGCAGGATCATCGACTCGAACACTTCCGAAGATGATCAAACCGGAAAGTGGGGCTGGTGTGCTTGTAGGTGTGGCTGTGAATCCGGGTGTTGGTGTTGAGGTGGGTTGATCTGTAGGCGATGAGGAGGGCGTTGGCGTGGATGATGCTGTTAACTCTGGCGTGAATGTAGGTGTGGGAGAAGCTTCCGCTTGTCCACACAGGGAGAAACGGTATCCAACGCTTTGAGCGTCCTCACCGTGCAGGGTATGGAGGAAGGTGAGTGTGTGGGAGCCCGCGGTGAGATCGGCAAACATCGGTCCAAAGAAGTACCAGGCGTTCTCAAAAGGTCCATGCTCTGAATCTTCATAGATGCCAAGGATATCTCCATCAATCTCGAAGATGATGTCTTCGTGATCCTGAATCTCGTCGCAAGAGGGGTGCCCTGGACACCCCTGATCCGGATGTCCCTCCATCACCCAGCCCTGGAGGAGGACAATACCATCCTCTGAGAGGGAGAAGGGATAGGAGTGAAATTTGGGTTCGATATCCCTGCGTATGGTGTCATCGAAGGTACCAAAAACTCAAAGCCAGCAGGACAGGCCGGGAAGTCTGGTGGATGAATGGCCCGTGATGGGTGTTGGCGTTGGTGAGGGCGTGGAAGAAGGTGTGGGTGTGGCTTCATCTTGACTCATCCACAGATTTAAATGTGCAGCCTCAGCTGACCATTCTTGTAGTCCAAGGAAACCGATACCTACGATCATCAAGAACGATAAGAACAACAAGACAGATACTCTCACGCGGGGCATAGCCATTCTTCTTTCACAATTACTAAGATAACAGCAAATTAACGGGTATTGTTTCAACCATTCATAAGATTACGAAAATGGAAACCATCCTTGCCTTAGGATGACATTCCCTCTCAGGTTGATTTCACGGCGCATTGACTTTCAAAAGTCGTTATTCAACCTGACCTTCATATCGCACTAGTTATTAACGAAGCCGTGATCTTTTTGTTACATACCAAATGGATTCAAGGGCAATTTGGATGCACAAGCGGTTGACTTCATGAGAGTGAGGGTGAATTATTCCGCACCGATCACCGTAGCCCTCTCACAGCGGATCAAAAACGGAATTTCAAGGGATTGAGATATTTCCCCGAAAATCCAGCGTTAGATCTTGTCGTTGAGGTTCGTCGATTTAGCATATCTGAGGAAATCTTAATGCCGACAACTTCGGGTCATGTCCAAAGATACACTCGGTGCGGAAGATTTAAATTTTCAACTATGGGTCAGAAAGTCGAACTCACGATTTATAACAATGAACATGGCTATTTCCTTCCCTTGTAGATTCATGGGCTGGGGAGGAAACAACTATTGCTGGTCGCTATCTCAAACCAGAACACATTGCTGAGGGGCATTTTCATGCGGATTTCAACTTGGCTTATAATCCTTACTGCGCCTCCAATGAACATTATTCCTGCCCTATTACCCCCTTTGAAAATCGGGTCAACATCCCTATTCGAGCCGGGGAAAAGATCTTTGAAAAACAGGAGTAAAATTGATACGTGAGTCAGGAGAGCACCAGTATCACAGCATGATTCCTATCTTCAGGGATGGCATACGGGCATCGCAGGATGACGAAGAGCCAAATATATCGAAAAAGTATCCCTTACTTGTTCCTAATATTGATTTTTCCCCTTGATTCTCATATGGATGGCTGTCCACTTGAAAAATCCACCCATTCGGCGGAGGTCTTTAGGCAAAGTTAGCATAAACCAAGAAAGCCTTACCGATGTTTAAGTGCCCTTTAGCAATGTGAACTTTTTCTATCCAACCATAACAGCACACGCATTCTCCTAATCTTTCAATGGAAAACGAGAACAAAATGAGCCTTATCAAAAAGATCCCATTCCACCCACTCGTTTTTGCTCCTTACCCCATCTTGGCATTCACTGCTTCCAACCTCAGCTGGGTTTCAAACTTGAATTTCTACTGGGGACTGGTTGCAGCTTTCCTGATCATGATAAGTACATTGGGTGTCTCATGGCTGCTCATCAAAAACATCCAGAAAGCTGCTGCCATCACCACCCTGATTCTCGTTCTTTTCTTCACCTACGGTCATGTCTATGGCTTGATCGCAAAAAATTTCAATCCAACTTTAGGGCTTTCGCTCCTATGGGCTGTAATCCTCCTGGGTGGGATAAGGTGGATCCTTTCACGCCCAGGCACGATGCAAGATGTCACATACGCCCTGAATTGGATCAGCATTCTCCTATTGCTTTTCCCCATCTTCACATTGGGTAGTAACTATATTCATGACATGATGGTTAAATCTCCAGTTGAAGATGAGCATGATCATCCATCTACAAAGTACAGCCTCCCCAGTGAACCCCCGGACGAACTCCCCGATATTTACTTTATCATTTTGGATGGTTATGCTCGCGCTGACACCCTGGCTGGGATCTATCACTATGACAATCAACCCTTGCTGAACCACCTGAAGGAACATGGATTTTATATCGCAGAAGAGAGCTTCGCCAATTACCACCATACCGTTCTCTCCTTGTCCACAACCCTAAACATGACCTATATCGAAGGCCTGATGAAAGCTGAGGGAATGAAATCTTATGACTACTGGAGGATCGTCGATCACATTTACAACAACAAAGTATTTGACCTGGCATCCGATGCAGGCTATCAACTTGTGGTCTTCAGCTCAGGTCTTGCAATAACATCGATAAAACAGGTTGATCATTATATGCAACCCGAACTAAAACCAGCCTCTGGAACGACCACAAAGATCGCCTCAGAAAAACAAATCAAGCTTGGGACATTCGAAATCAACCTGCTAGAGACTACTGCGCTCCGTCAGCTGTTGCCCTGGATTTTTCAGCATTTCCCGGAAGACCCTCGTTTTGAGAACCATCGCCAGCACATCTTATACACTTTCTCCAATCTTTCTACATTTGCCCAGGAAGAAGGTGCATACTTTGTATTCGCTCATATCCTTGCCCCCCACCCCCCCTTTGTTTTCGATGCCAATGGTGAGCCCAGACTCAATTGGCGACCTTACACGATTGCAGATGGTTCCCATTGGACTGGCGGGATCGGGAGTCGGGATGAATATATCTCCGGTTATCGAGATCAAATTAACTACATCAATTCACTGCTGGTGAAATCCGTCGATGAAATCCTGGCTCGGTCAGAAACTCCACCCGTGATCATCATCCAAGGTGATCATGGACCCGGAGCTTTTTTCGAATGGCAGTCACTGGAACAAACTAACCTTCACGAGCGCATGACCATCCTGAACGCGATTTATTTCCCGGGTGGTGACCAAGGTTTGCTCTATCCCTCCATCTCCCCGGTAAACACCTTTGGGGTCGTTTTCAACCGTTATCTGGGGCAGGATTTTAACCTGTCCGATGACCGAGCTTTTTTTTCCAAATGGGGGAAACCATTTGAATTTACCGAGGTCACAGAACAGGTGCAACAGCAACCTCAACCCTAGCACTAACTTCACTGGGCACAATCGAACCTGGAATTGAAAATAAGGTCAGATTTCAAAACGCTCCGTAAGTGCACTTGATTTTATGGATAACTTATGCTATAAATGGACATTTATTATCCTAATTATCCATAGAACATGCCTTTCATCCATATCTTGCATCGACTCCAGGATCATGCTGAGATTACCGAACAACAACGCCGCTCTCAATCCGCAGTTCATTCTTGCCCACATCTCTACCGCTCCAACCAAGCTATAGATAGCCTCAGCCATGTACCCTAACAGAAAGTTGAGGTCGAACATTCTAATGATGCATAAGATCCCTTCCGATGTCCTGTATGTTTACGACGAGGGTTGGCGGACCTCTCTCTATCATTTTTCCTTTGCTGATTACAACGATCCCAGCAATGATCGATATGGTGTGCTGCGCGCCCTCAATGATGAAATCATTCAACCCCATAGCGGTTTCGATTGCCATCCCCATCATGAAATGGAAATCATCTCTTATTGTGTAGACGGTGAGCTTACCCATTCCGACAGCATGGGCAATCAAGGGATCATCCGACGTGGGGATGTTCAATACATGTGCGCTGGCTCGGGTGTCACACATGCTGAAATGAATGACTCCGCCAACCAAACTTTGCGCTTCGTGCAGGTTTGGATCCTTCCGAATCAAAGTAGTTTACCTCCCCAATATGGTCACAAATGTTTCTCGGAGCAAATCCGTCAGAACAAATTCCTTCAGATTGCGTCAGGAGAGAAGGTTGAAGGTGCCTTTCGGATTCATCAAGATGCCAACGTCTTTGTCACGGAGATCACAAAGGGAGAGCAAGTGAGATTCTCGCAGTCTGGAAAACGCCAAAGCTATCTTGTGTGTCTCGAGGGGAATGTGGATATCAATGGGATTGAGCTCTCACAGCACGAGGCTGTCAGAAGTGTTGGTGGGGCGGATCTTCTATTCAGAGCCCTGGAAAATGTCCATCTCCTCATGGTCGAGATGGCTTCCACTCCCCTTCCCTCCAGGCTGCTATAAAAACCCCATTCCTGCAATAAAGGAACATTGGATAAGCAATTTAAGAAATTCCACAGTAATTAGGCTTAATAAGTCATGTTATAATCGCGCCCTCAGGAATTTCCTCATATGCACATCCCCTTGAAAGGAGCTCCTATGGGCATTCCAAAATCCATGAAAGCCGCGGTTTTGTTTGACTATGGTGATCTTCGGGTAACGGAAAGAATGGTGCCTGTGCTGAGTGAGGGAGAGGTACTTGTTAAGGTAGAGGCTATTGCTATCTGCGGCAGTGA
>MGNI01000038.1:8574-8666 GCA_001795115.1 Chloroflexi bacterium RBG_16_48_8 | reverse complement strand
ATCCGTCTGAAGACGCTCCTTGGTCAGACGACCGCGCAGCTGAGCCACAACAGGCCCAAGCTTGGTCTGGACTGTGAAAAAACCAGATTGCG
>MGNI01000038.1:6752-8549 GCA_001795115.1 Chloroflexi bacterium RBG_16_48_8 | reverse complement strand
TGGTTTTTCAGCCATCATTCAAGATTCAGGTGTAGCCGTTCCTTGCCCTTCTACTTCTTCAGGTCCCGATGTGGGCGTGGGGGTCTCTGTTCTCCAAACCCCAATCCTTTCTTCCCACGGGTAGAGCTTATAGGGTTGGCCAAAGAAATAAGACTCCATCACTCGTCGAAAGATCGGAGCCGCCCAGTCAGAACCTTCCCCCACATACTCAACAAGGACAACCACCGCAATATCCGGTTTATCCTCCCTCCCCTCATAGGAGTATCCGGCAAACCAAGCGTGCGGCTCGGTATAATCGCCCGTCGTGGCGGTCCCTGTCTTCCCAGCGATATCCAAATTCAAATCCAGAAATCGCCTTCTGGCTGTCCCTTTCTCATCCCGCACAACGAGCACCAAGGCTTCCTGGAGTGCGGTCAGCGTCTCCTGGCTGATTGATAATTGTCCCTGTGCCTCAGGCTCAAACTCGTGGAGGATCTCTCCTTCCGGGCTTTGAATACGGCTCACAAGCTGCGGTCGATAGAGGATTCCGCCATTGCCAACAGCCGCGATATAACGCGCCAATTGCAGCGGGGTTGCCTGCAGAAAACTCTGACCAATGGCCAAACTCACCGAATCTTGTGGACCCCACTCCTCACCAAACTCAGCCTGCTTTGTTTCGGGATCCGGAACCAGTCCGGCTTCATCCCCGATCTCTATCCCGGTGGATTCCCCCAGACCAAAGCCTCGAGCCATTTCCGGCAAGGCTGTGATCAGACCATGATTATAAAGATCCAGACCGATGTGATAGAAGTACGGATTGCAGGAACGGACGAGACCCTGGGTAAGAGAGATATCGCCTTGTGCTGCCAATTCCCGTTCATACCTCCAGTCATACAACACGACACCGGGCAATTCTCGAAACTCAAGACCACAATTGTAGATCGTTTCGGGCTCATATAGACCTGATTCAAGCGCAGCCGCCGTAGTAATAACCTTAAAAGTTGACCCTAAGGGATACAATCCGCGCGTTGCGCGGTTGAAAAGAGGAAGGTCAGGATCCCCAAACAGCTCTTCTAAACCTCCCCCGCTGTAGGGATGGCTTGGGTTGAATAGGTTAGGATCGAAACTTGGCGATGATACCATTGCCAGCACAGCCCCTGTATCCCGTTCGAGGACGACAATGGCTCCCTCCAAACCTTGAATAGCCTTTTGCGCCTGTAATTGGAGGTTACGATCAAGGGTGGAATAGACTGCGGCAGGTGCTTCAGAACTCTTGTTTACGAGAGCCTTCTCCAGCTGTCCTTCCGAGTCAGTTAGATAGAGGGTTCCGCCTGGCTTACCCCTCAACTCTTCTTCATACACCCACTCCAAACCAATTTTCCCGACGAATTCATCTCCGAGATAACCCAGCCTCTGATAGTCTTCCACCTCCTCCGCTGCAATCAAGCCGACATATCCAACAGCATGAGGTGCTAATCCCTCTGAGAAATAATAACGAGAAGGGTATGTCCGCCATTGAACGGCATCCACGGAGGATAACGAATCTTCATAGGGCTGGAACTCCTCATAAGAGACTTCACCAAGATGGACATACCAATTGTATTGACGGATATCATCATAAAGGGAGAGGAGACTTTCTTGGGAACGATCTAATAGACGAGAGAGTGTCCTGAGCATAGCTTCTTCAGCATCTTCATCACCAATCTGGTCGGGAACCAGCCAGAGCGCAGTTACATCCGCCTGAGTGGCTAAAGCCAGACCATTGCGATCGTAAATATTCGCCCGAGTCGGGACAAGAGGCGCCAGCAGGAGCTTCTT
>MGNI01000038.1:6368-6677 GCA_001795115.1 Chloroflexi bacterium RBG_16_48_8 | reverse complement strand
CAGGTTTCACGACGGATATCCCCCAGCACAGCGCTCTTCATGGTAAGCCGATAGCGCACCTGAGCGGATTGGGGATTAATCAAAGAAGAGACGATTTCATAATCGACGCCGATGAGGGATAGTGCTGTTCCAACATCCTCGTACCGCTCTAGAAAAGCACCTTTAGAGATGCTGTCCGTGGTAAGTGGGCTGAGCATCTCATACATCTTGTCGAATGCTCGATCGTTCCAGGCTTCAAGGAATGTTTTCACAGTCCCTTCTGCATCCGGGGCGGAGATCGTCGTGACTTGAGGATCCGGCAGCGTTGGG
>MGNI01000038.1:837-6317 GCA_001795115.1 Chloroflexi bacterium RBG_16_48_8 | reverse complement strand
AGAGCTGATTTTTTCATATCTCTCGCTGAAGGATATCCCGATAAACCTGACAATGATACTTCGTATGCGCCATGCACCTTTCGTATATTCGCTCAGGCGTCTCGATTCCCAATCTTCTTAGAGCGCGTGCCAGATGGCAGAGGGGCAATCCCATCACATTGGCGAAGCATCCAACCATCTCATCAAGATCCACTGGGCGGAAACTTCCATCCTGGATCCCATAAGCTCCAGCCTTATCCAATGGGCTTCCAGAAGCAATATAAGCCTCGATTTCACCTTGGCTGTATTTTCGCATGGGCACATCTGTTTCACAGGTGTCCACCAAGGATCGTTCCTTCACACGATCCACAAGCGCGATCGCGGTCACAACTCGGTGGACCTTTCCTTGAAGTTCCTTCAGCATCTCTGCTGCAAGCTTTTTATTTTGGGGTTTCCCAAGAATGCGGTTTTCATGGATCACAATGGTATCTGCTCCCACTACGATCATACCATCTTCATTAGCAACCTTCTCAGCCTTTTCACAAGCCAATCGTTTTGCATAATTTTCCGGATCTTCATCTTGAAGTGGTTTCTCTTCAATCGTCACAGGATGTATGGATACTCTCCATCCAGCGATTTCAAGCAATTCCTGCCGTCTCGGAGAACCAGATGCTAGCTTGAAATCAACCACACTTCTCTCACCCTTAATAATCTCATCTCCTCTATATGGTTCGTATGAACCATTTTCCAACATCCATCTGAGCATAAGTCCTTCAGACAATGAACAGGCAGGCCATTCCAGAGAATGATTGTAACATAGCCAGATCATCCTCCAGACAGGTCTTACCCACTGGTCATCAACTCAAATTTAAGCAGGACTGATGGTACAATCCGAATGATCTCATCATGATGGACTTATTTGACCACGCCATGAAAGAACGAATCGCTTGGGAAGCACCTCTGGCTGCCCGGATACGACCGCGCACCCTGGAGGAATTCGTCGGGCAGGAGGAGGTCGTGGGCGAAGGAAGACTCCTGCGTCGAGCCATCGAAGCCGATAAACTCTTCTCCTCTATCATCCTTTGGGGACCTCCAGGAACCGGAAAAACCACCTTGGCGATGATCATCGCCAACACAACCCAGTCTCACTTCGAAACCATCTCGGCTGTCCTGGCGGGCAAACCCGAGCTTCGAAAGGTCATCGAAGCAGCTCAAGAGAGACGAAAGCTTTACCAGAAGAAAACGATCCTTTTTGTGGATGAGGTTCATCGTTGGAACAAAGCCCAACAGGATGCTTTGTTGCCGCACGTGGAGAACGGCACTATCACCTTGATTGGAGCTACAACTGAAAATCCCTATTTCGAAGTTATTGGAGCCTTGGTCTCTCGGTCCAGAATTTTTCAACTCCACCCGCTGCAAGATGAGAATGTTCGAAAACTGATTCTTAATGCAATCTCCGACCGAGAACGCGGTTATGGAAAACGAAATGTAGAAATAAACAATGCAGCCTTAGAACATCTCATGAGAGTTGCAGGTGGCGATGCGCGCAATGCTCTGAATGCTCTGGAATTGGCGGTGGAAACGACCCAAGCTGGATCCGAAGGTCTCATTCACATCGATTTAGATGTAGCCCAGGAATCCATCCAAAGGCGCGCTGTGCTTTACGATAAGGATGGGGATGCCCATTACGACACCATATCGGCCTTCATCAAATCGATACGCGGCTCGGACCCAGATGCAGCCCTGTATTGGTTGGCCAAAATGCTCTACGCAGGCGAATCGCCTCGTTTCATCCTGCGAAGGCTCCTCATTTTAGCTTCAGAGGATATAGGTCTGGCCGATCCCATGGGTCTGGTTGTGGCATCGGCTGCCATGCAATCCTTTGAATTCGTGGGATTGCCCGAAGGTGTCTACCCCATTGTAGAGGCGACTCTCTACCTGGCTACAGCCCCCAAATCCAATTCCGCTGGAGCCTATTTCAAGGCTTATAAGCTCATCGAAGAGGAGGGGATCTTACCAGTCCCCAAACACCTTCAGGATTCAAATCGTGACGCCGAAGCGCTGGGTCATGGAGAGGGATATATTTACCCCCATGAACATCCTGAACATCACATCGGGCAGCAATACCTCCCAGCTGAATTATTAGGAACATATTTCTATCGACCCTCCGATCAAGGCTATGAAAACCAAGTACAGGAGCGTCTCGAACAATGGCGACGCGCGCAGAAAGAAGCTTTGGGTATTGACGAAAAGATTGACCTTCCGGATCTATCAGAGGATCAAATTGTAGATATTAAACGTCATCACAGACGAGACATTGGGTGACAGAATCATACGATACAGGACTCCAATGACGACCATCTATCTGATCCGACACGGAGAAAATGACTTTATTGGGAAAAGCCCTAAACTGGCCGGGTGGCTACCTGGTGTACATTTAAACGATCGCGGCCGAGAACAAGCCAATGCCCTGGCTGAATATTTCTCCAAGATTCGCTTGAGAGCCATCTATTCCAGCCCATTGGAGCGAACCATGGAGACAGCAGAACCCATCGCCAAGGTAAAGGGATTGTCCATTGAAACGCGTGAGGGTTTAGGTGAAATCCGATATGGTCGTTGGGAAGGACAATTGATAAAAACGCTCTCCAAACGAAAACTTTGGTCTATCATACAGAATACTCCCTCCCTGGCTCGTTTTCCGGAGGGAGAGTCCTTTGTGGAAGCGCAAGATCGGGCAGTCTCTGAAATTGAAAGCCTCCGTTCGATTCACAAAAGCACCGATACTTCATTTGCTTGCGTCTCACACGCGGATGTCATTAAACTCATCGTCGCCCATTACCTTGGGCAGCCTCTAGATCTCTTCCATCGTTTAATCGTAATGCCAGCCTCCATCAGCATCCTGCAAATCGATCGTGTCCCAAGATTGGTGACATTGAATGATATGCGAGCAACACGACAAGGCAGTGCAGATAGAGAATGATATACTTGCCTGTAGGTTGACAACACCTTTAGTGATTCTTGGAGATTGGAATGGCGCCGTTTAAATTTGAGTTAAAAACAGTTAAAAAAATGACAACAGATGCCATTGGGGAACCCGGAAAACGTGTTTTTTATCTGCAAGCAAAAAGCGATGACCAAATCGTTACACTCATTATTGAGAAACAACAAATCCAGTCTTTAGCTATCGGAGTTGAACAACTTCTACTGGATCTTCAAAATCGCCATCCTGATCTCTCTCAAGCTTCTTTCGATTACATCGAGAGTGAAATGAGCCTTGAGAAGCCCATCGATCCGGCTTTCCGGGTTGGACAGCTTGGGCTAGGTTATGACGAAGAGTCTGATCTTCTCATTCTTGTGGCACGCGAATCACAAACCGTTGAAGAAGCTGAAGCGGAGGGTGCTGTTGCACGTTTTTGGTGCACGCGTTCTCAGGTCAGGGCGATGTGCCATTGGGGGTTAGAACTCGCCAATCGTGGTCGCCCGATCTGCGGCAATTGCGGTCAACCTATCGACCAAGTTGGGCATTTCTGTCCGAAAAGCAATGGACACAGACAATAGCCTTCATGAGAGAAAACGATCTTCCCTGTCTACCTGGACGGCAAAGTCCTTCTTAGAGAAGCGGAAAATTGCCCAAAGGAAGTGATCGTATTCAGCATAGCTTATGACGAGCGTTACACTCCAGATCGATGAGATACTGACCCTTCTGACTAACGGCAAGATCAACATCGTTGGTCGCTTCTTATGGGGTTCAAATTACACTTTCCTTGTTGAAGTTAAAAGCACAAAAGAGACGATCGCCGCAGTTTACAAACCCTCACGAGGCGAACGTCCTCTATGGGATTTTCCCCGAGGCACCCTGGCGGCGCGCGAAGTCGCAGCCTATATCACCAGCCAAGCCTTGGGATGGGATTTGGTCCCACCTACAGTCCTTCGTCAGGAAGGTCCTGCTGGTCCTGGCTCAATGCAACTCTTTGTGGATGCAGATGTTGAACATCATTACTTCACCTTTAGCGATGAAGAGAAGCAGCGTTTAAGACCTGTAGCACTCTTCGATGTACTCGTCAACAATGCAGATCGGAAAGGCGGACATGTGCTCATGAGCCCAGATGGCCATATCTGGTCCATTGACCATGGTATTTGCTTCCATCAGGAAGATAAGCTACGCACGGTCATTTGGGATTTTGCTTATGAATTCATTCCAGATGATTTAATCGCAGACACACGCGCTTTCTATCGCTTACTTTTGGATGATGAGGAGCTTCAGCATAAATACATCGATTTGCTCTCAGTGGAGGAATTCCAGACTCTCATCCTCCGCACAGAACGTGTACTTGAGGGTAGATGTTTTCCTGAACCATTTATAGATAGACCCTACCCTTGGCCAATGGTCTAGAGCATCGCTAGGTTCTGAGGGAAGAAGAACCTCTCTTCGCAAACGAAAGTTCGCTTCCGCTTCGCTAGATACGAGTGCAAAGATACCATGAGGGATAAAGGAATAGGTGTGTTTGCGGAAATGTTGTTTCAGGCACTCCTGGGTGAACATTGTGGAGGCGTGGGGCAACGATGCCCACACCTCCCTCTATTCCAACATCAAATGAAACATGCATTGAGTCCACTGAAAAAAGACCTTCAAGATAAAGGAGAGAGGCATTCAAGCTACTCGGTAGTAGAATCTAAATACCTGTTAGAATCCCGTAGGCTTCAAATCCGTAAACGAGCATAAGCATCAGGAGAATGTCGTGACACAAGAGATTAAACTCGCGCTGCTTGGATTCGGGAACGTTGGACGTGCTCTCGCAAAATTATTGCTATCGAAACGGGATGAAATCATACGAAAATATAACATTCATTTCCTTGTGACCGGCATCGCTACAGGAAGCCATGGATCCGCCCTGGCCCCAGAGGGTATCCCATTGGCAGAAGCCCTGAGAATTTCTAACCTAGACAGAGATCTTTCCACTTTATCAACATTCAACCCACCGACAGATAGTTATGATTTCATCCACAAATGCAATGCGGATGTGCTCTTCGAGAATACCCCCGTTAATTACGAAAATGGTCAACCAGCTGTCGATCACTTGAAACTCGCTTTGGAAAAAGATATGCATGTCATAACTGCAAACAAAGGTCCCGTAGTGCATGCCTATCGAGAATTATCCTCCCTTGCACGCTCTAAACAGCGCGCATTTCTATTTGAATCTGCTGTTATGGATGGAGCACCTGTTTTCTCCATGTGGCGCGAGGCATTGCCCGCTGCAAATTTACACTCCTTTCGAGGCGTGCTTAACTCCACAACCAATCTCATTCTCACCCTAATGGAAGAAGGCAAAAGCTTTGAGGCCGCGCTAGCACATGCACAGGAGATCGGCATTGCGGAGACAGATCCAAGTGGGGATATAGATGGGTGGGATGCAGCCATAAAAGTATCCGCCCTTGTCACAGTCCTCATGGATGTTCCTCTAAAGCCTCATGATGTTATTCGAGAAGGGATACGAGGCATA
>MGNI01000038.1:317-787 GCA_001795115.1 Chloroflexi bacterium RBG_16_48_8 | reverse complement strand
AATCTGCGCTGCCCAACATGAGGGTGATCAAATTTCAGCATCTGTTCGTCCGCTGGAAGTGGACGTGAGCGAACCACTATTCTCAGTCATGGGAACGTCTTCCGCAGTTACATTTCAGAGCGATGTCCTGGGGGCACTGACGTTGACGGAAGAGGATCCAGGCCCTCACACAACGGCCTATGGATTATTGGCCGACTTGCTTAATGCAATCCGTTGAGAGGCACGGGATTCAAACTCCAGGAAGCTATTTAAAACCCGCTTATCCTCAAACTGTAGGAGAGCGAAAATACGCACCCTTGACCAGCCCCAGATTTCATTGTAGACTTGCACGGCATTCTCAGAAAGGAGAGGCGCATTACATGATCAATGTACTTGCAACCATGATGACGGCTCACCTTCGAATCGATCATGGTTCTAGAGGTTATCAGCCTACGCGGAGTGCGCCTTCTGGCAGATAGATAAACATCTAT
>MGNI01000038.1:0-238 GCA_001795115.1 Chloroflexi bacterium RBG_16_48_8 | reverse complement strand
ATGGGTTTAACGATGTGATCCGATAAACGAACACGCTGTACCCGTAGATAACATCTGCATGATCCTCCACAAGGAGAAACGCGAATCAGGCATCGAACCTGCTTTTCTGATCAGGCTGTTCACAATCCTTAAGGGGTTGCATCTCCTCAAGAAGGCAGGGTCGTAGGCTAAACCTGTTGGAATATCTCTCTGAAATGGTTACGTAAAGAAAAGGAAGGTTGATACCATGAGTACACTC
>MGNI01000037.1:36218-38832 GCA_001795115.1 Chloroflexi bacterium RBG_16_48_8 | reverse complement strand
TTTCCCCATTAATACGTATCCGCTCTGATCCGGTGCATAACAGAATCTCCCAATCGCTGCGCATCTGGAGGCCATTATTGAGTTCCTTCATTGCGTGATGATTAAAGGTGTACTTTGATGTTTGATCTTTCGCAGCCCAGATGAGGGTCTCGTGGGCATTTGTGAAACGCACGCCGCGAAAATTGGGCATGGGATTGGTTTTCAACCAGATAATATCGTTCAATATCCAGTAACCCAAATCCTGCATGATCTTCCCGATACGAAAGATAGTATGGTAAGAGCCGATGACCCATATACTTCCATTATCCTTGAGAAGTCTTCGACAGGCGCTTAACCATTTCAGGCTGAATTGATCATAGGCTTCAAAACTACTGAAATGATCCCAGGCATCATCTACAGCATGTACTTTTGTGCTATTAGGTCGCCAGAGATCTTGTGATAGCTGAAGGTTATAAGGTGGATTGGCGAAGATCAGGTCAATTGAGCATTCAGGGAAACGATTCATGATCTCAACACAATCACCCTGAACGACTTGATTGATGGGCAGGTTTCCATTTTCCATTCCAATCCCTTTCAAGAACTATCCAGAGATTAATGATCACCCTGGTAATCACCCTACGGCTGAAGTGTATCTTAATGCAAAAAGCATTAGCAACCCGAAAAAGAAAGTCGATCAATTGCACGCCTTTCATAAGGTATTTCACGTCTGTGAGAGTTGTAAGAACCTGTTTTGTAATTGATCCTGGATAGTCATGACCACACATTCTGCGTTTGGTTGCCATAACAACGCTTGTGCTTTTCAATAATGAGACGCCCAAATGGGGAATCAATATGGAGGTGCAATTGAACGTTCGCCCCGCAGGTGGCTTCTTTAAAAGAATACCAACTTCGTATTCACTTCTCCATTCCTATAGCTTGAGTCCACTGAAAAAAGCCCTTCATAATAGAAGAGAGAGGCATATCTTGAAAAAACAACCTTAAAGTTTCATGGGTGTCCTTAACATTTCCTTAATTTATCTACATGGTCATAGTAAAATGGTTTTGATTGCCCAAGCTCTAAAAGGAGATAACCAAAAATGAAACTCACGCCCCCAAAAAAAACTACGTTCTGGGTTTCTGTCGTTCTCGTAGCGCTAGGTTTAATTGGATTCTTTGTTGATATTCCTTTTGTTAGCGACAATAAATTCTGGTTTGTTTTCGTCGGTTATGTACTTCTCTTCCTTGGCAACCTCGTTTCGGGTCTATAATCCGAAACCCAACCATAGGGCTTGGGCAATCAAATTGCTTTCCTCTTATGAATCATGGTAGCGGAGTAATGCCTTTAATAGAAGATTGTCTTAATGATTGGACAAAGGTGTACCCCCTCTCAATAAAAGTTGACTCTCTATGTCTTTCAGGGTACACTTCCCGCGCCCAACATAAGAGAGTAAATGCGGGTGTAGTTCAGTGGTAGAACGACTGCTTGCCAAGCAGTAGGTCGTGGGTTCGAATCCCATCGCCCGCTCTATCGATGACTTACCTCAAATTACCTGCTTTCGATGAGTTGCAGGTTTTTTCAAACCATACTAAGGCGACGTGGCCAAGTGGTAAGGCAAGGGTCTGCAAAACCCTCATTCCCGGGTTCAAATCCCGGCGTCGCCTCTAGGTGATTGGCCGGAAGTAATTTGACAAACAGCGAACATAAAACCTGGCCAATCACTTAAGCAAACCGCCATTCAGGCAACTCATTTTATCAAAATACTTTCAGCGGTTTGCCTAGAATAAGGTTCCTTTCAATAAAACGGCTAAGGGTCGTATAAAATCGAAAGCCCCACAGCCGTTTTTGCTTTATCCGTATGAGAGCCTTGCAGTTCCCCCTCTGCGAGTATCTCACCCCAAAGACACCTGTTAATCTGATATTCCTATTAAAACAGCTCATCATACTGAACCTTTCCTGCCTGAAACCCTTGAATCTGATTCGCGAAAGTCGTATGATAGTATCGTCAAGGGTGGTAAGTCTCAATTAAAATCCATGATGGTTTTATTACTCCTGAAGGTATTTCGTATCGCATCGGACAGCTTAGTGTTGTAAATGTCGAAATACCGTTCACCTGGTATATCTTTCCTCGATTGTTATTTTGCATAACCCTATACAAGGTTTTTTGGTTGATAAATTAACCAACGGGATTTTAGATCATCCGACTTCGTTGCCTCGATAATGTCCTGGGGGTTGGTAGAACTCAAAAGGCGATTTTGGTGTTGTCACACCAGGAATGTCTTACCACAATAAGTTATGTTATTCAGTGATCACATCCAAAACCTATAAAAGTTTGATGGAATGAGGTTGAGCACATCCGGGGCAACGTTGAACAAAGGAGGTCAACTATTGAGGAACACAGACTTTATCTCTAACCGATGACGATGCATAACCAACACTCATAAGGAGTGAAAAACTATGAATGCGTTGCTAGTTTTATTTCTCGGTGCTCTTGGCATCGCGTTGGGGTATGGTGTTTATGCTCGTGCGGTCGACAAAAATATCATCCAACCTAGCCCCACGAAAGCTACTCCTGCCACGATGTACATGGATGGTGTGGATTTCACACCGGCCAGCCGAAACGTCCTTTTCGGCTAC
>MGNI01000037.1:16383-36168 GCA_001795115.1 Chloroflexi bacterium RBG_16_48_8 | reverse complement strand
TGGGGTTGGCTGCCTGCATTGTTATGGATTATCTTGGGTGTCTTCCTCATTGGATGGGTGCAGGATTATGGCACCATGATCATGGGTGTGCGCCGTGACGGGGAAACGATGAGTGCGCTAAGTTACAAACTTATCTCACCTCGAGCACGTACCATCCTGATGATCTTCATTTACTTCTATTTGTTATTGATCATGGGAGCATTTGGTAACGCAGTAGGAAAGACGTTGATGGCTAATCCAAAGGTGCCCTTCGGGATGATCTCTCTCGTTCTGATGGGTGTCCTGGCAGGTCAGATGACCTACCGCTGGAAGCAGGACATTATCCTGACCTCTATTGTCACTGTCGTTGTTACTTTCGTAGGAATCTGGGTCGGCACACTGCCTGCCGTTTCTGATTTCTTCTCATCGATCTACCGCTCTGCAGATAATCCCACCATTCTCCTGGGCAATACACAGGCGCAGGTCATTGGTACCTTACTGATGCTCCTGTTCTGCTACCTGGGCTCTGTCTTACCAATCTGGTCTTTTGCCCAACCAGTCAACTACGTATCCTTCTGGATCGTAACCCTGGGGATGTTGGGAGGTGTGATCGGGCTGGTGATCTGGCATCCTGGAATGGGGGATTTCCCCGTTTTCACTAAATTCACCACTGCCTCTGGACCCTTGTGGCCGATGCTCATGGTCACGATTGCCTGCGGTGCCATCTCCGGTTGGCACAGTCTCGTATCCACTTCCGGCACAGCTCGTCAGCTTGAGAAAGAAACCGATGCGCTGCCTGTCGGTGGGGGCGCAATGTTCATGGAATCAGCATTCGCCATCGTCGCCTTCCTGGCCGCCACGGTCGCATTTGGAGGCTATCAAGGATACCTGGATGCTGGCGGCGCAGGAGCTGCTCTGGGGGTTTTCGCCAAGGGAATGGCCGCTTTCCTGGCGAAGATTGGCATTCCCACTGACTTTGGTGTTGCCTATGGTTCCGTCTTCCTGACCATCATGGCCATCACTATCATGCAGCTAGTGGTACGCTTCATGCGTGTGGCCAGTGCCGAAATGCTCGGGGACAGACTCCCAGTGATGAAAAACATTCACGTAGGCAGCATCATTGCCTTGCTGCTGACCTTTGTCTTCGTCCTAATCATCCCCTGGCTAACCATCTGGGGAGCTTTTGGTGGTGCTAACCAGCTTATGGCTGGCTTGGCCCTCCTCCTGGTGTCGTTGTGGTTGATGTCAGAAGGTAAAAAGCATACCTGGGCGCTATACCCGGCAATCTTCATGATCGTCACTGACATCGCTGCCCTGCTCTGGATCGCCTACAAAAGCTTCTTTAAAGATCTCCCAGCAGCAACCGATGCAGCAAATACTCAGGGTGCAGCTGCTGCGGCGATTATTGGAGCCATCTGCATCGTTTTGGTTCTGGCAGCCCTTGTTCTAATTGTGGACGCCTGGCAGGCCATCCAGAGAGTTAGAGCGGTGAAGCCTGCTGAAGCATAAAGTGCAGCAGCTCAAGATGATCAATGGACGATCAGGAGAGGTGCTATCCGACTCCTAATCCAAATTGATGTCGGGGTACAGAGCAAAACGGATAACAATAAAGAGAGAAGTGTACCCATGTAGATACCCCTGGGGGTGGGAAAAGCGAAAGGTTGACCGCTTCTCCTCACCCCCAGGAGGGTTGTGTAATAATATTGCAATGTCTCAGATTTCCATTCAAGTTATCACTCCAGTTTTAACAAATTTCTTTCACTGCATGCACTGTGAGCAGGTCTTCCATTATGCTGGAATCGGTCAGCAGATGCATCAGGAAGTGATCGAAAAATACCCCGAAGATGTTAAGGAAGAGGCATCCCATTTAACCGATTGGATTCTTGAGATAACTCGGCGTTATCCTGATCGAATCCATTTCCGTGTGATTGATCCTACATCGTTGGAGGGGTTTCTGCTCTGTCTTCGATATTGGGTGAGACGCTACCCAACCTTCATCGTGAATGGCCGTAAAGTCTTTGTCGGTTCAGATCAAGATCATCTGGAATGTGTGCTACAAACCTATCTTAAAGAAAGGCCTGTAGGTACAGCAACAATTTCGAGAAATGAACTGGACGATGAGGGAAGCTGATCGCCCAGATCGAATATCATTGAAATCGGTTCTGCAAGTCCTGATCCCACCTAACAGTTCGAGTGAGTGTCTATAAAGGTGGCTATTAAGAGACCTCAAGCCCAAAAGCGACTTTACACGCTTATTGAAAAAATCCTTCGGACGATAGGTGAAGTTTTTTATGGTATGACGGTGTATGATTGGGTGCATGAACTACAAAAAGCTCGTAATGAGCAGGAACGTCTTTTTACATTCATTGTGTACGGCGATCTCTTGGGGATCCCCGTCCTTCCGCCTTATTACTCGATGCGGTTATTGCCATTTATAGTACCAGCTTTTAAGAATTGGCAGCGAAGTATGCTTCGCGAAAGGGATTTTACAGATATCATCGATCAGGAGATCGGCTGATATTGCCTTCCCCGGATCTCATCCGTGAGGAGGTCACGAGATCAAGATAATACTTAATATCAAAAAAACCTGGGTATATAAATTACTATTCCTTTCCAATTCCATTTAAATTGCGATTACCCTGAGATTACATTTGGCAACTGTGGAGGCATCTGTCATGTCAGAAGAAGAACAAAATGCATTAAAAAGAATTGTGCAGTCTACTATTCAGTTCATTTATGGCATGGCTGGTCACGACATGACCCGTTTTGCCCTAAAAACACGGGGAAGCATGGAACATTTATTCATCCTGATCACGATGGGTGACCTTTTAGGGGTACCGATTCTACCTCCTTACTACTCACTCCGATTGCTTCCCTATGTTGTGCCCCAAATCTCGACCTGGAAACGTCGTATGTTGCGCGAGAGAGACCTCACCGACGCGCTAGCCTAGGAGGGCATCCTTGTTATCACTATCACGTATCTTCGAGGAGCATCCCAACCGTCGTTACATCATGTTTGGGGGTAAAGGTGGTCTTGGCAAGACAACGTTCTCCGCCGCCACAGCCTTTTACCTGGCCCAAAAGGGACTCAAGGTCTTGGTATTTTCCGTAGATCCTCAAGCCTCTCTCTCAGACATCTTTGAACGTGACATTTTTGGTAAAGGCCCTGTGGAAATCATCCCCAATCTTTTCGCACAAGAGATTGATGCTGACCAACATATCAAGGCCTACCAGAATGAAATCCGCCAAAAGATCCTGGATATGTATGGCATGGAGGAAGTCCCGGAGGAGATTGAGTCCTACATCCAGGCAGCGGCAGCAGAACCTGCTATGGAAGAGAGCGCTATCTTTGATCAGGTCGTCGACATCGTCATGGCGGAGGACTATGACTATTACATCTATGATCTCGTTCCTTTGGGTCATGCCCTCTATTATCTGAGCATGGCCAGTGTTTACGACGAATGGATCGATAAGATCACTGAGCTTCGTCAGGAGATGGAAGAATTCAGTAAAGTCGCTTCACTCATCAAACGTAAAAAAGAATCCGAGGAAGACATGATCCTCAAGGAATTGATGGATATTAAGTACCGAATTAACACCTCCTCTGGCATCCTTACCAATAAAGAGAAGACAGCCTTCTTCTTCGTCATCATCCCGGAGGAAATGGCATTATTAGACACCCAAAAGGCTGCTAAATTATTTGCCGCGTATGATGTTCCACTTTGTGGATATGTGGTCAATCGTGTCATCCCGACCGAGCTGGGTCAGCAAAGGATCCCTGACTATCTGCGTAACAGGTTGGAGATGCAAGGGAGACATATGAAGAGGATCGACGAACTCTTTGGTGAACAAGTCCTGGCCTGGATACCAGAGTTTGAGCGAGATGTCACCGGCTTGGCAATGATCGAGAGGATGGCAGAAGCCATGTTTGGTCCAAATGCTGATCCCATCAAGCATTCTTCCCAGATGGATGAAGGAGCTCACTCATGATCGAGAAGTCCATGCAAGATTTCCTTGCAGATCATCCACAGGTCAAATACACATTCTTCGGAGGAAAAGGGGGTGTAGGCAAAACCGTTCTTGCGGGTACAACGGCACTCTGGCTTGCGCAACAGGGCAAGCGAACTTTACTGGCTTCAACCAATCCCGTACACAGCCTCACGAGCTTGCTTGATCAGGATGTGTTCGGAGCACCAACTCCTGTTAAAGGCGTCGACAATTTCATGGCCTACGAAATTGATACACGCGATACCATCGAGCGTTCAAAAAAGGAAATCCGTGAAAAGATCAGCTGGTTCCTCAAATTCGCCGACATAAAAACCAAAGCTGACGAATTTGTCGAATCAGCAACCATGAATCCGGCCTTTGAAGAATCGGCCATGTTCGAGAATATGATCGATCTCATGTTCGAGGATAAATTTGAAGCCTACGTTTTCGATACAGCTCCCACCGCCAATGCCCGACGTTTGCTGGGAATGTCCTCCGTCTACTCGCTGTGGGTCAATAAGATGGTCAAGAGCCGGGAGGAAGCTACCTCTCTCCGCGAACTGCTATCTTATAGCAAGAAGAAACAAGAAAAAGATCCGTTGATGGATTATCTTCTCAACTTCCGCGAACGGATGCAACACGCCAAAGAACTTCTCACAGATCCAGCCCTGACGGCTTTCTTCTTTATTACACTTCCGGAAGCCTTGCCTATCGCAGTCATCATACGTTTCATTAACTGGTTCGAGGACTTTGGAATACCTGTGGGTGGAGTCATCGTCAATATGCTGATCGATGAAGAATCTGTAGCCGATGATGCTCCCGATTTCGTCAAGAATCGTATCTCCATGCAATCGGAGTACATGAGAAAAATCCAATCGACTTTCGACGGTGAGGTGAGGGCTATCGTGCCTCTTTTCGAAACGGAAGTCCGAGGCGTGGAGATGTTGCAGCGGACAGCTGAACGATTATTTATCTGAAAGCTACGAAAGCTATAAACCGTGATCGATGATGAGCATAAGCCATGCTCACAGAAAGAATGAGGTTTAGCCTTGGACTCCCATCTCCTGATCCTTCTCCTTGGTTTTTTATATGCCGTCCTGTTTGGAGGGATGTCACTCCTCCGAGGGGAAGGCTTCTCCATGCAATTTACACTCGAAGGCATTGTTATCACTTTGCTTATTGCAGCTGGGGATTTCTTCTCGAACTCGGATGTCAACCCAGTCCTATTCCTGATATTCATTTACTTGATCACGATGCGCTCCCGATTGCTGGTGGACTTCGCTAATTTATTTTCAAATCGGGGGAGGCAACGGAACGCTGTCTCGATCTTGCAAACCGCCTTACGACTGTACCCTGACAAACCATCCAGGCTCATTGTGCTGGTCAATATGGGGATCATTCAGATTCGCCGGGAGAATCCGCAAAGTGCCCAGTCTTTATTTGAGATGGTGCTGGAGGAAGGCGAAGAGAGCGGATTGGGGCTTCGTCACAGGGCAGCTTGCCATTACAACCTTGGGGTGGCCTTACAACAGCAAGGTCAAGAAGCCCAGGCTGTTCGGCAATTCCGAGAAGCTGCGAATGGTTTCCCGGGTTCCCCTTTTAGCAGAGCTGCAGAAGAGGCCTTAGAGCAACGCAAGCACAGTAAGAAGGGAGCAACGAAATCGTCGAAAGCTTCGGACCAGGACAAGATTACATAGAGCCAAATATACGTATGGCTCTAGAATGAGAGAAAGGAAAATCCAACTCTGAGGTCTCTTTCCAGAGCATAGCTCCTACTGAAATTGATCACAGAAATATGAATGAGCCCACTGAAAAAGCCCTTCAAGATAGAAGAGAGAGGCATATGTGGGGGTGCGGGCTGCGCCTGCACCCCCACATATGCTGGTTCCTCTAAGCTGAGTAGCCTTTTTTCAGGTGAGTCTTATATGAAATTTCTACATCAGGAAGGGATGATATTCGCAAACAGAGTTCTGCCTCGATCAAAACAGATTTTCTCTATATAATCTAATAAATCGTCTGCGCGAAAATCCATGACCATAATCCAAAGATTGAAGCCACATAAACCTAAAGCCATCCTTATCTATCTCTTTAAGATCCTATTTCTTGCTTTTGTGTACCACTTAGCAGCCAGGCTTGGTTTGAGGATGGCGTATGTCCAAATCAATACCTCTCCAGTTTGGCCTCCAACCGGCATCGCGCTTGCCGCACTTCTCATTTTTGGTTACGGTATGTGGCCGGGTGTCAGCCTCGGGGTATTGTTGGGCTCGTTGCTGACAGGTGCGCCCGTCAACCTTGCTATCGGCATGGCGTTCGGGAATACCCTGGAAGCCCTGGCGGGTGCTTATCTCCTAAAGCGTTTCTTCAACTTTCACAGTGCCATTGATCGGATCCAGGATGTTATCGGATTAGCTATCGTCTCCTTGTTTGCCACAACGATCAGCGCTACGATTGGAACTGCCACACTTACACTGACAGGATTGGCAGGACCGGAAGGTCTGAGCGCCATCTGGATCACCTGGTGGATAGGCGATTTACTTGGCGCACTGGTCATAGCCCCTGCACTTCTGGTCTGGGCAACTCCAACTCCCCTTCATTCCGAGCTCCGCCGAAAAGGCGAAGGGTTTGTGCTTCTCCTATTACTTGTATTGGTTACATGGTATGTCTTCAGCGATCGACCCTCAGCGAGCATCTACCACCAGGCTCTCATTTATCTGATCTTTCCAGTTATTATCTGGGCTGCATTACGCTTCGGCCAGCGTGGAGCTACAACTACTGTATTTCTCATCTCCGGCATCGCGATCTGGTGGACTGTACAGGGTATCGGTCCATTCTCCTTACAGTCAATAAACGACAGCTTGGTATTACTACAGACCTTTACAGGTGTCGTGTCACTCACGGCTCTTATCCTCGCGGCTACTACCCTCGAACGCTTTAAGGCTGCAGAAGCGGTCCGCCAGCGCGCGGATGAACTAGCAACCTTAAATGAATCCTCAAAGACCTTCTTAGATAACTCCGACATTCCCGCTATTTACCACGCCATTTGTCATCTTGCCGTGACCCATCTGGGATTGGACGCCACCTGGATCGAGACAGATGGTATCGGGAGCTCCAAAGGTCGCCTTGCTGCTGCTCACGGAGTGCCCATCGAAGCGATCCCAGACTTAAAATCCTTCTGGGATCACGATACGCCACCCCAAGATTACAATGTGGCAAGATTGCGAACCATTGAGGAAATGCCCCATTCCGTATCTCGATCAGATCCAGCCCACCAATCCTATGCCTCCATACCTCTGGTCTTCAGTGGTAAACCTTTCGGAATTCTAAAACTCCTCAGTAAGGATAAGAGCTTCTTTACACAAGATAGACAACTTCTTATCCAATCCTACGCCAACCTGGCAGCGGTTGTCATCCAAAATAGCTGGTTGTTTGAAGAAGTCCGTAGGAGCAATCGACAGCTGCATGCTCTCTCCCAACGCCTTATGCAAGCACAAGAACAAGAACGCCTGCATCTTTCACGGGAGCTGCATGATGAATCAGGTCAGCTGCTGGCAGGATTGATGGTCCAACTGGGGTTACTAGAGCGCGACTTCGATCAGCCCAAAGTAGTGAGTAATAGGATAAGCGAATTGAAAGTAACAACATACGAGCTCCAGAATAATCTCCACAAACTGGCTGTCAATTTGCGGCCAGCCAGCTTAGATCACCTCGGGCTTGTCACTGCGCTAGAGCAGTATGTGAGTGAATTCAGCCAGCAGTACAACATAGAGGTAGGCTTCGAAGCCGTGGGCATACAGAAAGAACGCCTGCCAAATGACTTAGAAACAGCCCTCTTTCGAATCGTCCAAGAGTCATTAACGAACGTTGTCCTTCATGCACAAGCTACCTGCGTGGATGTACTCATCAGCCAACGCAGCGGTCACGTAGCTGCTACTATCGAGGACAACGGGGTTGGATTCATCCCCACCTCACCCACCTTTGAGGATCATCTCGGTTTATTCGGGATGCGTGAGAGAGTGGAGATGCTCGGGGGCAAATTTACGGTCGAAAGCTCACCCGGCAAAGGAACGACGGTGAACGTGGAGGTACCCAGCGATGCCTAAAATCCTGATCACGGATGACCACGCCATTGTTCGCACGGGGCTTCGCACATTATTGAAAGAGGACCCATCCATGGAACTAGTTGGCGAGGCAACCGGGGGATACGAGGCTATTGAGTTAGTCGAGGAAACCAATCCTGATGTCCTGCTGCTTGATCTTAGTATGCCAGACCTGGATGGTATTGCCGTTACAAAGAAGATCAAACCACGTTTCCCTGACATCCACATCTTAATTTTAACCATCCACGAGGATCAGGCTTTAATTCGCGAAGCGATTCGCGCTGGTGCTTCTGGATACATCCTCAAACGGGCGGCTGAGAGTGAGCTTATCTCAGCCATTAACATTCTCATGCGGGGTGACATGTATATTGATCCAGCTTTGGTGCGCGAATTGCTCGACGAAACAGTCAGCCCTCCAAGCCCTAAGGGAAAAACCTATGAAACGCTTTCCCCACGAGAGACGGAAGTATTAAAATATATCGTTCAAGGATATACCAATCGGCAGATAGGTGAGGAACTGAAGATCAGCACTCGCACGGTTGAGGGCCACCGAGCCAACTTGTGCGGAAAATTAGGGTTGCAAAGTCGGGTGGATCTCGTCCGTTATGCTCGAAAGCACGGCTTGATCGATCAAGAATAGCAAGATCAATACATTGAGCGACCCCGTAGAAAATACGGGGTCGAAACGCGTAGGTTTTACTCACCCTCCATTTCATGAAAACCCCAACTTTCTACGCTTACGGGAATGCGCTAACTCCTTTAAGATGAAGCTGTAAGGCTTACGAACGGTTTTACCGTTAGCTAAGTGCCGTCTACCGATCGTCCTTCCTCAGGATTATTCCATGCCCAAACTGCTCCCACCGGAAAGTCACCCAACCCTCATGATCTCAATGCGAGAGATCAGCAAGACTTTTCCTGGCGTGGTAGCAAACGATCGCATCGATCTCGACATCTATCGCGCAGAGATCCACGCCCTTCTTGGTGAAAATGGAGCCGGCAAGAGCACCTTGATGAAAATCCTGTACGGCTTCTACCGCGCTGATTCAGGTCGTATCTTTCTCGACGGCCAATCTTTATCGATCCAATCTCCTCACGATGCACGTCTAGCGCAGATCGGGATGGTCTTTCAAGATTTCACCCTCATCCCCGCTTTCAGCGTCGCTGAAAACATTGCTTTGTTCCTACCTGATCTTGGAGCTGTACTGGATATAAAAGACGTTAACCTGCGGATTGAGCAGCTTTCGGCACGCTACAACTTGAAGGTTAATCCTCATGCCATGGTCTCCGAGCTATCGATTGGAGAACAACAAAAAGTTGAAATCTTGAAATTGCTGCTCTCGGATGCCCGCCTGCTGATCCTGGACGAACCAACCCGGGTGCTCGCTCCCCATGAAGTGGACGCTTTATTCCAGGTTTTGGACGGCTTACGAAAGGATGGTTTAGCAATCATCCTGATCACCCACAAGATCAATGAAGTTATGGAGTGTTCAGACCGCATCACGGTCTTGCGTCGCGGACGTGTGGTTGGAACTGTGCCTCAACCGGATGCAAGTGAGAGCATGCTGGTAGAAATGATGTTCGAGAAGAAACTCTCTGATGTAGAAGTAAGTCGCAGCGTAATTCGAAAAGGTGCTCTCCAACCTCTATTGAAACTACATGGTGTGTACACACGAAGTGAAGGTTTGGGGGTCAACTTGGTTGATATTGATCTTGAGGTCTGCCCAGGAGAGATCGTCGGGGTTGCAGGGGTTTCTGGTAATGGTCAAAAAGAATTAGGGGACGTTGTTTTAGGAATGATCAAATGCCTCAAAGGAACCAAGAACTTGTTTGGTAAGGGTGTCACCCATCATTCCATCCAAAGGATGCGTAAAAGTGGTATTAGTTACATTCCTGAGAATCCATTGACCATGGCTGCCGCGCCCTTCATGACTGTCCTAGAAAACATGGCGGTGACAAAGACTTGGCGATACGCTCGTCAAGGTGGCCTTAGAATGGACTGGCAGGCAGTGATGACCGACATCGAAAATACGATGAAAAGGATGGGATTTTCCTTGCCTTGGTACGTACCCGCCAGGTCACTCTCCGGGGGAAACCTTCAGCGTATGATCATTGTAAGAGAATTAACCCATGATCCGCGCCTGATCATCGCATCCTACCTTACTCGCGGCTTGGATGTGCAAAGCACCATTGCAGCCCATAGCGCGTTAATCCAAGCTCGCGAAAATGGCGCCGGCGTGCTGCTCATATCGGAATCTCTCGAAGAATTATTCAAGCTTAGCGATCGACTCATCGTCCTTTATGCTGGAAGGATCGTGGGGAGATTTAGACCCAAAGAAACCGATAGTTATGAAATTGGTCATCTCATGACAGGAACCAAGGTTCAACATGACACAAAGTCCTGATGCCCGAAATCGATCATCTTTTATTGCTGAGAAATTAATGCATTTTCTTGTTCGCTATGGGCTCATGATTGTGATTGCCTTCCTATTTTTTGGACTCATCTTGCTGATCTCAGGTGAAGATCCGATCCAATCCTACCGGGACATCTTCACCTCAACCCTAGGAAGTTCCTATGGCTTTTCTGAAGTTGTTGTGGCTATGAGTCCCATGCTTCTGACGGCATTGGCGGTAGCCTTGCCTTCGCGATTAGGTTTGATCAACGTTGGGGTGGAAGGACAGCTCTACATGGGAGCTTGTTTTTCCACTTGGGGAGCTCTCGCTTTCAGTAATTCGCCTTCATGGATTTTACTGCCACTTATGATCGTGCTGGGAATGATCGGGGGCGCGCTTTGGGCATTCATCCCAGGATACCTACGAGCGTTAGGCCTCGTAAACGAGACGATCACCACATTACTATTGAATTCTGTGGCTCCGATGATTGTGTCCTTCTTCGTTTTTGGCTTCTGGCATTCACCGATGGACACCAATAAGACTCCCAATTTTTCGCCTTCTGCCCGACTCCCAAAGTTTTTCGATACACGCATTGATCTAAGTTTAGTCATCGGTCTAGCACTATTGGTGCTATTCTGGTTCCTGATGAGATACACCCGCTGGGGATTGGAAATGCGGGCTATCGGTGGCAACCCACTGGCGGCAAGACGTAATGGCATCCCTGTTAAAACATATTTGATAGCTGTAATGTGCATTGGTGGGGCTATCGCAGGCCTGGCTGGAATGACCCAAGTGTCAGGATACTATGGAGTTCTTCTGGTCAACTTTTCGAGGGGCATTGGTTATATGGGCTTTTTGATCAGTTGGTTGGCAGGTGGCTCCCCCCTGGGCATTCTTCTCACATCATTCGTTATATCCATTATTTTTAGCGGGGGAAACCTGCTGCAATTAACCCGAGATCTACCTTATGCAGTCATCAATGTTCTTCTTGCCTTTACGCTCTTTGTGGTCCTCGCCCGACCCAGTTTCCTAATTAATAGGAAAGAAGCATGACATTACTTTCCGTTCTGGGTGTCCTATCAAGCGCGATCTTTTCAGGCACCTCCCTGCTCTATACAACCCTGGGTGAAATCATCGATCAGCGTTCCGGTATTGTAAATCTCGGGCTAGAAGGAGTAATGCTGGTAAGCGCATCATCAGGTTTTGCCGTTACAGCCATAACTGATAATCCATACCTGGGTGTGCTTGTGTCTATCCTCGCTGGTGCTTTGATGAACATGATCCTGGGTTTCTTAGTGATTTCGCGTCGAGCTAACCAGCTGGCCAGCGGTTTGGCTTTGATGTTCTTTGGCTTTGGTCTAAGTGCGTGGATCGGAAGATCCTATGTAGGTGCGAAGATAAATGGATTGCCACGAATATCTTTACCAGGGTTGTCTAACCTCCCTGTACTGTACAGTTCATTGTTCAATTTTGATCTGTTGATCTACTTAGTCATTCCAGCGGCAATTCTTGTGTGGTGGCTTCTTTTCCACACTCGATGGGGGCTTGGCCTACGGGCAGTTGGAGAAAATGCGGATACGGCTTATGCATCCGGGCGCAACCCTCTCAGGATCCGGTACCAAGCGCTCTTCGTTGGCGGTCTTCTTGTCGGCCTCGGTGCTGCTCATCTCTCCATTGCTTACACGATGAACTGGACAGAGTACATGACAGCAGGGCGTGGCTTTATTGCGGTTGCATTGGTGATTTTTTCCAAGTGGAATCCATTAAGAGCGATTGTAGGAGCTTTACTCTTTAGTGGTGCGGTCGCGTTTCAGCTCCTCCTGCAGTCGAGCGGTATTCAGATCTCACCGTTTCTGCTGGACACCATTCCATACATTCTAACCATCCTTGTACTCATCGCCTGGGGTGGCACGCCCAAACACTCTGCCCCTGCAAGTCTTGGACGTGTTTACCAAGGAACCGAATGAGAGAGAAGACGACGAGAGAAAAAGGAGGCGTCCTGAACACAACGCAAGAAAAATCTAAAATTCGTAACAATCATAATTTCCCTAAGTGAGGAGAAGAAAACATGAAGAGCAAATTTTTTCAATCCATGTTAGCGATCACCGTAATCAGCTTGTTATTACTCACAGCTTGCGCAAAAACAGAAACACCGACTGAGGCTCCCACAGAACCGACCTCTCCCCCACCGACCGAGGAGGAAGCTTGTCTGATCATCGGTGCTCTCCATGGTGGCCCTATCAACGATGCAGGCTACAATCAGGCCATGCATGAAAGCGTCATGGCAATAAAAGAGAACATACCCTGCGTGGAAATCATCGAGGCCGAGAATGTCCCCGAAGAGGCTGGTGCTACAACCACAATGGAGAACATGATCCAGCAAGGCGCAGGAATGATCATTGCAACAGCCTTCAATCATCAATATCCTGCCCTGGAACTTTCCCAAAAGTACCCTGATGTCATCTTCGAGCATGCCGGTGGTTGGGAGATGGGAGAAAACTTCGCCAACTTCTTCGGTGAACCCCCGGATGCATGGTATATCATGGGTGTTGCAGCAGGAAAGATGACGGAAACCAACAAGTTAGGTTTTGTGGCTGCATTCCCATTAGGATGGACACTTACGTTCGCCAACGCATTCCATCTCGGTGCAGCCTCAGTTAATCCCGATGTGGAAACTACTGTAACCTTCACTTTTAGCTGGGGTGACAGCGCCAAAGAAGCCGATGCGACAAACTCGCTCATCAACCAGGGCGTAGATGTCATCACCATGCATGTTGACTCACCTACCACCATCATTTCGACGGCTGAATCCCGAGCAGTGTACTCTATTGGCTTCCAATCACTCCATGCCCAGGAGTTTGCTCCGGAGTACTGGATCTCTGGCACAGGGTACACTCTGGGAGACACACTGACCTGGCTTGCATCAACCGTGATAGATGGCACATGGGAACCGATCTTCCTTCGCTGCAGCTTGTTTGACGGCTGTATGGCTATGGCGCCCTTCGGGCCTCGTGTGCCCCAAGAGGTTCAGGATGAAGTCCTTGCGGTGAGTGCCGATATTGAAAATGGCACAATCGTGGTTTTCGCCGGCCCAATCTTGGATCAGGATGGGAATGTCGTTGTTGCTGAGGGTGAAGTCCTCACCGATGATCTCATGAATTCTGTGGACTGGTTCGTAGAGGGCATCATCGGCAGCCCGAAGTAACATTCTTGGTTCCAAAAATAAAAGTCATCGGCAGGGGCACAGCTCCTGCCGATGACTTGACTGCCAAGCGGATGAAATCTGGTTTGAAAAATCCAAGGGTTTCCATTCTTCGAATTGGCGAGCTTGCCTATGACCTTCTCAAACCTGACTCACAGGGAAAAGTCTTGGCAGCGTTCTCGAAGGTCGCCTATCTGTATCTGGACAACACCCAGGATGAACTAACCTGGTTAGTATCCGAGAATGCCCCCATGCATCGACGCGGCATTCAACTGGGTCGACGACTTCCTGGATTGACAGCTGATACTCCTTTCTATGTAGAGCATCAACAAATCCTAGTTGGATCTAATCTCGTTCTAGATTTCAGTCAGAGTTTGAAGTGGGAAAAACCGCGCCCTCACCCTGGAGAACTCGCATCACTTGACGTTGTTCAGGAGCGGTTGGTCGCCGTTCTACCCATCTTAGAAAATCTACCATCCCCAGCTGGTTTAGGCATCTTCATCCCACAAATCACAAATCTATCCCAAGGGCATACCAGATTTCACCCCACCCCAAGTTTGAAATTGACCTCGGCACAGGAATTTGTTTGGACTACGATCAAAGAGATCGCCAAAGCCTGCCATGATCACGATCTCCCCCGAATACTCAATGCTGCCGAAGAATTGATTGGTTTGGGCGAAGGTCTCACTCCTTCCGGCGACGATTTCATCGGGGGATTACTCTTCTCTTTGGCAATATTCCAGGAATTATTCGAACCTTTTCATCATTTTTTACCATATGAGCTGACACAATTCCTCGAAAGATCGAAACCACGAACCAATATCATCAGCTATACCTTGTTGAAGGACCATGTTGCTGGTCATGCTTCCGAAACATTGCATATGCTTATCAATGCCTTATTGACAAGCCAGGATTTGAAGAACGTGAGTCGATTGATTTCAGAAGTGATCCAACTAGGCCACTCCACTGGTTGGGACATGCTGGCAGGCATATTAACGAGCATGCTACTTATGATTGACTCAATTACCCTGCATGAACTTGGGTTGCATATTTCAACGTCTAACCCATCCTGACAAAGGAAGATAGAACCATGGATATCAAGCATAAGATTGAAATAGCTAACGAAGAAGCCACCCGTCGACTCATATCAGGTGATCCTGTACTGGTGGACATCGCTCCCGCCGGCGAAGTGATCCCAGGGTTGGAGGGCAGGATGATCACCCACTCTGGTCCTCCCATTAAATGGCAGCGCATGTGCGGAGCGCAGCAAGGCGCCATCATCGGCCAGGTCTTATACGAAGGCTGGGCTGACTCTTTCGATGAGGCGAAATCCTTGCTGGATAAAGGATCTATCCGTCTTGAACCCAATCATCACCATCAGACTGTCGGCCCCATGGCTGGAACCATTTCACCCTCTGCTCCTGTTTGGGTAGTCGAAAACAAGTCCTTTGGCAACCGGGCATTCTGCCGTCAGGTTGAAGGACGGCAACAGTTTGGTGATTACAGCCCGGAGGCCTTGGCAAGCCTGCACCAGTGGCGGGATGTTTGGGGACCCACCCTGCGTAAAGCTCTCTTAAAGATGGGGGGACTTGAATTAAAGACCATCATCACCCAGGCACTCCAGATGGGTGATGAGTTGCACAATCGCCACAGCGCTTCATCCAGTTTGTTTTCTAATGCCATGGCGGTGGCCATGGCTGAAGCGGAAATCCTTAGAGAATCAGCCGTGCCGACGCTGAAATACATCACCAGACATAATCTGATTTTCTTAGGACTGGCTATGGCTTGCGGGAAAGCTATCGCAGATCCTGCCAGCAACATCGAATACAGCACAGTTGTAACAGCGATGGCTCGCAATGGGACCGAATTTGGAATCCGCATCAGCGGTTTGGGGGAGGCATGGTTCACCGCACCAGCACCTGTTGTGGATGGCTTGTATTTACCCGGATACACAGCTGAAGATGCTGGCCTCGACATGGGAGATTCTGCTATCACCGAGACTGTGGGTTGGGGCGCTTTCACCCTTGGTGGAGCGCCTGGCATTCTCGCCCTCGTAGGCGGCACTCCAGAAGAAGCTATTGCATACACACGAGAAATGAAAAAGATCACCACAAAAGCTCACCCCACCTATCTTATGCCAGCCCTGGGTTTCGCAGGCATCTCCATAGGAATCGACATTCGAAAAGTGGTTCAAACCAACCTCACACCCATCATCGACACGGCCATTGCCCACAAGGATCCTGGATACCCGATCATCGGAGCTGGTTTGGTGCGGGCGCCTATGGAATGCTTTAAACAAGCCTTGATCGCGTTTGGTCAGCGATATAACTCACAGTAATTTACACGAACCTGGATAAGGAAAACCAATATGGCAACTGGCTTCATCGTTCGGAAAAACCAATATTATGACTCAGTCTTCTTGATGGGAGTCAACAATCGTCTTTCTCAGATCCAGGGTGTGCAGCAGACAGCCGTCCTGATGGCCAGCGAGAAGAACAAAGAGCTTTTGGTTAATTTCGGCCTTCACGGTGAGGAAATTGAATCGGCTCAACCCAACGACCTCATCGTTACTGTTATCGCGGAGACGCCTCAGATCGTCGAGACTGTCTTAGCCAATCTGGATCAAGCTTTAATATCCCAAGAAGCGAGCGCACCCGCGTCACATCTTCATTCACTTGAAGAAGGCCTGGTAGAAAAGCCCTTCGCCAATCTTGCGGCTTTTTCCATCCCAGGGGAATATGTTTACCGTGAAGCTATGAAGGCCTTGGAAGCCAACCTTAACGTATTTATCTTCAGCAGCAACGTCCCTCTTGAGGAAGAACTCAAGCTCAAGCAGTTCGCCTCTGAACACAAATTGCTCGTCATGGGACCAGACTGTGGTACAAGCATCCTTGGAGGTGTCGGTATTGGTTTCGCCAATGTCGTGCGCAATGGCACGATTGGCGTGATCGGTCCTTCAGGAACGGGACTGCAGGAATTTACTTCCCAGGTACACAATGCGGGCTACGGTATTTCTCACGCCTTTGGTACAGGAAGCCACGACCTTTCAGATGAGATCGGGGGTGTGACAACCTTAATGGCACTAGATGCGCTTGAAACTGACGAGCAAACCGAGGTCATTGCGATCGTTGCTAAACCCCCCGGTCAAAAAACACTTCACCATTTGGTCGCACGACTAAAAAACTGCACCAGGCCGGTTGTGGCATGCTTCCTGGGCACGCCTCCAGAAGATGTGAATACAAACTCCGGGATCCTATGGGCTCGAATGATCGACGATGCCGTTCTCTCAGCAATCCAAGTTAGCGGCAAGAGAGAATCCACACCGGGTATTCAACTTACAGAGACGGAACATGGACTGGCCAGACAGACTCGAGCAAAGTGGTCCTCTGAGCAATGTTATCTACGGGGTTTATTGGCTGGGGGGACCTTCTGCCACCAATCACAACAGATCCTGCTTGAGGCTGGGATTGAAGTCTACTCAAATGCACCGCTGAAGCCTCAATACAAACTAACCCACCCTGACCATAGTTATAAGCACACGCTTATTGACATGGGTGATGATGCCTACACCTTGGGAAAACCCCATCCGATGATCGATGGCACAATGCGTAAACAACGTATTTTAGCGGAGAGCTATGACCCATCGGTCGCAATCTTGCTGCTTGACTTCATTCTAGGATACAACGCCTCCATGGATCCTGTGGGTGAACTGCTAGATGCCATTGTAGAAGCGAAGCAAAGGATGCAACAGCATGCAGGTGATTTGGCCGTCGTTGCATCGATTTGTGGGACCCAAGAGGATCCACAGGAATTGGACTTACAGGCCAAACTACTGCAGGAAGCGGGTGTGATTCTTTTCCACAGCAACGCAAAAGCTTCACTTTTCTGCTGCGAGCTACTTAAACCTGCAAAGGAGGTTTAGATGCAGAATAAGATCGAAGAACTCCTTCATGAACCACTGGTCGTGATCAATGTAGGCCTAAAGGGCTTTGCGGAAAGTTTAGAGCAGCAAGAGGTTGAGGTTGTGCAGATTGATTGGGTGCCACCAGCAGGTGGTGATCCAGAGATGATAGACCTCCTGGAAAGACTTTTATAAACCATCATTGACTGACCTGAAAAAAGCCACTCAGCTAGAGGAACCAGCCTATGTGGGGGTGCGGGCAGCGCCCGCACCCCCACATAGGCCTCTCTCTTCTAACTTGAAAGGCTTTTTTCAGTGGACTCATCGAATTCAAATAGAGGATCAATGGAGAAAATGAGTCCCTGGAAAAATCGGGGAAATTAGACACGGGTATGATCCTTCAGATTCGTGCAAAACCATTCATCATTCTGGTATAACACTGGTTAGACTATTTGGACGAGATCAATGAAGTTGCTTCCTTCTGAATGAACCAGTATGCAAGGATATGAAAACGGTCTTATGAGCTATCGAATACTCATCGTCGACGACGAGGAAACCCTTCTCCATAACGTGCAAGCCTATCTGGAGAAAGATGGCTATCTCACCCGCACAGCGAGAGATGGGTCATCTGGGCTTCATACTACTCGAACCTTCAAACCTGATCTCATTGTGCTTGATATTATGCTTCCGGGAATGGACGGTTTAGAGGTGCTGAGGAAGCTTCGAAAAGAGTCGGATGTATATGTCCTCATGTTGACAGCCAAAACCGATGAAATCGATAAAGTCCTCGGTCTAACCCTGGGTGCTGATGATTACATGACCAAACCTTTTAGCCCACGCGAATTGACAGCCAGGATAAAAGCCATCCTTCGTCGCGGCAGAGGGATCGAACAAGATGATGCACCCTTGATCTTTGAGCGCTTACGCATGGATCCAGATACCCGACAAGTCTGGAAAAGTGAGCAATCGGTTGATCTCACTCCCATCGAATTTGACTTGCTGTACGCAATGGCTCAAAACCATCGTCGAGTTTTAAGTCGAGAACAGCTCATCGAATAAGTTTGGGGATATGATTACTATGGCGATGAACGTGTTGTTGATGTTCACATCGGTCGGTTGCGAAAAAAACTCGAAGACGACCCGGCAAACCCTCAACTCATTATCACTGTGCGTGCCACGGGATATCGTTTCCAGGATGACCCAGCATGAAATTTCTTGCACCCATCCGGGAAAGATTGGGGTTGAAACTTTTCCTCTCCTACTTTGTCATCATCATCATTGCCTTCATCGTATTAATTGGGACAGCCGAGTTCCTAGCTCCAAATGCTTTAAATCGGCATATCGCTCGCATGCAGGCTGCTTTGGGAAACGATCCAGGTCTGGCTGTGGACCTTATGGAGAACTTCGATTCAGCCATCTCAGAGATCTTAACTGTGGCAATCCTCGTTTCTCTATTGGCAGCCATCGCAGTGAGCATCTTTACTGCTCGGCGAATTATCGGTCCGATCCAGGCGATGATGAAAGCCAGCGATCGAATCGCTGCAGGTGATTACCATGAACGCATACCGGTTCATAGCAAGGATGAACTTGGCACACTGGCACAATCTTTCAACCAAATAGCTGAGGAATTGGAAGAAACAGACCATCGGCGATTAGAGCTGATAGGGGATGTTGCCCATGAGCTACGCACACCGCTGAGCAGCATTAAAAGCACCATGGAAGGATTGATTGACGAAGTACTACCCACTGATCCTGCTACATTTATGGGCGTTCAACGCGAAGTATCCCGACTTCAGCGTCTGGTCCATGATTTAGAAGAGCTATCACGTGCTGAGTCCGGCCAAATCCCTCTCGAAACCAGACTCGTCTCTCTTAACAAAATCCTCCAGACTGCTGTTGACCACCTTCGGAATCAGTACGAGGATAAAGGCGTTGGTATGAACATGGAGACCATAGAGGAATTGCCTCTTGTACGGGCAGATCCCAATCGTCTCACCCAGGTCCTGTTGAACCTTTTAGGGAATGCATTGCAGTACACACCTCCCGGCGGAGAGGTCACAGTTCGGACCAGGATTGACAATCACCAAATCGTGACCGAAGTACACGATACAGGTATTGGAATCTCTTCCGAACACTTACCACATGTATTTGACCGCTTCTACAGAGTGGATAAGTCTCGCTCCCGCGTGGGCGGCGACAGTGGTATTGGTCTGACCATCGCCAAACAT
>MGNI01000037.1:16020-16354 GCA_001795115.1 Chloroflexi bacterium RBG_16_48_8 | reverse complement strand
AAAGTCCCGGACTCGACCAGGGGAGCACCTTCACCTTTTCCCTGCCAATCGCCATCTAACGCATCCAATTGTCATCAAACCTTCACGAAACCTTCAATCAGCTGTTGTATTGCCTGGCTATACTATGATCACGGAAGGATTATCATCCGAATGGGAAAGGCAGGAAAGGAATTTTGTCATAATGGGAATGGGCTATGGTTTTGGTCTCATCCTGATGGTATTGTTCTGGGTGTTCGTTATAGGCCTGGTAATTTTGCTATTAAACAACCTTTTCCCAAGGGTTAGTGACTCTCTGAAACCCCAGGCTGGGGACACATCCGAATCTGCATTAGCT
>MGNI01000037.1:13079-15963 GCA_001795115.1 Chloroflexi bacterium RBG_16_48_8 | reverse complement strand
CGCCAAATATTACAAGAAGATAAGAGGTGAAAGAAATGAGCAATGGATGGAAAATCGGTGCAATCATCGCAATCGCAATTGTGCTACTAGCCAGCGGAGTCGCACTTGGGATGGTCTTTAATTTTGGACGATTTCAGGCTTTAAACCTGCCTGGGAGCCATTTCCTCTATGGTATGAGCGATTGGATGCATGGCTTCGGGGGTTTCAGGGGAATGATGGGTAGAAGTTGGCCGAATATTCGACCATTACCACAAAACGGTGATCTCCTCTCTCTCGATGAAGCCGTTGAGATTGCGGAAAGTTATATTGAGGACGATTGGGGATCTTCATTGGAAATCGTTGAGTTAATGCAATTTGATAATCATTTCTATGCCCAAGCGATTGAATCCGATGCGGGAATAAACGCGTTTGAATTCCTGATCGATCCCGTCACTGCTGCCATCCATCCTGAGCCGGGACCCAATATGATGTGGAACACGAAGTACGGCATGATGGGAGGCAAGGGAATGATGGGAGGTTTCATCAGCGTACCTGCGGATGAGCTGTCAATATCTCCTGAGCATGCGCGTGAATTAGCTCAAAGAGAACTCGATAGAAGCATACCCGGCAGTTCAGTTGACGAGGAAGTCGATGTATTTTACGGATATTAAACCCTCCACACCTTGAAAGATAGTGAGGTGATCGGCATGTTAAGTGTCCATGGCGAGATCGGATAGGTATGGATGCACACCTGGCATGGTGATTTTGTGGATATGATCGAATATTCGCAGAGTTGATTTCATCAAGTTCATGACGAGCGAGAATGAAGTCAATCCTCTGATGCATCACAAACAACCGCTGTCCGAACAAGACAACTGGTTCAAGGCACATGTTGAGCATGGTTATTGTTGCTATCCATGCATCATTGCTCCGTCGGAAGCAGTTGGCAGAAAAAATCAAAAGGTGAGGTAATAAATAATGGAAAATCGACTCCCTCTGCGCGTGATTCTTCACGGTATACGTAAAATGATTACCATCTCTTTCCTGGGATTGAGCAGTTCCATCATTTCGGCATGTAATTCTTCAGAACTGATTAAAGTTGGAGATCCTGCTCCAGCATTCACTTTAAGCTCAGCCGGGGGAACAGAAGTATCCCTGTCCGATTTCGAGGGTAGACAACCCGTCCTGCTCTATTTCCATATGGCAAAGGGCTGACCGTCGTGTATGCAGCAGATCGTAGATCTGCAGGCCAGCCCTGAATTTCAAGACCTCAACATTGCCTATTTGAGCATCGCCTCTGATCCGGTTGAAGAATTATCGGAGATGGCTGCGGAATATGGAACAAGGATTCCACTCCTCACCGATCCCAACGGACAGGTGAGCGCTTCCTACGGTGTCCTTCAATGGGCTGTTGGTACCGGCGAACCCGGTCATACTTTCGTTCTGGTGGGTGAAGATGGAAAAATCGCCTGGATACAAGACTACGGCGCGCCAGAGAATGGCGGCAGGATGTACGTGCCTGTAGATGAACTGATGCAGCAGATTGCTTCTAGCTTAGAGTGAAACCAACCTATAACGGAGGGAAGTTTTTTCGAACCCCTCGCTGATTTCGACAAGCTCAACCAGCGTGGGAGACCAAGATCAACCGGCAGCGGGAGAATGTAGGGGTGGCTCGCCAGCCGCCCTGAGAAGAACTTAAGAAAAAGGTGTCGTTCATCTTCAGCAAAAGGAGAAAGGTGTTCCACAATTTTTTGGGGCATAGTCAAATTGAAGGCTTGGGAGTGACTCGAAGAGTATGAATGCCAATGGATGATGAGTGCGAATAAATCAAGCGCTGAGATTTAGTTTCTAAATTAAAATCTCCGTCTGATATTTCTACGTTATATCCATCAGGATATTGTTGATTCGGAATAAAGATTTCCGTTGGGGCGGTGATTGCCGGATGGTGGCGAAACTCAAATTCGAATCTCCTGCTTCGGAGATCAAAATCCATTCGGAGGGGTTCCCCGGCAATCCTCATAGCATAGGGTCGGACAACAGCCTCCAATGCCCGACCCCCTGAATGTATATTGTCAAGATCATCTTGCTGATCGCGGCTGAAGATCGAGAAGTCCTCATTATTCCATTGATCACCGCGTTCATTCGTGTTATCGGCGCTGTAATTCCACAAAGTACAATTTACAAGATTAGCCTCGATGGCTTTGAAGCTCCGATCTATAGCCTTTACATGGCTGCTGAATTCTCCTGTGCGGTAGGCTTCCTTCTCATTTAAATCGAATGGGATTCCGAATTCGCCTATAACGGTAGGGACATCACCCAATCGATCCTCAGCCCAACGCTTCAAATGGCCTACTTGTTGAACGAAGGATTTCCGGATGTTCTTCGAACCCAATACTAAGCTCCTCTTGAGAGCGTCCGCGGCAATATGCGGGCTGAATTTTTTCAACAGGACGGTAAACCCATCGTACCAGTGCGGTGCCCATACAATGTTTGCAGCATCGTCAGGTCCCCAATCAGGTGGTTCATGGCCAAATTCATTCTCTAAGAAGATCAATGCCTTTGAATCCGCAGATCGGATACCCTCCGCAAACCGATTAGCGAAGGGACGATAATAATCCTGGGTGAAATTGACCTCCTGTCCATTAACCTTCATGAAATAGTCAGGACGCAGAAGTACTGGTTGCCCCCTTCTATCCAGATCCCAAAGCCCATTCTGACGCCAAATACAATCATATTCGGGCAACCATACGCTTGTACCCTCCGAATTGAGGATCCTGGTCCCCGATTTCCTGCCTCCGGATACCCACACCTTATACACATCGACTTCTTGCGGCAGGCCGGCTCCGAGAAGCATGGATTGATATGGCGTGGGGGAAGGTCCAAGGTTGATGTACCCACCCGGTTT
>MGNI01000037.1:9270-13034 GCA_001795115.1 Chloroflexi bacterium RBG_16_48_8 | reverse complement strand
GTGTCATATCCGATGACATGAGTAAATTCCTTCAATCGGTCAGCAACTTGGGCGATAGCTGACACATAATGACGTTGGAGAAAATCCTGGACCGGTTCTCCATTTACCTTGGTCCGGGGTGCAAAATCATTTCCACCGAAAAAGAGTGTGAACATGGTGGCCGCAGCCAATTTTTGGCTATTTGTCGGCCAGATCATGCGTGGGAATGGATCTCCATGCATCTGATGGGTTATGGCTGCACCAACAGCATCGAATTGGGTCAGATCCATCCCTACAACTTCAAAGGTCCAACCTGGAGCTCCATCTCCACCTGAAAATCGGCTCCAAACATCCTGGTGCGGATCGATAAAGAGTGAAAAACCATATTCCCCAGCCTTCTTTATGATTTTGTAAACATAATCTAAATAGGCTTGATCGTATATCCCAGGACCTGAATGCTCGATCGCCTCCCAAGTGACAAGAAAGCGTAAGAAGGTCAAACCCCACACTCTCAAACGGGCAAAATGCTCATCCGCTTCATCCAGGGGGAAGGGTCTCCCAATGAAAGACACGTTACGGTGATCAAAGAAAGCCTCTCGGATATACGTTGCCCCATCTGGCACCAAGGGGACTTTCGTACTCCCACCCAAATTGACTCCCCGTAGGAGCACAGTTCTTCCATGTTCATCCTTCAGCCAGATTCCATCTGGTTTTATCATTGCTACTGACCCCTCTCTTGAAGTGCCTTTGAACGAGGCTTCATGTAAAAATTGCTAGCGCGAGGCATCTTATTACAACTCTCAGATCGTGTTCAAATCGTATGGGTAAGATATTAAATGGATCTACATTGTAATTCAATACCCCACAGAGCAGTGAAAAAGAGGAATGAAAATGCCTTATCCTCGGCAATAGAAAAGGCTCCGGCACCCTGACAGTGGAAGGGCAGCGGCCTCTGCTGATTATTGAGAGTTAAAATCGACTCCTGGATAAGACCCATAAAAACCATTGTGACCAAATGATACCAATTTGAGCTAATACAATGTCGAACCAGGGATCATGCAACATTATCCAGGCATTCCTGCATCCACGCTGAACGAAAAATTTGACTCAATGGTAAACTACATTGCGCGTTTCGAAGGGAAACTGGCGAAGATTGGAGCAAGCTGACCCAGATGAACATTATTGAAGTTGACCATCTGAAGCGGATTTTCAAAGCCAATATTGGCATTATTCGACGAAAAACAAAAGAAGTTATCGCTGTGGACGACATCTCCTTCGAAATCAATCCAGGTGAGCTTTTTGGTCTGCTTGGACCAAACGGAGCAGGAAAAACCACAACAGTAAAGATGCTCACGACACTACTCATCCCTACATCGGGCACGGCTCGCATTTTCGACAAAGATATCGTCAAAGATGCGGATGATATCCGCTCCCAGATAGGTTTTATCTTCGGCGGCGAGAGGGGACTTTACTGGCGACTTTCCGGTATAGACAATCTGCGCTACTTTGCCACCTTATACCATGTTGAACCCGAAGTCTCAAAAAAGCGGATCCCCTACCTCCTGGAATTAGTGGGCTTATCCGACCGTGGCAAAGAGAAGGTGGAGGGGTATTCGCGCGGTATGAAACAACGGTTGCATATCGCCAGGACTTTACTCCATGACCCCGAGGTGCTTTTCCTCGACGAGCCCACGATTGGTCTTGACCCAGTTGGTGCCCGTGAAACGCGGCAGGTCATCCGCGACCTTCAAGAGGAAAAGAAAACCATCTTATTGACAACACACTACATGTTTGAAGCCGACGCTCTTTGCAATCGTATCGCCGTGATCAATCATGGCAAGATCATCGCCCTTGACACTCCCGAAGCACTAAAAGGCCATGTTCAAGACCTCTCGGTGATTGAGGTGGAGGTTTACGGTGTGCCTCCGGACACCGTTGAACGACTGAAATCCTTCCCATTCGTCGATCTGGTCTCGGTTGAGGATCGGGATCAAAAGCAAGCCTTACGGGTTCACTCCGCACGCGGGTCGGAGATCATCCCCGATCTACTCTCAGCCTTGGATGGCATCCGGGTAGGGCGTGTATCGGTGCACGAACCCACTTTGGAAGATGCCTACGTCCGGTTGGTTGGAGCAGCCACATGATTTGGCGACGATTCAAGGAAAATGCACGCGTCGTCTTGGCTGCATTCGAGCTCACCGTGAAGCAGAGTTTCACCGATTCCTTCGTCCTCTTTGGGATCCTGGTGCAACCCCTGATCATCGCCATCCTCGGGATTTGGATGCTGAAGGAGCGCGGCGGAGATTACGGTATCTTTGTCGTTGTAGGAAGTGGGATGACGGGACTCTGGACCAACCTGGTGTTCATGAGCGGCAACAGCATCACCGAAGAACGCTGGACAGGTACATTGGAATTTCTCGTCGCTCAGCCCACACCGATCCAATGGGTCATATTCGGAAAGAACCTGGCAAGTGTGCTGCAATCACTCCTGTCGATGTTGGGCAGCTATGTACTTGCGGCGCTCATCTTCAATCTTTCATTGGAAATGGCCCATCCCTTCTACTTCGCCATTTCCTTGATTTTAGGTGTGATTTCATTCATTTGTTTCGGTCTGGTGATCGCGCCTGTTTTTGTGATGAACCCGAGCGTGCAGCGATGGCAAAATTCGATGGAGTATCCTATCTACATCCTCTGTGGCTTTCTATTCCCGATCGCCTTGCTCCCAGGATGGACCACGCCATTAAGTTACTTGCTTTCACCCTATTGGGCTGCGCATGCCCTGCATGGAGCCTCTAGCGGAACCTTGACCTTCTCTGAATTTGCGCTCTCCTGGTTCATGATGCTGCTTTTCAGCGCTATCTATTTGGTCATCTCCCAAAAGCTGTTCCGAGTAATGCTGAGAAAAGCGCGTATCGATGCCACCCTGATCGGCCAATAGTGGAAGAAGATTTCATGAATAAAATCCTTAATAACAGCCGCTTGTTTTTTCATGGAGCTCTGCTTTCCTATATCGCCCTCTTTCACTGGCTCCGTCCCATGACCTACCTTGCAACCAAAGTCGTCTCACCTCTATTCCAGATTCTCTTCTTCACCTTACTGGGGATGTATGCCACGGGACGCGAAAATGCCCACTTCTATATCATCGGCAATGCCATTCAAGTAGCTGCGTTGAGCGGCATCTATGGTGTCACGTTCAGCATCAGCGGCGACCGCTGGGAAGGGACTTTAGCGTATCTATTCGGGACTCCTGCCAATCGTTTGGTTCTGTTTGTGGGCAGAGCGTTCATGCATGTGATCGATGGTATGTTCGGCATTGTGATTGGATTGACATGGGGAGCCCTGCTGCTGCGCTTGGACCTATCGAAAACGGATCCAGTTGCCTTGGCACTTACGATTTTCATCACGACCCTCAGCACTTCGGGGATGGGTTTACTCCTGGGTTGCATGAGCCTACTCACGCGCAACGTGATGTTCATCAATAATACAGTTTATTTCCTCCTGCTGGTCTTTGCGGGTGTCAATATCCCCGTATCCTCCCTGCCCCTATGGATGCAACCTCTATCCTACGCCTTACCTATGACACGCGGAATTGCCGCCGCTAGAGCAATCATTGCCGGGGAAAGTCTAAAGAGCGTGGCTCCTCTCTTGAACAGCGAGCTTCTTCTGGGGGGAGTCTATATTTTCGCTGGCTACTTGTTTTTTCGCTGGTTTGAATACCAGGCCAAGCGGCGAGGGACACTTGAAGTCATGTGAAGAGGGTAAGATCTGTCATCTCGGTTATCTGA
>MGNI01000037.1:8908-9180 GCA_001795115.1 Chloroflexi bacterium RBG_16_48_8 | reverse complement strand
AAGAAAGTGGTCGAGTAAGGGAGCCGGACCTGCTGTTTATGAGTGGAGGCGACTCCCACGCCGCCGTCCAATTAGACCGCGAGTCCAGCAAGCTGAAAACGGCTAATACGGTTACCAAAGGTGGTCTTGTATTAATTTCGGGCTCCCGAGATCTCCGACGCGCGATCCTTCCGGGATTCCTCATGATGCTCGCTGCTGGGCTTGGGATTGGTTTTCTTTCATAAATTCTCGAGAGGCATGGGAATTTCCAATTGGAGTACATTATTTTTCTT
>MGNI01000037.1:8522-8780 GCA_001795115.1 Chloroflexi bacterium RBG_16_48_8 | reverse complement strand
TAGATGGTGCCATAATTGTTCAAACCAGAGGCAAGGTACCAAGCAAACAGGGTTTTTGCGACCTGCCAGAGGACAGCGGACAAGATTGCGCCCCCCAAGGAAGCCTTAGCGTTTACTTTGATGTTTGGAATCCTATAGTAGAGCAACCAAAACAACAGGATCGTAATACCCAAGCCGAGGCTGAAGTTCAATACATTCAAAATTCCCGTACCTTGACCTGGCCTAGGAATAGCAGCCAGAGCGCTCAGCGCAATGGAA
>MGNI01000037.1:4726-8442 GCA_001795115.1 Chloroflexi bacterium RBG_16_48_8 | reverse complement strand
CCAAGTGATATTCAGGGATGTCGTCAATTGGTTGAACAAGGTTGATGCAGCCCAGAGAAGGCCAATACCGCCGATCAATCCGATGGACCCCCTGGCATCGATGGTCTGATCGATGACTCCTTGAACCGTTTCTGAGGCAACCGGAAGGAATCCAGTTAGACGATCATTAAGGGCAACTCGGGTTTCCTCAGATTCGAGAAATTGACTGCCAAGGAAAACGAGAAATAAAAGTAAAGGAAACAGAGATAGCAGACCATAGTAAGCCAAAGCTGCTGACCGGATGGCAATTTCATTCTTGCCTATTTGATGAATCATTCTGCGAATAACAGCGAAGACTTTTCGAAAGATCGGGTTGTGAAAAAATGGGAAATCCTGAAAGCTTCCCCAATAACTCCTCAATTGATAGATGAGAGATTGGAGCCTTCTATTCACAATAGAATCCTCAGACAAAATAAAATTCCTGGATAGTGCTTTTCGGATTTAACCTGAAACGGATTATACTTTGGTATTCAATAATAGGCTTATTTTGCCTGTTTCCATCCTTCATTCATTCTTCTATTTTCCATAAGTCGAAAATCAAGATACTTCTGATTGATGGAGAAGGGGATGCGTAGAAGACTCACATCCAATGAAGTGGCTGAAGCCAAGCTTGTATTTGCAGATAGCCTGACCTACAAAGAAATATGGATTTACGAAAATACAAGCTTTCCAAACTGGATTGGAAGGATCGGCTCTCTCATTTCAAAAGAAGATCCTCCAACAAAAAACGCCATCAGTCTTGGGAAGAGATTATTTTTTCCAGTGATCCTCGAGACAGCTCCCGTAGACATCGCCAACCTGCATCTTACGGATATGGGATGGCTTATCCATGAACTCACCCACGCCTGGCAATACCAGCATACCGGCATTCGCTATCTGTTCGATGCGATTCGAGCTCAGATCTCCCTCGGCTCTGGGGCATATGACTATGGCTCAAAGAAGGGGTTGGAGGATGCCCATCATGAGGGTAAACACTTCATAGACTATAATCCCGAACAGCAGGCTGACATTGCTCGTGCATATTACTTCCGTTTGAAAAAAGGGGAGGACATCTCCGCCTGGGAACCATTTATCGAAGAGATAAAATCCATCGTTGACTGAGGTTCGAAGGAGAAGTATAGAAGCTGATTCAAAAGATAAACCCCTATTCTTGTCCTTACCACAGGACAAGACAGGAAATCCCTTGCGTTCTATCCTCTCATCATCATTCGTTAAACAATTCTCCCACGGATCGCCCTTCATGAGCACGCAAAATCACTTCTCCCAATAATGGGGCTACAGATAGGATGGTCATCTGAGGAAGATGCTTTTCAGTGGGAATTTGAACAGTGTTGGTTGTTACGATTTCCTTCACATCGGGCACCGCTGTTAGAGCTTCAACTGCGGGTGGAACCAAGAGTGCATGGGAAAAGGAGAAATAAACATCTTTTGCGCCATTTTCTCGGACAATCCTGGCAGCATCGCATAATGACGCCCCAGTAAGTACTTCATCATCAACCAAGATCACATCTTTTCCTCTGACATCGCCAATGACGGTTGTCGCTCGAGTGCGTGACTCCTCACCGATACGACGTTTCTCTACAAAAGCCAAAGGAACTCCCAATTTCGCTGCAAAGTTCCGCCCTTTTTTAGCGAAACCTAAATCAGCGGTTGCGATTACCACGTTCTGAAGATTTTTCCTTAGGAAGTAATCACTCAACATGTGAAAAGTTGTCAAGACATCCCCAGGTATCGAGAAAAAGCCCTGGATCTGACCTGCGTGAAGATCGACCGTCATATAACGATTAGCCCCCGCTACTTCAATCATATCTGCAACCAGGCGAGCCGAGATAGGAACCCGGGGTTGATCTTTCTTGTCCGATCTAGCATAAGCCATATATGGAAATACCGCTGTGATCCGCCCGGCAGAATCACGCTTAAGACAATCGATCATGATGAGCATTTCCATGAGGTTTCTGTGGACCGGGGGCGACATGGATTGAATGAGATACACATCCTGACCGCGCACGCTCCCATGCAGCCTGATAAAGAGGTTCTCATTCTGGAACTCAACCAGATCATAACCGCTGAGTGGTACAGAGAGGTATTCACTGATCTCCTTGGCTAATTCCTGACTGGCAGATCCAGCGTACAGTCGAATTTCCCCGTATCCATACATCGTGCTCATGGTAGCCATCGCTCCTTCTTCCTTCACACCATTCCATGCAAAGGACTATCTAAGTCAATGTATCAGAATATTTCCCATTATGGAAGTCAGGGTTTATAAGTTGACATGCCTCAAGAGAGCAGAAATCCACTTATATCAGAACTATTCAATGGTCAAAAAAATACCTTCTGTCTCTGACACATCTTGAAGTTATTCTACATCCGATGAGACACCAACAAGAAGTTTTTTTAAAACTGCCCTTATGACACAGCTTCACTCCGTGATCACAAATCCTGCCCTAATGCCCTTTCAACCAGGTCATAAGAGCTTGTTCTCGATAATAAGTTGAACGGCACGACGAGGTTCCAATTCTCGGGTTAGAACTTTGTCCAGGGCTAGCTCAAACCGATCATCGAGTCTCTCATTTAAGAAACGTGTCACAAGTTGATCTCCAAGAAGCTGCTCCATACGAGATCTCATGTATTCTCGTTCCCGTCGCACCTTTTCCCCTGATGTGGTTAGAAAATGGCGATGTCTTTCAATAGCGTCTGTCAAATTTGCGATCCCATCACCTGTTGTTGCAATTGTTGATAGGATCGGAGGAATCCATTTTTGTGTATCTTCTTCTGGAATGTTTTCGCTGTGTGGAATATGTACGTCAGGGTAACCCATGGAGATGGCCGATTGGAGGACCCTGAGCGTGTTATCAGCTCCGGGGATGTCAAACTTATTGACGACAAGAATATCGGCAATCTCAAGAATTCCAGCTTTAATGGCCTGGACATCATCCCCTAAACCGGGGGCGCAAATAACCACGGTAGTATGCGCTGTACGAGCGATCTCGACTTCCGCTTGTCCCGCCCCCACTGTTTCAATCAGGATGAAATCAAAGCCAGCTGCATCCAACACCTCAACCACACTTGAAGTGGCTTTAGCCAATCCTCCTAATGCGCCCCGACTGGCCATACTTCGAATAAATACTCCGGGGTCGCCAGTCAAATCACGCATTCGGATGCGATCACCTAAAATCGCCCCCCCGGTGAAAGGGCTGCTGGGATCTACCGCGACGATTGCGATGGTAACAGGTTTATTTTTTCCTTCTACATCGGGGACAGCAATATTGTTCCGAAGATAACCCGCCAACCGATTAACCAGTGTAGATTTTCCTGTTCCAGGTGCACCGGTAATGCCTATCAGATGAGCTTTACCACTATGAGGATAGAGAAGGCTGAGCGCCTCTAAACCTTTGGGATCGTCATTCTCTATCAAAGACAGCAATCTTGCCAGGAAGTACCGATCCCCAGCCAGAACTTCTTCAGTAAGGCTGTTAAAATCTAACGTCATTCACCATCCCTGGCGGCGGCGATAGCTTCCATAAAGGCTTTAATCACTTCTTGGGTATTCGTCCCTGGTCCGAAAATCATGCTGACACCAGCTTTTTGTAAACGCAGTACATCCTCATCTGGTATGATCCCACCCACCAAAACAGGGACCTTCTTTTGACCTTGTCCACGTAACAACTCTAAGACCT
>MGNI01000037.1:3626-4700 GCA_001795115.1 Chloroflexi bacterium RBG_16_48_8 | reverse complement strand
TGAAAGGATGGAAAGACCGATTGCATCCACATCTTCCTGCAAGGCTGCTTCTGCGATCATCTCCGGGGTTTGGCGAAGACCAGTATAAATCACTTCCATGCCAGCATCACGCAATGCTCTTGCGATCACCTTCGCGCCTCGGTCATGACCATCCAATCCTGGTTTTGCGATCAGAATACGCAATTTTTTCTGCATTTTACTCATCCATGCTTGGGAGCTTTTTCAAGGGCATTATACACCAGCCTCACTCTCGATACTCAACCTAACGGAGCTCATGATCAGCCATTAATCCGAAAATCTACATCTTTTCTGGTAAATACCACGATCGACCTGGGCTTATACAGAATTATGGGATCGAAATCCGATACATACCCATAGCTTTATACACCTCAGTCATGGTCTTCTTCGCTTCTTGGCGCATTTTCATAGTGCCATCATACAGAATCTCGTCGATCCGTTCCGGAGCTTGCATATAGAAGGCGCGGCGCTCTCGTAGAGGATCAAGAAACTGATTGATGGCTTTAGTCAATTTCTTCTTGACCTCTACATCTCCAACTTTACCTTTCCGGTAGCGATCCTTTAAGTCATTTACTTCTTCCAGATTGGGGTTGAAAGCATCGTGGTAAATGAATACTGGATTTCCCTCGACCTTTCCTGGAATGTCCGCCCGAACACGATTAGGATCGGTGTACATCCCCATCACTTTTTCTTCAACCGTTTTTGGTTCATCTGCTAACAGGATGGCGTTGTTTAAGGATTTGCTCATTTTGGCTTGACCGTCCGTACCCACCAGTGTCGGGACAACACCAATCATCACCTCAGGCACCGGGAAGACGTCCCCATAAAGACGGTTGAATCTACGGGCAATTTCACGACTGATTTCGACATGGGCTTCATTGTCCTTCCCGACAGGGACCAATGTCGCCCTCGGAAGGAGGATATCAGCAGATTGAAGTATTGGATAACCAAGCAATCCGAATGGCATTGTATCCAGATTAGCTGCCCGAGCCATATCCTTCAAGCTGGGGAGTCGTTCCAACCTTGGAACGGTAACCATCATCTCAAAGATGAGAT
>MGNI01000037.1:3204-3605 GCA_001795115.1 Chloroflexi bacterium RBG_16_48_8 | reverse complement strand
TGCAAAAAAATTACGCTTTGATCGGGATCAATGCCCACCGACAGGTAATCGAGAACCATCTCATGGATATTTTCCTCCAACATTTGCAGGTTCTCTTTCTCTGGTTTGGTCGTTAAAGTATGGAGGTCAGCGATGATCAAGAAGCTATCATATTCTGGCTGAAGGCGAATTCGATTCTGGAGGGAACCAACATAATGCCCAAGATGCATCCTGCCTGTCGGACGATCCCCGGTGAGTATCCGTCCCTTTTTCCCATTCATTTTGCTCTCCTTTATAAATTCAAGGCAATCGAACCATCCAATTCCCTGCAGTATGATTAATCCAAAATCGCCCTCCCCTGTGGGGACGGGCGAACGATTTCCCGCGGTGCCACCCCGCTTAGGCCATCTTCTTGGGCTTGG
>MGNI01000037.1:2198-3185 GCA_001795115.1 Chloroflexi bacterium RBG_16_48_8 | reverse complement strand
CAAGAAGACGCTCCTCACTCTACTCGGGTACAACAGAGGATCCGCAGTACCCACTGCCCTGATAACGGTGGGAGGTCCGGCACAGGCTACTCTGGAATTCCTTTCACCTAGCAGCTCCAAGGTCCATTCAACACCGGCTTGCAGAAAGGGCTCTCACCATCCCCTCTTCGCTGGTTCGCAGTCCCGATGCTTACTCGTCCTCTTCAAAGCTTTTTATGCGAGACTAGTCATGTTGTAAAACAATCCAGGAAAAAAATAACATCCTGGAGTTGATTATAACCCAAGATGCGGCTCCAGTTTCTTTAGAATGCGCTCCTTAGGTTGATATCCTGTAATGCGTTCAACAGGCTGTCCCTGTAAAAAAAGGATAAGAGTTGGAACGCTCATCACCCTTAATTGCATCGTTGTATTGACATTCGAGTCAATATCCAGCGCGAAAACCTTAACACGACCATCCCATTCCTCTGCCAACTCTTCCACGATTGGATCCAGCTGCTTACAGGGATGACACCACTCTGCTCCGAGATCAAGTAAAACGGGTTCAGCAGACTGCAAAACTTCTTTCTCGAAAGTATCATCTGTCACGACCGGTAAATTCGCCATTGGACACTCCCACACGTCTCATTCCCTTTAGCTACCTACAACCCCCACCTGACATCGGCCAATGCAAGAAAAGTCTGCTGGATTCACATGCCCGATATCCTAATAGTTGAGGGGCGCGTTGTCAAGTTGCCTCACCCCGATGTAGTCCGCGAAATATTGCCTCACACTACCCCAGGTGAACGTGGGGCGGATTGGGGCAGCGGCGCGGCTGCCCCACACCGCCCTCAAACCCAATTCCAGAGGAAGATTGCAACATGAAATGGAATGCACCCCACCCCCGCTTGACGCTCAAAATAGCCCATGGTATCATGATTCCCATCTTTGTTAGCACTCTTGCGATGAGAGTGCTAATATTATGAGGGAGAAATGCAATTGCTTACAGAG
>MGNI01000037.1:0-2178 GCA_001795115.1 Chloroflexi bacterium RBG_16_48_8 | reverse complement strand
GATCGTTCACGAGTATATTGAGACCGCCACGCCGGTAAGTTCAAAGATGTTGGTTTCAAAATACAATTTAGACATTAGTTCAGCCACTGTTCGGAATGAGATGGTCGCTTTGGCTAATGCCAATGTCATCCGCCAGCCTCATACATCTGCCGGGAGAGTGCCAACAGAAGAAGGGTACCGTTATTTTGTTCGCCGGCTGCTGGGGGATACTGGGCTTTCTCCCAACGAGAAACGGAAGATTAGCCATCAATTTCACCAGGCTCGGGCTGATGTGGATGAGTGGGTGCGTCTGGCAGCCTCCGTTCTTGCTCAACAATCACGTGTCGCCTCCCTTGTCACAGCGCCTCACCCCGAACGCGCGATTTTCAAGCATCTGGAGTTGATCAGCACAAGCGGTCAACAGGTTCTGCTCGTCCTTGTCCTGCAAGGGGGAGACGTACGCCAGCAAATGCTTACCTTATCAGAGGGGATGGATCAAGAGCACCTCTCAAGGATCGCCAACCAAATTACTGCAATATGCTATGGGAAGTTCGTCGATGCTATCGCCCCCAAAATAGCCTCTCTTTCAGATCTTGCCCAAGATGTCGTTAAATTAGTGGTTGACATCATGATGCGTACGGATGCCGTGTTGGCAGGAGAGATCCATAGAGATGGGCTTTCCAATGTACTTAACCAACCCGAATTCGCTGACTCAGAGAGTGCTCGGCAAGCCTTGCGTTTCCTTGAAGGACGAGGTTTCCTTGAAGAGGTTTTTGCCAAAGCATTGAGCCCACAAGTAGGCGGTGTCCAGGTTGTGATTGGGGGTGAGGGTGCCTGGGAGGAACTCAGAGATTATTCTATGATTCTGGCTCGATATGGAGCCCAGGGTTATGCAACGGGAGCGTTAGGTGTTTTAGGGCCAATTCGCATGGCTTATGGCCGTACCATATCAACAGTACGTTATGTGGCTGGCTTAATGAGCGATTTAGTAATTGAAACTTTCGCCGGGTAATAGCTGATTTTCGCTCCACCCTGCGACGAATGAGGTGAGTTGATCGTGAAAAAACGAGCAAACCCAGAAAATGACATTCAACCCGAAAGTGAAAAATTGGAAGCATCTGAGAAGGAGACCGCCCCTTTATATGAAATGGACCTGGAGCCTGAGGGCATACCTTCGGAGGAGAATGCGGTGGAGGATGAGGTTCTGGATATAACCGACAGCATCCTCCCTCAACTCATTTCGGAAGAAGAGTTGGATCAATTACAGGAAGAGTTGGAGGAGGCACGCAAGCTGGCAGATGAAAATCTGGATGGTTGGCAGCGAGCCCGTGCCGAGTTCGCCAACTATAAGAAACGAATTGAACGAGAAAGGGAAGAAGAACGGGCACGTATTACTGGCGATATCGTGATTCAGTATCTGGGTGTTATTGATGATTTAGAGCGCGCCTTAAAAGAACGACCTGAAGATCACGAAATGGCATCATGGGCGGAGGGTATCGATCTTATCTACCGTAAGATGAGAAGCATCTTGGAAACGGAAGGTGTGGAAGTGATCCCTGCGGAGGGAGAGATTTTTGATCCTAATTACCATGAAGCGATTTCACAGGAAGAATCGGATGACCATCATGAAGGTGAAATCCTTGATGTTATCCGACAGGGTTATAAGATCGGTGATCGGGTACTTAGACCAGCATTAGTACGGGTTGCTAAATAGGAGAGATCATAATGGGCAAGATTATTGGCATTGACCTTGGAACGACAAATTCAGTTGCTGCTGTTATGGAAGGCGGAGAACCCACCGTGATCCCTTCCTCAGAAGGCGGAAGACTCTTCCCATCCGTGGTCGCTGTGAATCCCAAAACAGGGGAACGAATGATCGGTCAGGTAGCACGGCGCCAAGCAATTGTTAATTCAGAAAATACGATTTTTTCAATCAAACGGTTTATGGGCCGTAAGTTCAGCGATCCAGAAGTGCAACGAGCTATTAAATTTGTGCCTTATAAAGTCGCCGAGGCGCCCAATGGGGACATACGCGTCGTTCTGGGAGGCAAGGAATATTCACCACCCGAGATCTCAGCCATGATTCTTGCAAAAATCAAGACCGAGGCCGAAGCCTATACTGGTGAGCCCATTACACAGGCAGTGATTACTGTTCCAGCCTACTTCAATGATTCCCAGAGAAATGCCACCAAAGACGCA
>MGNI01000036.1:23931-25310 GCA_001795115.1 Chloroflexi bacterium RBG_16_48_8 | reverse complement strand
AGGTCGCCCGGGAAAGTGGAGAAGCGTTTTCGATGCAAATGCAGTTCGCAACCGCACATGTCCCTGGTGGGGGGGGTAAAGGGACAAAAGAAAAGGAAAAGCAGGTTGTACATCAATGGATTAATTGAGTCCGCCGAAAAAAGCCCTTTAAGATGGAGGAGAGAGGCAACTGTGGGGGTGATCTTCTCGTCATCTAAGGTAAAATGAAAGGGATCATTTTTGGCTATAGAACATTGCATACAAGGACAAAATCAAAAAAAAGCCATGTCTCAAGAGAAAATCTATCTACACGATATACCCCTTTCCGATGCGTGGTCGCGCTTTTCCAAAGCTTTAGAGAGCGCATCTCTTTGGAGCCCTCTTCAAGAGGAAGAAATTTCTCTTGATCAAGCCCTCGGCAGAGTCAGCGCAGAACCCATTTGGGCAAGAATTTCCTCTCCCCACTACCATGCGGCTGCAATGGACGGCTTTGCCCTTCGCTCCAGTGATACATCCAAGGCATCAGATCGATCTCCTGTGACACTAAAGATCGACACCCAGGCCATCTATGTCGACACCGGGGATGCTATGCCCCAGTGGGCTGATACTGTTATCCCTATCGAGAATGTCGAACCCATTGAAGACAAGGAAAAACGACAGAATTGGAAAGCAATTCGTCTCAGGAAGTCACTCGCCCCATGGACAAATGTACGATCCATGGGGGAAGACATGGTAGCAACCGAGCTTGTGCTTCCTGCAGGGCAAAGATTGCGTCCCATCGACCTTGGCGCTATTGCTGGCAGTGGGCACGCAACTGTACGAGTATGGCGCAAACCACGGGTGGCCATACTGCCCACCGGGACAGAGTTGGTCCCCATCGGCACCAATGCCAAACCAGGGGAGATCTTGGAATACAACTCTCTTGTCCTTGCCGCCCAGGTTGAATCTTGGGGAGGGATTGCGAAACGTTATCCTATCCTCCCGGATGACCTTGATACGATTCGGGAAGCTGTCCTGGATGCATCTCAGGAGAACGATCTTATTCTGATCAATGCAGGCTCCTCCGCTGGATCGGAGGATTTCACTGCGAGCGTGATCGAATCGACAGGTGAAATCCTGGTTCATGGAATCGCTGTTCGACCGGGTCATCCGGTCGTATTAGGCATGATTAGAGCAGGAGGTGGAGAAGCCAGCGCGGATGCAATTCACCAGGTGCCTGTCATCGGTGTTCCGGGCTATCCCGTTTCAGCTGCATTGACTGGCGAGATCTTTGTTGAGGAACTCCTTTCGCGTTGGCTCGGAATCCCTCATCAGGAAAAACAAACCATCCAAGCCATCATGACGCGCAAGGTGCATTCATCCTTAGGGGATGATGAATATCTGCGAGTAACCGTGGGCAA
>MGNI01000036.1:22589-23891 GCA_001795115.1 Chloroflexi bacterium RBG_16_48_8 | reverse complement strand
GCAGGGATGATCACTTCGCTTGTGCGGGCAGATGGGATCGTGAAGATCCCCAGTGGAGTCCAGGGTCTTCATGCCGGGGAGCCGGTGGAAGTTCAGCTTTATCGTTCACCTTCGGAGATCAACCAAACCATCCTCATTCAAGGATCTCATGATCTTACCATTGATCTAATCGCGCAGTTTTTATCCTATCGTGGGGTACGTTTATCTTCCGCGAACCTGGGAAGTTTAGGTGGTTTGATTGCCCTTAGCCGAGAAGAGGCTCATCTTGCTGGCAGCCACCTGCTGGATCCAGACAGTGGTCAGTACAACATACGTTATATCAAAGAATATCTCCCGGAAGTTCCCGTTATCCTGGTTGCCCTGGTCAATCGTGATCAGGGATTGATCCTGCCAAAAGGGAATACCAAGGGGATCAGACATCTGAAAGATTTGACACGAGAGGATGTCACTTTCGTCAACCGCCAGAGGGGAGCAGGTACCAGGGTGTTGCTGGATTACCACCTTAAGGAATTGGATCTCTCCTATGAAAAGATCAAAGGATATGAAAGGGAGGAGTATACCCATCTGGCCGTGGCGGCTGCGGTTGCGTCAGGAATGGCGGATTGTGGCCTCGGCATTCATGCGGCTGCATCTGCGTTAGGATTAGACTTCCTTCCCCTCTTCCAGGAACGTTACGATCTCGTTATTCCAAAACACCATTATGAGAGCTCTCTACTGATCCCATTGTTGGAAACACTAGAGGATCAGGAATTCCGCCGGACCGTTAACACCCTGCCTGGTTATGACATAAGTATCATGGGCAAAATCATTGCGAGGATTGGATAAGCGAACCAGGCGATTATTTAAAGCCATGCCGAAAACCTATACCAACAACACAAACTCGATTATTCTGTGCTGAACCTATCAGCTGATGTCTTCTTGAAGAGACTGAATAACCCATCATGAGGGAACATTTCATACCGAGTTAAAACCCTGGACACTGTAAAAAATAGCAATGACCCCTTGGACCTACTTAGAGCGAGTGAAAAGGTAGCAAACTTATGCAGAGATCAGGAAGGATTTTCAGAACGAAGAAGTGGATTTGGTTCCCCATTTTTGTAAGTATCCCCCTGGCTTTGCTTTTCTTCGCATTTGTTCGGATGGATCCCGCAAGCGGGGCAGCACAGTCCGAAAATGGATACATGCTTAGTGGAACTGTATTCGATAATCAGGGTAACCCAATCGATTCGGCGCAGATCAAAATTCACGATCCGCAGCAAGTAGAACCACTGGTAATCGTGGAAAGCCATGAGGATGGCGAGT
>MGNI01000036.1:22085-22466 GCA_001795115.1 Chloroflexi bacterium RBG_16_48_8 | reverse complement strand
TCTTACAAATCGGGGAAATCCAATTAGAAAGACGCATCACACCAGCCTTCTGGGCCGTCACTGCCATTTTTATTCTTGTCTTGATCCTGATCGCTTTTGAGAAGCTTCATAGTACGACAGCCGCTTTAGCAGGCTTATCTGCTATATTTATTGTGAGTTTCGTTGGGGGAGCCATTACTCCGGATTTATTCATCTTCGATTTTGACCATGCCCTCACCTTTATCAATTGGGATGTCATTTTCCTGGTAATGGCAATGATGATTATGATCGCTATCATCGAACGTACTGGGATCTTCCAATGGATGGTATTCCAGGCCTACCGATTAAGCAGAGGTCACAGCTGGTTGTTGGTTCTCATCTTGATATTGATAACTGCTTTCG
>MGNI01000036.1:21969-22054 GCA_001795115.1 Chloroflexi bacterium RBG_16_48_8 | reverse complement strand
GCTCCTTATGACACCAATCAGCCTTCAGATCGGCCTTGCACTTGGGATCAATCCTCTTGCACTTATCATCCCTGAAGTCCTTGCG
>MGNI01000036.1:19819-21947 GCA_001795115.1 Chloroflexi bacterium RBG_16_48_8 | reverse complement strand
CCCTTATTGGAACCCCAACCAATATCCTCATTGGGGCTTACGCTGGAATCGGTTTTTCTGACTTCTTGGAAAATCAAACTTTAGGGATTTTAATTGCACTCATGGGGATGGCTTCCTTTGTGCTCTACTTTTACCGGAAAGAGTGGCGTAAACGAAGCGGAGGTATTTCGCCCAAGCTTTATAACATTCTGAAAGAAAACGCTCGTGTGGATGATCCTGCTTCTTTATGGAAATCGAGCCTGGTTTTCATTCAGGTTCTAGTTGGTTTTTTCATAGGCGAAAGATATCACATCAATGTTGCTGTCACAGCAATCGTGGGTGCAACTATTTTACTCGTCTGGCTTAATCCAGATATTCATGCCATGATTAGCGCGGTTGATTGGACAACTTTAGTCTTTTTCATGGCATTGTTCATTGTCGTAGGCGCTGTTCAAGAAGTAGGTTTATTGGCCCTTATTGCCTCAGGCATGGCGAACGTCATTGGAGATAATCTCATCTTAGGCATCTTTGTGGTTGTATTTGGTATAGGTACACTTTCAACAACCATCGCGAATATCCCCCTTGCAGCTTCCATGCTCCCAATCATCAAGTTCCTGAGTACAACCATTCCAGGTGCAAATAACCAGGTGCTCTATTACGCTTTATCTATGGGTGTAGCCATGGGAGGGAATGGGTTTCTGATTGGCGCTGAGGCCAATCTTGTAACTGCGGGTATTACACAGCAGGCAGGATCACCCATATCTTTCAAAGAATTCTTAAAAGTCGGTTTACCCGTGACCTACATCACACTTACCGCAGGATTTCTCTGGCTGATCATACGCTTTTGATTTCTTAAGGAGAGTGCCATTTTGAATACCATTTTATGCACGACTCGAGGGGGTGAAGCCAGCTACCCTAATCAAGATCGTGCCATTCAACTGGCAAAAGAACAGGGATCACCTCTCGTTTTTCTGCATGTTATCAACATTGAATTTCTGGATCGAATCGCCTCACCCGTGCTGGTGGATATTGAGTCAGAATTAAAACATCTGGGGGAATTCGTACTCGCAATGGCTCAAGAACGAGCAGAGGACGCAGGTGTACAGGTGCATACGGTCTGCAAAAGTGGGGACCTAAAACAAGCGCTGCTGGAAGTCATTCAGGAATTTAATATCCACACGCTTGTCCTTGGAAGCCCGGCTGGAGATACAGCTTCCACCACTCAACCTTATTTACAAAGTCTCATACAGACTATCATGGAGCGAACAGGCGTTGAGGTGGTTGTGGTTCACAATGGAGAAGTGGTTGAACACTACTCCCCTGTTTGATTCCCGCAGGTCTATACTGGAAGCAAAAATAAACCCATAGTGTCTCAGTATGCATGAAAGGAGAAAATTTCAAATGGCAATACCGCAAGTTGGAGAATGGGCGCCTGACTTCGAGTTGGAAACGGATAGTGGAGAGACCCAGCGTCTCTCAGAACTGCGCGGTAAACGTGTCATCCTTTATTTCTACCCCAAAGCGGATACTCCAGGCTGCACCACGGAGGCATGTGGATTTCGCGATGATTTCAGCTCCTTCGAAGACAAGAACGCTGTAATTCTTGGAGTTAGCCCAGATGCCGTTAAGAAACAAGCGCACTTTAAGAGTAAGCACAATCTGCCATTCCCCTTGTTGGCTGATAGCGATCATCAGGTTGCTGAGATGTATGGGGTCTGGCGACTGAAGAAAATGATGGGCCGGGAATACATGGGGGTGGTCCGTACAACCTTTATCATCGACGAAGAGGGTAAGATCAGCCACGTCTTTGAAGGGGTTAAACCAAATGTGCATAGCGGTGAAGTGTTAGAAGCTTTGGGGTAGATCTACTCTCAACCGCCACTTTTATCCGTAGTATTCTGCTCTTAGATAAAAAAGGTTCTTCAAGATCGAAGAATGACGCATATGTGGGGGTGCGGGCTGCAGCCCGCACCCCCACATATGCTGGTTCCTCTCAACTGAGTGGCCTTTTTTCAGGTGAGTCATTGCATTCATTTGCTTCAAATTATCCGAACCGTGTTCAGCCCAAGAAAGTCCGAAGGGGAACGGGGATAAAGACAAGAACGAAAACGATCAGTCCCAGGATGGCCAACATCTTTCTACGAGGATC
>MGNI01000036.1:19333-19660 GCA_001795115.1 Chloroflexi bacterium RBG_16_48_8 | reverse complement strand
AATGACATGTCCACCATCCAACTGACCAGCCGGGATTAAATTCAATGCGGTAACCAACAGACCTGCCCAACCAGCCCAAGCCACGGGATGAAGCAGTACATCCCGTCCACCAAAAGGCATTGGCAGTCCACTGAAGAAATACTTTATCCAATAGACCACTGGACCCAACCCTCCGTAACTGAGCGGAGAAGGCAATAGTTCCCCCTTAACAAGATATTTCATCGCAAGATAAAGGATCGAATTTCCCTCTATGGTTATCCCAAACATCTCATTTGCGCTTGGAGGTGCAGAAGGTAAAGGGCCGACTTCTGAGAGCATCAAACCCAG
>MGNI01000036.1:18238-19285 GCA_001795115.1 Chloroflexi bacterium RBG_16_48_8 | reverse complement strand
AAGCACACGGCAATTGCGCGGCGGGGCTTTCAACCGGATAAAAGCGCCCATCGTGCCCAGGATACCGCCTGGAAAGGGGATGAAATATGGCAATGTCACTGGGGTTTTATGATACCGAGCAGCCAGGTAATGGCCAAATTCATGCGCCAAGAGAATTGCCAATATACTGACCGCGAAGGGGATTCCTTGAGGGAGGGAAAGGATTAAACCAAGGACCCAGCCGCGGCTCTCAATCAGGCTCGTATCTTTAATGCCTGCGAACAATACACTCACCAAAGTAATGCCAAAAAGGACAAGATTTACAACAACATTGGAGGGATTTACTTTGATTACTTCGGGTACTGCGATGACAGAATGGCTTTCTCCATCCTTTCTAAAAAGCAGAGTTGTACCGACCTGGCGGAAAACGGGTTCCAATTGTTCATAGGCATCCTCTGAATCTATAATGAATCGCCCACGAAAGCGTACAACGAATGGATCATTCGGTCGACCCACGGTTACATCCTCTACTGTCATCACGTTGCGGACAGCGCGAAGGAGACGATCTCCCACCTGCTGTGTGTTATCCATTTGCTCCATAGGTTTATTCATTGCTCCATAAAATAGTAAGGCGGGAGTGGATGGGAGTCGAACCCACCGCGGCCCGCTGAACGACCCGCCACCGGTTTTGAAGACCGGGGAGCTCACCGGAGCCCAACCACCCCCGTTTAAATAAAAGCATACCTTATCCAAACAGGCATGACAAGATCTCACTAAAAAAGACTTTCAAGTTAGCAGTAAGAGGGATATATAGGATTCCTTCCGACTGAATGGCGCTTCTTCAGGTGAGTCACGACAAGGTTTGAGCAATTTGTATCCCTATGGCACAATATCATTGCCATGAAAACCTGCTACAATTCCGCAAGCAACTCTTAAGGGAGGATTTTGTGCGACTTAAAGACAAGGTCGCCATCATCACTGGTGGTGGTCGAGGGATTGGTAAAGCCATTGCGTTAGGGTTCGCTGAGGAGGGTGCTCATATCGCGATTGCCGCGCGAACCGAAGAAG
>MGNI01000036.1:17880-18227 GCA_001795115.1 Chloroflexi bacterium RBG_16_48_8 | reverse complement strand
GTTCAATCCCGCGGTCGAAGGGCATTGGCTGTCCCTTGCGATGTGACAGATGAGGATCAAGTATGCTTAATGATCACAAAGACTCTGGATACCTTTGAACGTATTGATATTCTCGTCAACAACGCCGGCATGGGAGGAATGCGGCCTGTTTGGGGGACAACCAGATCGAACTTTGAACGTGTCCTGGCGGTAAATTTGGTCGGAACCTTTTTATGTACCAAACATGTCTGGCGACCCATGCGTGAAAAAGGGGGAGGCTCCATCATAAACATATCTTCTTTAGGTGGCTTACGGGGTTATCCTCTTCTTACAGCTTATTGCGCCAGCAAATGGGGGCAAATTGGATT
>MGNI01000036.1:14823-17785 GCA_001795115.1 Chloroflexi bacterium RBG_16_48_8 | reverse complement strand
CATGCTTAAAGCTGAAGACCATGTTGGTGCATGTATATTTCTTGCAAGCGATGAAGCAAAATACATCACGGGCCACGTCATCCCGCTTGAGTGGTTCGGCTCCAAGGCTCGTGAATCATGAGCTTATTCCCTGAAGACGCAGGTATCTTACTCTTCAATTTGAAAATTACCGGAGGTAAGCTGGATAAGTTTCTTTCTGATATCAAGTGGGCCTGGATATTACTCATCGCCCTTGGCCTACAGGCCTGCTCATCCACGAGGACCTTATTACCTTCGCCCAGTCTGCCAGCTGTTAGAACAGCAGTCAACCTGGGACCCACCGCGACCCATACACCCACCCAACCTTCACCGACACCCCCTCCTCCTGCTCCCACCCTTGTACCTATCCCTCCCATTTCCGATTCGGATTGGTTCCTAGGCCCAGAACAAGCTCCAGTTACGCTACTCGTCTATTCGGATTTTCAATGTCCTTACTGCGCTAGACTTGCCCCTATCCTAAAAGAACTCCAGGCCATGCATCCCAATGACCTGCGCCTGGTCTTCCGGCACTTTCCGTTAAAAATCCTTCATGATAAAGCATCACTTGCTGGAGAAGCTGCAGAATCTGCTGGAAAGCAAGGTCACTTTTGGGAGATGCATGACCTCCTATTCGAACGGCAACAGGAATGGAACAACCTGTCTGTCCTGAATTTTATCGAATGGCTTAAGACCGTCTCTCTTGAATTAGAGTTAGACACAGACGCATTCACAGATGATATTGAAAGTGGCCGATATATTGTGATGATGGAAGAGTCTTTTCAAACAGGGATATCTTACGGTCTGGTTGGTACACCTTCCATTTTTATCAATGGAAACACCTTCGCACTCGAGCCTACGCTCACATTGCTTGAAGCCTCTATCCGCTTAGAGTTGCTCGAACCCATGAGGGAGACAAGCTATCCGCCTTTTACACTCAATGAAAATGTTGACTATGTAGCCATTCTTGAAATGGATATCGGCCAGGTTGTTATCCAACTCTATCCAGAAGCCGCGCCCAACGCTGTAAACAGTTTCATCTATCTTGCCCGGTCTGGTTGGTATGACGATAATCCAATCTTCAGTGTTGTGCCTGGAAGGTTTTTAGAGAGCGGAGATCCAAGCAGCACTGGATTTGGGGATCAGGGGTACCATTACGATATTGAAACCGATCCAACCTTGAAATTTGACAAACCCGGATTGGTTGCAATGAGCAGCTCGGGTCCAAATACCAACGGAAGCCGGTTTTTCATTACCTTATCGGCTCTTCCAGAGCTTGACGGTACACGAACCATATTTGGGAGAGTAATGGAGGGGCTCGAACTCCTCACACAATTGGAAGCGAGAGAGTCAATGCAGGATCTGCTTATAGCACCGGAAGCAACAATCCTCAAAGTGATAATCGAGGAAAGATGAATTCAACCTCAAAGCCAGCATCAGCTGCAGATATTGCGTTCTTGATTTACACGATCCTGGGAACATTGATGAGCATGATCCTCAGTGGGATATTATGGATCATTTCATTGATCAGTTATCTTTTTGAGAATAGAGAGGCTGTCGATCCCAGTATTTTGGGCGCATTTGCATTTACATTATTGGCTCTTTGCGGCATCCCAGCCATTTATTCCGCAGCTCAGGTTGCTCTTGGTAAAGAAAATCGGCGACTTTCCCGTCCAAGCCCTTTTGGATACCTGCCAATTTTCTTCTTTCCAATCGCCTTTATTCTTGGCTACCTGGCGTATGCAAAGGGTATCCTGACCCCGCTGCTTGCTCCTTTGGCTCAACTTCTGGCAGCAGTCGCGGCTGTCGCTTTCGCCATCCAGATTGCCAGACAAAAGGGGGCAATACTCACCCAACGCCGATTCTGGGGTCAATTCATTACAGGTTTATGGTTGGTGCCGATTGTAGCTTTGGTGATGGAAATTTTGATTCTAATCCCTACAATCTTAGCCTTCGGTCTTGGTGCATTGACCTCAGAGAACGGTCGCCAATTATTAGAAATGCTTTCTGATCCAGTAACTCCAACGGTGACTCTGCTTCAGCAGAGTTTGGACCATGTCCTTTTTGAACCATGGTTTCTCCTCACCATCCTGACCTATTTTGCTATCCTTGTTCCTCTCATCGAAGAAGCCCTTAAAACCATGATTGTTTGGCCCTTGCTCTTCCGTCGCGTTTCATCAACACAAGCACTTATGGGGGGCATTATTGGAGGTTCAGGATACGCGTTATTCGAGGCAATCTTCCTGGCTCAAGAAGGTTCCACCTGGTTACCGATCATGATCGGTCGCACAGGAGCAACCATGATGCATGCTTTTACAACAGGTGTCGCTAGTTGGGGTTTGGCTGAAGGCTTCGTACAAAAACGCTGGATACGAGCCATACTTAGCTACCTTATTGCAGTCGCCTTCCATGGAATTTGGAATGCGAGTGCAGTCGTTGTCGCTCTCTCGGATACAGCCATCGCGCAGGAGGGAACTGTTCCTGCTATTATCAAGATCTTTCACGATGGCGGACCCTTTTACATCGTTATTCTAAGCATGGTCGCAGTCTTCGGTATTCCATGGATCACAAGAAGAGTAGCATCTCAGTCTGATGATTCAACCCCATCTTCTGATGATGACACAGGTCCCATACTTGTGCGAGAGCCGCGTCGGATGTGATGGTAGATGTAATACACAAAGCCCACGATTAGAACGATTGCAATCGGAATGTCAAAAGGTCGCATGATGGCTCGGAGTTCTTCCCATCGCGATCCAAAAACGAATCCCCCATAAGCCAGCGCTCCACACCATAGGAAGGAACCGAAGAAGCTGTACAATGTAAAGGGTAGCAGTCGTGTTTTAGCTACTCCTGCTGGAAAGGAGATAAAGGTTCTCACGATAGGAAGCAATCTGGAAAGGAATGCTGCCCAATCTCCCCAACGGCGGAACCAGCGATCTGCCATGTC
>MGNI01000036.1:12099-14671 GCA_001795115.1 Chloroflexi bacterium RBG_16_48_8 | reverse complement strand
CCCCTTGCGCCTGAACAAGCAACCACCCAGCTAAAGGCATGGTTACTTCGCTGGGGATGGGAATGTTGGCGCTTTCTAATGTCATGATTCCGACAACTCCACCCCATCCGATGGTTTGAAAAAGATTCGTCAGAAATTCTACAATCCAGTGCTCCCAAGCAATTGGCATACCCATTCTCCAGGATGATGTTTGTATTGCATTTTATCCAGGTACCATGCTTTGCTGTTGAGTTAAAGGATGGTGTGGGGCATCACGGCTGCTCCACACCACCACAACTCTCATACTGGATGGATAGAATGCATCATTCCCAAGAATGCATCAACCATGAACGCTCTATGGCGAGAGTTCAAGCATTAATATACAATGTGAGCATTATAGCGCAAAGCATAGGTTCCTCCCACCAATGCTTGACACGACATTGTGGCCATGCTACAGTACCGTCTCTCTGAGGGTTGATCCAGGTGGAGGGACCTTTATAAATAGGAGATCTTCATTGTCAAAGTCTCGCACTGAACAAATGGTAGACCGCCTTCGGGATTTGCAGGCTTCCTCCCCAGATGTGGAAGCCTCTGCCGTTGTTAGCGTCGATGGGTTAACGATGGCATCCGCATTACCTTCAGATGTAGAGGAAGATCGAGTATCTGCTATGTCCGCAGCTATGCTCTCGCTAGGAGAGAGAATTGCTTCTGAGTTGGGACGAGGGATTCTCGATCAGGTATACATTCGGGGAGAGAGCGGCTTTGTCATCCTGATGTCAGTTGGCGAAGATGCAGTACTTACTGTCCTGGCTCGAGAACAAGCCAAACTCGGATTGCTGTTTTTAGATATGAGACGAGCAGCAGAAGATCTTACTCAATTGATCTGAATCCATCCTGCGAAGCGTGGCACAAATCAGGTCCTTGATGCTGCTATTCAGCACCTCACCTTTACGATCCTCTTCGCTGAGTAAACTTCTCATTTTCTTTCCAAATCAATCTACACCTGAAAAAAGGCTACTTGCTGAGAGGAACCAACATATGTGGGGGCCATAACCCTTGGACAGGAAATTCAATCTGGTAATGGGTCCGGAATGATGCAAAACAATGGGACGATTACACGAAATTGGGGAGAGTGAACATGGTTATTAACTGGATCCCCACTCTCCAGGAATTTGTAGCTGGTGTAAACTATGAAGTGGTGTACTCAAAAAGAATATGCAGACTCTCATTATTGTTATCCCCACCTATAATGAAGCCGAAAACCTTGTGGAGCTCGTTTCTCAACTTTGTGCATTGCCTCTTCCCCAAGTCAAAATCTTCATTGTTGATGATGCTTCTCCAGACGGTACCGGGCAAATAGCAGAGAGGCTTTCCCAAGAAAGACCTGATCATCTGTCTGTACTTCACCGCCAAGGGAAACTGGGTTTAGGTTCAGCCTACATCACAGGTTTTAAAGCAGCCCTTGAAGAAGAACCAGATGCCATTGCCCAGATGGATGCAGATTTCTCCCATTCACCGGCCTATATCCCCGATTTCCTCGCAAAGCTAGCCGAAGCCGATGGCGTGTTGGGTTCTCGTTACGTCCCTGGAGGCAGGCTGGATGAGCGCTGGGGAAAGGGACGACTTTTCCTCTCATGGTTCGGGAACTTCTATGCAAGAACGATATTGGGGCTTGATCTTCGCGATGTCACAGGTGGTTTTCGCATGTGGAGAAGAGAGACACTTCAAGGAATGCCCCTCGATGATGTCCGCTCGGATGGTTATGTATTTCAAGTGGAAATGGCTTATATCGCCACGCGTCTGGGCTATCGTTTGATCGAGTCACCTATTTACTTCGAAGATCGGCGGATTGGCCAATCAAAAATGTCTCTTCGTATCCAAATTGAGGCAGCCTTACGGGTATGGCAGATCAAGTTCCTCCATCGAAGACTTAATCCGAGCGAAGTTCAAAAATCCTTCGAATAGCTGATTCATTCACTATCCTTAACAACCTGTGCCAGGCGCACCCACGCATCAAGCGTTAGTTCTTGGGGTCTCGAGCGTTGATCGATGTCAGAGTCCTGCAACCATTTTGTCGCCGTTTCCTTTGTGACACCCATTCCAGAAGATAGTGAGTTTCCAAGCTGCTTTCTTTTCTGGTTGAATCCCATCTTAGCTAATTGAAAAAATGTTGAAATCAAGGTTGATGGCACCACAGGGGATTCATGCATGTGGATGCGAAGGATGGAAGAATCAACCTTGGGCCGAGGATAGAAAGCTTTCGAGGGAATATGTCCAACGATCCGCGGCGCTCCATAGACCTGAACGCTCAATGCAAGCAAGCTCAGCTCACCTGGGGCTGCGACGATCCGCTGAGCCACTTCTCGTTGTAAGGTCAAGACCACTCTTCTTGGGGGGTGTCTACTTTCCATAAGATGGCGGATCAAAATAGACGTGATGTTATAGGGTATATTGGCGATAACATCATAAGCTTGATTGCCCAGCAACTCCTCTATGTCTAGCTTCAAGACATCTCCAACAATAAGACGCACATTCTCTAAGTGACCGATCGACATCTCCAATGCAGGGATAAGCCTCTCGTCAAATTCCACGG
>MGNI01000036.1:10109-12081 GCA_001795115.1 Chloroflexi bacterium RBG_16_48_8 | reverse complement strand
ATTGAGAAAGAAACGTCGTTAGAGAACCAAGACCTGCACCAATTTCAAGGACGGTTTCATCTCCCTGTAAATCAGATTCCTTCACAACTTTCTTTAATGAAGCCTTATCGATTAAAAAATTCTGTCCAAGACGTTTATCCGGACGTAGTCCGAAGCGTTTCATCAGGGCGCGAACATTAGGTAGATCTATGGGTTGAGACATATCAAACAGAACTTAAGAGAAAGCATTATGGAAAAATCCATGCGATAGTGTTGGCAGGCGGGATTGGGGTTAGGAAGTAAACTGTGACGTATTGGTGCCATGACTTGTAGTTATGATCTGAATAGCCAAGATCGATCCAACGTCCAATGACTCCCCCTCCAACATCACATGCCTCAGCGTATCCATAACCGGGTACATACATCATCGTATGAAATGGAACATACCTGTTATCGATAGCAACAAGACCCTTGACAAGTTTCTTCCCACAGGCGGTGATCCCAAACCATTCATAATCCGCTGGAACCCCTGCTCTTGAGGGTGAATAGGAGGTTGCCCACATTCGAACGGCTCGCCAATACTCAATGGGTCCATCAGCTGTATTTACGGTACGAATGACAATTTTCGTGCCATACCCTACTTTGCGCGGTTGCGGTTCTCGTGCTACCCACTCCCCCTCAACCGTTCGGCTGGTCTCCTCACCATCCTCATACCTCACTCGAATCTGCCGTACTTGTACACCATAAGCTCCCGAATCCATGATCACTTGATGATCGATTTCCAACTCCGGATTGGGCTCGTAGATGGTCTCAAAAGGCAGAGGGGTTTGTTCGGTGAGAACCTCTTCTCTTACACGAACAACCTGGATCTGCCCATCTTGCGGTAGCGCTTCCTCCAGATCAGGTATTGCATAATCCAACCCCACAACAGCCAAACCGGCTTTCTGAAGGGCTTCCCCGATAGAGTCAGCAACGACATAAGTCTCGGTGGTTTTTCCATCCGCATACACTGTTATCGGTAGCGCTCTTTTTAGAATGGCATGATCGATCTCCACCAAAGGCGTATCTGGGGGTGGATCAAGAACATCGCCTTCCAGCAATTCAATACCAGCCTCGGTTATTGCTTCACCCAATGTCGCAGCGGCAGAACGAATGCTTATTTCGACCCCATCCAATTGGAGTCCGACCGTCTCTGCTTTTATGAAGCTTACGAAAGTAGAAGTATCGGATAAAATACGCCCTGGATCCTGCTCACGGGCCCCATCCACCCATACTCGATCCCCTGGTAAGAAAGTGATCCCTGTGGAGGCAAGAAAATCCGCAATCGACTTCTCCGTAGTAAAGACTTTTTGAAGTTCTCCATTGATTTCAAGATAGATCGGGAAACCTCGCTCAACCTCGATAGCCTGGACATGATCCAAGGAGAGAGAAAGTTCCGGGAAGACCTGATCCCCCTCCCGCAGTTCTATCCCTGCTGCCTGAAGCGCCGAACCAATCTTCCGGGCGGCGTGCGTATTCACAACCAACCACTCATTATCCACAAAGATCCTTACCGGAGTGGCTGTAGCTAAGTAAAGGAGGCTCAGACCACCTATCACAAGGAACACTGCTGCGATAAGGATCCTTCTTTGAAAGGGCACAAGGTTTGAATTCATTTCCTCGCGAGTATACCAAAGGTTGTGGGCCTTTGAAGTGGGATGATTTTGTTCCTGCGGGTTGGCCGATAGCTCACGAAAAAGCGCCTGGATCGGAACCCCAGCGGCACCCGATAGCGCCTCTGTACCGCTGCTTCCTCTCGGACCTGACGGATTTCAAAGGGCATCGCCGCGCTGGACCCACCCAGGCGCTTTATTTGAGGATACTTTGTCAAGCGTGATCTGTCAACTATTGCTAAGGTTAAGCTGTATTCCAAGAAATGCATGATGGACTGCCATGAGAGGAATAGGCTGATGCGGGAAAAAACCATGCCTCACCCATCCGTCTAACGCAATAC
>MGNI01000036.1:6837-10103 GCA_001795115.1 Chloroflexi bacterium RBG_16_48_8 | reverse complement strand
ATGATGGAATTAAAATGAAAGTATACCTCTGCTGAATTTCGGTAAGAAGAACGCACACCAATAATTCGTGGAAAGACAAGATGAGAAGAAAAATTAAAAAGGCGGAGAGGGTGGGATTTGAACCCACGGAGCCTTTCAGCTCACGCGCTCTCCAGGCGCGCGCGTTCGGCCAGACTACGCAACCTCTCCATATACGTCCTAAAGGACATTGGTTAAGATGTACAAAGAGCGGCTTAACCCAGCCAATTATAAGCTTTGGGACAAAAATGTTACAAGGTTGAAAAATCGAGCTTTGAATATGATCATGAGTTCAAGTTATCCACGGGAAGAAGATTTTATCTAGATATGAGCTCCCCTGGACCTTTCCCGGGGAACATCTCATCCAAAATCTCGGGAGCGTACTTTGCAACCATCTCTGAAGATAAACCTTTGGCCTTACAGATTTCACCGTAGAAATTTGCGCTGGGGCGTACTCGCCGCTCCTGGGTTTCTGTATCCAATTCCCAGAGACCGAAGCGCTGTGTCCAACCTCGCTCCCACTCGAAATTATCCACAAGGGTCCAATAAAAATATCCCCTTACATCCCAATTGAAATTCACAGCCGCCCAAACCTGTCGAATATGATGAGCCAGATAGCGGGGACGCATGTGATCACTTGAATCCTCAACACCATTCTCCATCACATATATCGGTAAATGAAAGCTGTGGGCATACGTCAAAGCTTTCCACAAGCCTTCTGGGGCATCCATGATAAAACCTGTTCCACTTAGGACTGCATCATCCGGAAAGAAACCTCGGCTGAATATCTCCTTCGGGTGGAATAGGTCAAAGGCGACAAGTTCGCTGGTATAGTAATCCAACCCAAAATAATCCTGTGTACCGACGGCTTGCGGCACCTTGATTTTGCGCCCCAAATACCGGATCAACCCTTCATGCACAGCACGTGGAAAGAGCTCATTGAAGTTGCGGTGCCGGATACCTGTAACCCATCTGTCCAGCGGGTTCATCGACCTGGCAGGCCGCATTCCCCGATAGTAATGTGTCATTCCGACGGATGCACCAGGATCGATTTCGTGGATAGCATGGTAGGCAGCTGCATGAGCCAGAACCAAGTGGTGAACCACTTGCAATGTAATGTCAAGGTCCTTTCTCCCTGGTGGGAAAAGACCCATAAGGTATCCATATACAGCATAAACGTTGGGTTCATTGATGGTTACCCAGATTTTCACAAGATCCTTCAGTGAACTTACCGTTTTTCGCACATACTTCTCAAAATGGTGGACGACCTCTTGATTCGTCCAACCTCCTTGATCGGCTAACCACATTGGATTTGAAAAATGATGAAGGGTGACGACAGGTTTAAGACCACGACCAAGGGCGCCTTGAAGAATTTGTCGATAATAGTCTAATGCATCTTCGTCCCAATCACCTGGGTTGGGTTCGATGCGGCTCCATTCAATGGACATACGATGCGCGTTCTGCCCATCTGAACAGGCACGATCAAAATCCTCTTCCCATCGACCACCCCACCAATCGCAAGCTTTTCCAGAGGTGTGACCTTTGTTGATCCGGCTAGGTTGATGTTCCCAATCCCACCAATCGTTGTTGGTGTTATCTCCTTCCACCTGATGAGAAGAAGTTGCTGTACCCCATAGGAAACCATCAGGGAATCGGTGTATAGCACTTATCATGTCTCTAATCCTGGAAGAACCCTTTTATTTTCTAGGCTTTTGAATACCTTGTGCAAGGATGCGGCGAGTTCCTGTTGATCGATAACCGATATCACTTAAGTCCTTGAATTCCAATTCTGTTGTGCTATCCAACCCGAACAATGAAATACGATTCTCCTCAAGCAGTCGGGTACTCATAGCAGATATCACCGATAGTCCAAGTCCTCGAATTTGCGCTTCGCGGTCAGCCTCGAGATAAATCTCAGAAAATCGATCTCCCATCCAATTAATTCCAGCGGCTGCATAAGACCCAGACCGGGTTCGGATCTCAAACCGCGGTAATCCACTGGGCATATTGACTTCCATCACGAGAACATTCACGATGGGCTTGAAACTTGTGGGGTCCAATCGAAGCAGCTCTGTAATTTCCATTTCGGACAGGAGAAGACTCTGATCCAACCAATCTCGCTGCTCAAGTGGGAGAGATAACAATACGGGGTGACCTGGGCTGAGCGCAGCATCGAGAAGATCTCTCAGATTTTTGGGTGAAGCCACAAAGGGGACAGCCAACGGTCGGAACAAATCCATGCCCGTTTGTGCCATTGCAAGGAAGCTGTTTGGCCTTCCTCCGCCATCATAACTCACATAAAGTTTTACTTTTTCCATAGGATGCAGTAAGGCGCAGTAGGCTGCTAAAGCATCGCTTGCAGATTGTTTATTAAGCAACGGAGCAAGTTGTTCCCTCTCATTTGCATCGATCAACCTAACCTGTGTCATGCATCCAACCTCAGTCCTTATTCTACTCCAAAGGAGATCAACGCCTCTGCAAGGATCTCCACATGCTCTATGGGTGGACCCAAACTAAAGACATCGATCTCAAAGGGTAATTCATCCCCAAAGCTCAATTCCGATCCAATTTCCAGATTGCGAAAACCCACAATATTTCCCTCCTTATCAAGGGCTATGGCAAGGATGGAAACGCGTTCTGCCGTTTTGGCATCTTCTACCAACGATAGTACCTTCCCCGCCAGATGCCAGATTTTTTGACCTTCGCCAGGCGCATCCCTTTCCCGGACGATTTCCAAAGGAAGATATCGTTCCTCAATGTTTTCCGCTAGATAGGCAGAGACAGGAAGCACAGAAACAGATGCATATCCCGATGGTGGAATGGGGAATAGAACCGATAAGGGGATGGTGCCACCCTCCGGGATGAGATTAATAGGACTATAAGCAGTCCGTGACTCGATACCTTCCCCCTTTTCATTCAGCAGTGAAATGATCACGGACACTCCTTCCAACGGGTATCCTTCATGGTTTTTAAGCGCTGAGATGCACCAAAGCTTTTCTGTAGTTGTTGGGAAACATGTGACCTCTGAAAATGGAAGAGGGATAGGCGTCGCAGCCGGAAGGAGATTGGAGGCGGGATCTCCTTCAGGTCCCGGAATGGTAATCTTCTGATCGATGCTAAGGATCGTCGGATTAATCCCTGGGTTAGCAGCTAGCAGATCCTGCAGACTGACCCCATAACGGATTGCAATACCCAATAAGGTGTCCTCCTTTTGAACAATATGAACAAAGGGAGTAGCGGTTGGTCCC
>MGNI01000036.1:6443-6826 GCA_001795115.1 Chloroflexi bacterium RBG_16_48_8 | reverse complement strand
CGGTTATTCTTGGGATGGTATGCGTGTTTGTCGCAGTTGGTGAGGATCGAGAATAGGGAATCAGTGTGGTCGTCGCTGCCACTGGGGACATTTCGGTAGGAATGGAACAGCCCCACATGAGAAGTGACAAGGATAGGGAGAGCGCGAGGAGAAAGTACTTGGCCAATTCAGCGCGGATTATACCAGAGGGCGAATTCCATTTTTTTAAGCACACTTCCTTTGCTTCTGAGTTAAAAAGTGTTTTGTTAATTCTCTCACCCTTTGAGAATATCATGAGTCCCTGAAAAAAGCCCTTCAAGATAGAAGAGAGAGGCATATGCTGGTTCCTCTTAGCTGAATGGCCTTTTTTCAGGTGAGGCATATCATGTCATATCTCACAGATT
>MGNI01000036.1:0-6347 GCA_001795115.1 Chloroflexi bacterium RBG_16_48_8 | reverse complement strand
GATCACCGAAGCCATTGCAGCAGTACGAGCAGGGGATCACACCCGAGCAAGGGATCTTCTAGCGCGCCTTTTAAAAATGGATTCGGCCAACCCGGAATACTGGCTGTGGATGAGTTCAGTCGTGGAGACCAAGCGAGAGCGCATTTATTGTCTCCAATCCGTGCTCCGCAACGATCCCACAAATCGGGCTGCATTGCGTGGGTTAACCATCCTGGGTGCTCATATTCCGCAAACCGATGAGCTCTCCGTGGCTTTGAAGATTCCACATAGGAAGGTCATACCCCCCAGCAGGGTTTCTCCAACATCCCTGCCCATTGGAAATGCCTGGCAGATTATCGCGGGAGTGGCTGGAATTTTGATCGTCATTGTTTTTGTCACAAGTATCCTATTCCGACCAAGAGCTACAGGTGTGGCACCCACACTTGCTCCTCCCACGTCAACGTTTACTTCCGTTCCACCTACTCCAACACAAACTCCCGTTCCTCTTGATAGCGTCCTTTCGCGAACGCCTATTCCGACAGATCTCTCAGGTACACCCATCGCATCCCTATTATCTATCACGCCAACCGCAACACCGCTCATTGGTATTACACCGAGACCCATCTACGAAGCTTACACTTCTGCGGTGCGTGCATTGGAACGTGGCGACTTTAGCGGAAGCATACAATACATCGAACAAGTGATTGATCTCGATCCCAATTTAGCCGATGCCTACTATTTGCTTGGAGAAGCCTACCGACTTTTGGGAAAATTGCCTGAAGCAGAAACAGCCTATCAACAAGCTTTAGATCGCAATCCGATCATGGCGGCGGCATATCTTGGTCTAGGCAAAATTCAACTACAAAAGAATTCTTCGATCTTGCCAGAAAGCATCAACATGGCGATTAGTTATGATCCCACCCTTCTCCCAGCATATCTCATCAAAGCCGAAATCCTCTCCAAGAATCAAGAATGGGAAGAGCTCGCCGAGACTGCACAAAGCGCCCTAAATGTTGGCAGCAATACCCCCCTCCTTTATATCTATCTCGGGGAAGCACAGTTCTATCTTGAGATGTACGATCAATCCTTGGAAAGTCTCCTACGTGGTTCAGCAAACGATCCTTCTATTTTCAAAGCTTATCTTCTACTGGGGAGAGTACTTGTTCAATTAGAACGGTTCCAGGAATCACTCTCGCCGTTAAAAACGCATCTCGCATACCAACCCGATGATCCCATTGGGTGGTCCAATTTAGGTTATGCTTATTATGTGCTCGAAGATTATGAAAATTCCGAGCTTTCATTCAATCAAGCTTTAGCACTGAATCCCTTTGATCGACTGGCTTATCATTTACGCGGTTTAATCAGGTTGAATCAAAAACGGTTTGAAGAGGCATTGTCGGATCTTCTTCAAGTTCAGCAGTTAGGCGAATCCTCTGATGATATTCTCATTGCACTCGCCAAGGCAAATTTTGGAACTGGAAATTTTATAGATACTCTGGATATCGCCAGACGCCTTATTGGAACATCGAACAATAATAGGATTGTGACCGAAGCCTTAATACTCCAAATTCAGATTTTCAACAGCCAGGATCCTCCTTTACAGGAGGAGGCACTTTTTGCATGGCAGTCTATTCTTGAGTTAGAAGGGATTCCCGAGGTTATAAGGATTCGGGCTAGAGATGAAATTGCGAAAATCGAATCCCTCTTGCTTGTCCCAACACCGACACCCGCACCTTTAGAACCCTAAAGATCCCTATTTTATTGATGGCTATGGAAGATTCACCTTTGTAACCTGCTTCACAGCCAATGGAAACAGATAGAAATATGGCTCTTCGATGGTCAAAACATCTCTGGTGGATCCTTAGCTGCGCCAGCTTAATATCCTTGGTCAGTTGGATTCTTCATTCCACCCAACTTCATGATGAGTGGATCCTTTTAATGCTTGCCATTGCCCTCATCGCTATTTTGATTCATTTCCGGATCCTTCTGGGAGAAATTGAAGTTAATCTAGCCCATGCTATCACCCTGATCCTGGGAATTGCCTTAAACCCGGGCATAGCTGGGATCGCATTGACCATCGGCTTTATTCTGAGTGAAATGATCTTTGGCAATTATATTCGGCTGCCATTGAAAAGATCCCTGGAGGAATTGTCGGGATTAAAAATCCGAGCTTTGGAATATAGTCGCCATGCCCTCAGTCTTTTTGGAAGCTTGGCGCTTTACAATATCCTGGGGGGTGAAACGATCTTGGACACCAGATCTCTACCAAACCCCCTGCCAACATCTGCTCTAGCTATCACATTTCCGCTTATCTTCCTGGTACTTCATTGGTTAACACGTATCCTTTTAGAATCTCGTCGTCCCACCCGTCGGGAAAATATCACGTTAATCCTGGTATCCATCCTTCCTATTCCTTATGCCATCCTGAGCGCTGTGGCAATTGCGGATTTTGGTCTTATTGCCTTTATCGTCTTCGGGGGGGTATTTGTCATCATTGGACCTATTCTAAGAAATTTATCCCAGACTGAGCAAGATCTACAACGCCGTCTTAAGGAACTTTCAACAATTAGTTTTGTAAGCCAGGCGATGCGAACAACTCTTGATCTGGACGCTCTTCTTACTACAATCTACCTCCAGGTTGCACATCTGCTTCAGGTAGATAATTTCTATATTGCACTCATTTCTCCAGAGAGGAAAACTCTTTCATACCCTCTGGCTGTTAAAGATGGTCGCCGCCAAAATTGGCCAAGTCGGCCCCTTGCAGATCGATTAACAGATAATGTGATCATTACGAGCACTCCCATATTAATCCGAGAAGAAGCACCTGAAATTTTGCGGGAGATGGGTTTCCCAGAGTTAGAAAACCCTCCCCACTCCTGGCTTGGAGTCCCTCTCCTCAATCCCGAACGAACGCTCGGATGCATCGGCGTTTTTCATACCGTGAAGGGGAAAAAGCTAACAGAGAAGGATCAAGAAATCCTCATCACACTGGCTGGTCAGGCCTCTGTGGCGATAGATAACGCCCTGCTTTACGATCAAACAAGCAAACGTGCCCAAGCCTTAGCGCTCCTCAATGAAATCACATCTTCAATCAGTTCCACTCTCGACCCGGAGAGAGCGCTTGAGCTTGTAGATCAATCTATGATCCGCGTTGCAGGAGGGCAAAAATCTGCTATTTATCTATTAGATTCCGATCGTCAGCGATTGTCCCTGGCGCGTGCGTCCAACTTATCCGACCTATTCATTCAAGCCTCCATGACCATCTCAATGAATGATTATGCACGGGCTTCTTCGATCCTTCAGGGCGAAATTGTTCTCATCCCTGATTTATATAAATCCCCTTATCCCGAAAGTATTAAGAAGCTCTATAGTGAAGAGACCATTCGAGCGGTGGCAGAAATACCCTTGATGACCCATCAGGGTATCATTGGGCAGTTGGCAGTCTACTTCACGGAACCCCAGCAATTCAAACCGGATCAGGTAGAACTCTTGAAGACCTTTGCAGGCCAGGCTGCCATCGCTGTATCCAATGCTCGCGCCCACGCTGAAACCGATATGGCACTGCGACGACGAGTAGCTCAGCTCTCTACCTTTGAAGCCATCGGTCGGGAGATGGTCACCACGCTCGACCTGGACGAATTGTTCACCATCATTCTGGACCATGCCCTACAGCTCACCAATTCGGAAATCGGACATCTGACTGTCTTCGAAGCTGAGGCAGATGGATTGCGAGTAGCAGCACAACGAGGATGTGCTCAGGATTCCAAGGCTGGGAGAATAAACCGCACTTCTCCTATCGATAATGGTCCCGTCGGTCGAGCCTTCCGGAGTGCAAAAGCTCAAATCGACCCTGAGATAGCCAGAGATCCAAATTATGTAGATTGGAGTGGCGCTGGCACATGGAGCATATTATGCGTTCCGATCACCCGAAAAGGGCGATCGATGGGAGTGATCACGATAGAGAGCCTTGACCCTGGCACTTTCTCAACAGAGCAGGAGCAAATTCTCACGCAGCTTGCTTCTCAGGCTGCCATCGCCCTCTCAAATGCGTGGCTTTATCAAGAACTCGAAGACCATCTCCGTGAACAAGCATTGCTTTTCCAAGCTGGAAAAGAAATAACAATCACATTGGAATCGGATGCGGTCGCTTATGCCATTGTAGATAACATGGCTATCGCACTCTCCGCAGATGGAGCGAATCTTTACCGGTATAATGCTTTAGAGGCAACATTGCGCCCTATCACCTCGGTCGAAGCGGGTCATCCTAAGAAACCGTCACCCAAATGCTCTCTGGAGGTAAAAGATGCCCCGGCCCTTTGCCGAGTCATTGAACAGGGATTTCCTATCCAGTTCAGCCTAAGCAATTCACCCAGCAAAAGGGATCTGCGTTATTTATCCGAGAACATCCAAGCAGGCTCAATTCTGCTGATACCGCTATTGGCCGGGGATGAAGTCCTGGGTCTGGTTGAGGTGATCAGCAAAAACGAAAGGGTTTTCAAAGAACGAGAATTACGAACTGCGAGGACCATTGCAAGTCAAGCTGCTGTGGCCTTGAAGAATACAGACCTCTTCAAACAGATCCAAGAAAACCACGAAAGCCTCCTGGCTGTACTAAACGCCTCAGATGAAGGCATTCTTATGGCCGATCCATCAGGCCGAATCGTGATCGCCAACCATCATGTAGAAGACCTAATTGGGCTGCCTCTGGAGGCGTTGCTGGAAAAAAAGATCTCTGATCCCGCATACGAAATCGCAACTCGTTTAGGATTCACTCAAGAAGATATCGATCAACGATTGGTTGCCATGCAGATTGACACAACCTTATTCAGCACGAAAGTAACCTATGAAATCACCAAACCAAAAGTCCGACCAATCGTGAGAACAGAAGCTCCGGTTAAGGATTCATCCGGGAACCTTATCGGATGGCTTATAATCCTTCGTGATGTATCCAAGGAAGTTGAGTTGAACCAGGCACGCAATCGACTCACAGAGATGATTGTCCATGATCTTCGCAGTCCTTTAACTGCCATCTTGAGCAGTCTGAAAATTTTAGGAGGGTTCGTTCTGGAAAACGTTTCAACTCCGATCGTCAAACAAGCCCTATCCGTGGCGCAACACAGCTGTGATCAGATGCTTGGTCTGGTGAATTCCCTCTTAGACATCGCCAAATTAGAAGCTGGTCAACTGCCAATATCACAACAAGAGATCTCCTTCCAAACCCTGTGTTCTAATCTTGTGGAATCTTATATCCCAGCTGCAAATGAATTGGGGATACTCCTCAATTCTCATGTGGATGATGATGTACCTCTTTTCTATGGCGATGAGGAGAAAATCAGACGGGTGCTCCTGAATTTAGTAGATAATGCCCTTAGATTCTCCCCGCCTGGAGGACAAGTGTTGATCCTGGCTGAAATGGCAGACAATGCCATCCTCCTGACCGTCTCCGATACTGGTCCTGGGATCCCATATGAATATCGTGAAAAGATCTTCGACCGATTCGTCCAGGTACCTGGAATCACAGGTCGGGGAATCGGGACAGGGCTTGGACTCTCCTTCTCCAAGCTGGCTGTTGAAGCTCATAGAGGCATGATCTGGGTGGAGGATAATCCAGAAGGAGGAAGTCTATTTCGAATTCGATTGCCTTTAGGAGATCAAGATCAGGGGGAATGATCTCATGTCTAAACCACAACATCCTCAAAAAGGTCCTTGGATCACAGAATTGCAGGAAGGTCAAAAGTTCGTGGGTTTCTACCTGCTTCGAAATCCAAGCTTACAGTCTTTCAAGGATCCAAGTCGAGGACAGTATTTACGATTGCTCCTGGCTGATCGAAGCGGTGTGATGGAAGCCAGGATATGGGAAAATGTAGAGCAATTCGCACCCATCCTTAAAGGTCATCCCATTATCAAGGTTGAGGCAGAAGTTGAACGATACCGGGATCAATTACAAATTTGGATCACGCGCCTACGCCCTGCAGATCAAGGAGAGTACGATTTATCCGATTTACGACCAACCACCCAGCGCAGCATCGATGAGATGAATGCAGTAGTTGATCATGCTATTGCAGGTCTTGAGAATCCCCACCTCAAAGCCATCGTGGAGTATTTTTATGACGAGGACGAATTTCGGGTTGCCTTTCAAGAAGCACCGGCAGCCTCTCGTGTACACCACGCGTTCATTGGGGGTCTTCTTGAGCATACCTATGAAGTCCTCCAATTGGCTGAAGCGCTGGTAAGAATCTATCCTCAAATGAATCAAGATATGTTGATTGCCGGGATCCTGCTGCATGATATCGGGAAACTATCAGAATTTAGATGGGAAATTGACATTGAATATACGGATCGCGGTAAATTGATCGGTCATGTGGTCA
>MGNI01000035.1:6415-6695 GCA_001795115.1 Chloroflexi bacterium RBG_16_48_8 | reverse complement strand
ACCTCATCATTCGAACATCCGGGGAATTGCGTGTAAGCAATTTTTTAATCTGGCAAGGGGCTTATGCTGAGTTGTATCTTACGGACATCCTATGGCCAGACTTTGGCCGTGAGGAATTGTTGGATGCCCTAAAAGAGTATGCATGTCGAGAGAGGCGCTTCGGTCGCATATCCAAACATTTCCAAACCAACTAAAATGCTTCGTGAACGTGTTGCTATCGTTATCTTGCTCTTCCCAATTCTCATATGGATGATTGCAGATGGGGGTTGGCTTTTCGCGG
>MGNI01000035.1:1161-6375 GCA_001795115.1 Chloroflexi bacterium RBG_16_48_8 | reverse complement strand
AACTTTTCCAAGTTTACCAATTGAGACCTTGCTTACCTCTCTTGATCATTGGGACACTGGTGTTATCCATCGCTCGGTTCTTGGGGGGATTTGAAGTATCGGTTCCAGTATTTACCTTCCTGTGCTTGCTTGCCATGTCCTGGCATCTGGTGGATTATGAATTAGGTGCACCGAGATCGGGCACGGATTTCACGATCACAGTCACGGGTATCGTTTATTTGGGTTGGATTGGTTCATATTTAATATCCATTCGATCCCTTCCGGATGGGAAATGGTGGTTCCTTATTGCTCTGCCAACGGTATGGTTAGCAGATACTGCAGCATACTTTATCGGTGGCTGGATCGGGCATCATCGCCTCTCACCAAGATTGAGCCCTAAGAAATCCTGGGAAGGGTATCTGGCTGGTATTTTCGCTGGAGCAGCTTCTGGAATTTTGTTTGCACTCCTTTGGCGCATCGGTGCAGGAACTTCCTCGATGATCACTCCCCTTGGGGGTCTTATTGTCGGTGGATCTCTGGCAACACTTGCACCTTTAGGGGATTTGGGTGTAAGTATGATCAAACGAGAGATCCAGGTGAAAGACACGGGTAATATCCTTCCTGGACATGGAGGTGCCTTAGATCGCCTGGACACTTGGATTTGGGCTGGCGTTCTGGGATTTTATATTATTCAATGGATTTCATGATGACATTAACATAGGGAGGAAGAAATGACAGAAGGTCCATCTCGAAATCTGGCATTGGAGCTCGTTCGTGTAACCGAAGCAGCTGCAATGGCGGCGGCTCGATTTATGGGACGCGCTGATAAGCCCGCTGGGGATAAAGCTGCTGTCGATGCCATGCGGCTGGTCTTAAATTCGATAGAAATGGATGGCATTGTAGTCATTGGAGAGGGAGAGAAAGATGAAGCTCCCATGCTTTATAACGGCGAGAAGCTGGGAACAGGTGATCCGCCACAACTCGATATCGCTGTTGATCCCATCGATGGCACAAGGTTGTTAGCTTATGGAAGGGCGAATTCCATTTCGACTGTGGCATTGGCCGAAAGAGGTTCGATGTTCAACCCAGGCCCCCTTGTGTATATGCATAAGATCGCGGTGGGTCCAGGAGCAAGGGGTTGCATCGACATTAATGCCAGTGTTTCAGATAACCTCCGTGCAGTGGCGAAAGCAAAGGGAATGGATCTTGATGATTTGACGGTAGTCATTCTGGATCGACCTCGCCACAACGAAATCATCTCAGAAATTAGAGAGATGGGAGCCCGTATACGATTGATCACCGACGGGGATGTTTCTGGGGCAATCATGACAGCCTGGCCAGAGTCAGGTATTGATATGTTAATCGGCATAGGGGGCACACCGGAGGGCGTTTTGGCCGCATGCGCATTGAAGTGCATGAATGGCGAGATCCAGGGAAAGCTATACCCTCGTGACGAGGAAGAGGCTCAGTTAGCCCGAAAGCTGGGATATGATCTCAAAAAAACACTTACCATTGAGGATCTGGTCAGTGGAAACGATATTTTCTTTGCTGTCACAGGGGTCACCGATGGCGAATTGGTGGATGGTGTGAAATACTTTGGTCAGGGTGCGAGAACGCATAGCTTGGTGATGAGATCATCATCTGGGACCATCAGGGAAGTACGCTCAACGCATCGGTGGGAAAAACTTATGAGATATAGCCAAATCCTTTATGATCCGTCTCCATAGAGGCACGGATCTCGGCTCCCAGCTTCATTTCATGGTTCATTTACACAAGTGCAGATTGTAATTGGGTTAAATTTTAAGTCTATTGTGATTCTGGTTTCTTGGGGTATAGCAAAATGTGGTTCGCATATGCGATGGTTGTTTCAGCCTATTCGTTTCACCTCTGTTCCTGAAAAGCCCAAAAGAGATCATTCATGAACAGGCTTCGCCCGGGTGAAGGAGTTGTAGGTGTCTAAACAATTCATTTTAGCTTCTTTATTGAGGGTAGCAGGAGGCTTGGGTTTTTTCTTAATATCTTAGCAGCTGTGTTTGTGATTGTTGTCCGACCTAGATGGGTTGGCACGATGAATCGTTCCGCTTCACAAATCCTTGGAGAGGTTGAAGAAATAGGTGTGCTCTTAACATTGACAGAGGAATTCCTTACATTGGCATCGGTGTCACTGCGTGATACAAGCGATCTTCTATTGGAAACGGGTGAGCTTATCGAGGAGTCGGATAGTTTGCTGCGTTCTGTAGGAGATGTTGTTGGAGAAAAAGCGCCACAAACGATTGAATCCACTCAGCAGGATGCCTTTGGAAGCAACACAATCTGGCTCTCGGGCTGTGGATTCGATGTTAAGGGGACTCTCTGTTTTAGAGCCCATCACCGGCTTTTCCTATGATCCCGAGAAGTCTCTCAGCCAAAGCCTGGAAGAGGTTGCTACTGGATTAGAACCCTTACCTGAAACCCTGCGTGAGGTTCAAAGGCAATTAAATCAGGTCGCAGATGAACTGGATGAAGTTCACCCCAGCCTGGATCTTGTAGCGCAAGATCTAACTCGATTCTCTGAGAACACTGCAGAATTGTCTTCGCAGATGAAATTAAAGGGGGAGAGCCTTACCTCCCTTCCAGGGGACCTGGACAATTTCATCCAAGGGGTTGCGGCATTTGGTCGGATAAGTACAATCATCCTGTGTGTGTTTCTTGTCTTAGGGGCGATTTCACACCTTTCGGTTTTTCTGGTCGGAAATCAAATAAGGACATGACATGTAGAACCTCTCAGGATCATTAAGAAGGTTGGAAATCGTATCTGGTTTGGGAGAAGGAGAAAAGGGGCTTGCTTGCGGTGTATTTACCACCATGTTATAATGCGCATGTTCCATACACCAGTTGTCTTCGGAAAATTTCCCCATCATTCAGCCAAGGCCTTTAAGAAAAACTGTTGCCCACAGAGACTGAATGTATTTAGCAGTTCTGGTGAGATTCATGGTAAGGCCCCAACCTTCCTAAAGTACGTGAGAGCTTACATTCTTGGAGTTTTCAATGAATATTGCACAATTAGAATCGATGACCCTAACTGATTTACGTTCCATATCCAAGGATCTTGATATTCAGGCTGCAACCCGGTTGAAAAAGGACGACCTCATTCTACAGATCATGCAAGCTGATGCTGAGCGACGTGGCCTTGAGTTGCGTGGTGGCATCTTGGAAGTGATGAGTGAGGGGATGGGTTTCCTCCGAGCGGAACATTATTTACCTGGACCGAATGACATTTATGTCTCACAATCTCAAATTCGACGCTTTGGACTTCGGACAGGGGATATGGTTATTGGTCAGATCCGACCGCCCAAGGAGTCAGAGAAGTACTATGGTCTCTTGCGGGTAGAATCGATCAATGGATTGGACCCGGAGGAGGCGAAAGATCGGCCAAGATTTGAGACATTGACCCCCATCTTTCCAGAGGAGCGGTTTGATCTGGAGACAGATCGCTATACTTTCGCAACACGTATGATCAACCTGATTGCTCCCATCGGGAAAGGGCAGAGAGGTCTCATCGTATCTCCTCCGAAAGCCGGTAAAACCACCATTCTCAAACAGATAGCGAATGCCATTTCGACAAAATACCATCAAGTGCATTTAATGGTTGCCCTCATTGGAGAACGACCGGAAGAAGTGACAGACATGGATCGTTCAGTAGATGCAGAGGTTATCTCGTCGACGTTTGATGACCCGGTTACATCGCATGTGAAAGTAGCTGAGATGGCCCTCGAGCGAGCAAAGCGTTTGGTGGAGTGCGATCGGGATGTGGTCATCCTTTTGGATTCAATCACGCGGCTAGCACGGGCTTATAACCTGATGGTGCCTCCCTCCGGACGGACCCTTTCGGGTGGTCTTGACCCGGCTGCACTTTACCCTCCCAAACGATTTTTCGGCGCTGCACGTAATTTGGAGGAAGGAGGCTCACTAACCATCATTGCCACGTGCCTTATTGATACCGGATCGCGGATGGACGATGTGGTTTATGAGGAATTCAAAGGTACCGGCAACATGGAGTTGCATCTTTCCCGTAAATTACAGGAGCGGAGGATCTTCCCAGCCTTTGATATTGAACGTTCCTCCACTCGACGCGAAGAGCTGCTTCTTGGTCCTGATATCACGCCTCGTGTATGGCTAATGCGGCGGATGTTCTCTCATATGATCGCATCCCCACCGAATGGTGCAGGCATGGATCCCACCGCAGCCACAGAAGCCATCCTGCAGAAGTTTGCACAGACAGAGGATAATCTCCAATTTCTAGAAATCCTCACAGTGGACTGATTTTCTGTAGTTGAGAAAGCTATCCTATCGACTGAATCATCTACCCCATGGATTTTTAAAGCAACTTGAAATCCATGCTCTTGTTCTAAGGGAAGGTTAGATCTTACTTGATCGCTCAGGTACTTTTCTGATTGACCTTTTAAATTTAGCAACCCATATCTTATGAACAGGTTAAATCAATAAAACACTCTCTTCCATGGAGGATGCTGCCTGTTGCTTACCGATTTCGCAAGCATTCTTTAAGGTAGATCCATGTGTGCAACCACCTCACTTAAATATTTCGGTCAAACCCATGGATGTAAACCAACAACTAGACATAACTGCACATCTTGACGGTCATCATCGTGCTTGATATGATCAGGCTTGCCTGGGAGAGAACCGTCTTATGACATCGTTGGAAAGCGATCAGGACACTACTCATAAAGAAGAAATGCAGGATGAAAAACCTGCCCAAGCAAAGACCCCCTTCCATGAGAGACTGAGTCATTTTCGTTGGGTGGGGTGGATACTGGTTGCTATCATTCTTATTACGCTTTTCTGGGCTGTGCAAAGCGGTACCATCTCCCTTCCTGTCAGTGCGGCTGCGCAGGAAAAAGAAAGTCGTGAATCCGAGATTATTGCTGAGCAATTGGCTCTATCCAGCGTTCTACCGATCAGTCTAGATCAACTACCCGTTTATCCAACCGCCCAAGGAAAAGATTCCCTGGGTGTCCTAAGAAAAATTGACATTCATACGGTTTTCCCTGAAAGACCTCGAATTGAAATATCAAAGTATAAAGTCCAGGAAGGCGATACCCTTTTTGGAATTGGTGAAAAGTTTGGCTTGAAACCAGAAACCATCCTTTGGGGAAATTGGTACATCATGGGCGGAGATCCGCACACCCTCCGTCCTGGGCAAGAGCTCAATATCCTCCCAGTGGACGGCGTTCTGCA
>MGNI01000035.1:326-1129 GCA_001795115.1 Chloroflexi bacterium RBG_16_48_8 | reverse complement strand
TAGCCAAGTTCTACGGCGGGACCGTCGAAGACATTATCAGTTGGCCAGGCAATAACCTCGATCCGGATATTGACCGCGCTGTACCCCCCATCGAAAAGGGAACGGCATTGATGATTCCGAATGGTCGAAGAGATCCACCAAGTTGGCAGATGATCCAAATAACTCGCTCTAATCCAGCTGTCGCCAAGGTGCTTGGTCCAGGCTATTGTGGCACTGTCTCCTCTGGCCTGGTTGGCGATGGTGTGTTTGGCTGGCCTACAACATCCCAATGGTTAGCTGGCTATCAATATATGCCCGGTGTTCATGAAGCCATTGATATCGGAGGCGTGATTGGAGCGAGCATCTTTGCCTCCGATGATGGGGTTGTAGTTTATTCTGGTTGGAATGATTGGGGTTATGGCTATGTCATCGTGGTGGATCATGGAAATGGGTGGCAAACACTCTATGCGCACCTGAGCTCCCTTAGTGCAGGATGTAGCCAGAGCGTTTCACAAGGGCAGGTCATCGGCGCAATGGGCTGTACAGGGAACTGTACGGGGCCTCATCTCCACTTTGAAATGCGGCATGAAGTATGGGGCCGAGTGAACCCTATCAGTATCCTCCCCTAAAGGTTCCTGTATCACACCATCCTATCTTCTTTTATGAGATAATCATCGCTACGTTGTGTATAAGGAAGATGCCGGATCATCAAATGAAAATGAGGATAAGAGATCGATTCAATCAAATGGTCCGATCCATTAATTCACAAAAAGTGCGGGATTATGTTAAGGATCTCGATTATTCAGTATTGACCAGGCGTTTGT
>MGNI01000035.1:0-267 GCA_001795115.1 Chloroflexi bacterium RBG_16_48_8 | reverse complement strand
TTGACGACTCTACCGGCAAATGCAGATCTCGGAACCGGCCTTTCAACCCAAACTCAAGATGTTGAACCGACCTCAACTGCGGAGATTGGTATCCTGGATCTCCCGCCTTTCTCTGGTGGTCCAATCCCGAACAGCCCCATTGAACGTCGAATAGATGTACATACTGTCTTCCCGACACGACCCAGGCTGGAAATTATCCATTATAAAGTTGGAGTAGGGGATACGTTATGGGGGATCGCGATTAATTTTGGATTGAAGCCCGAGTCG
>MGNI01000034.1:19577-19892 GCA_001795115.1 Chloroflexi bacterium RBG_16_48_8 | reverse complement strand
CCCTTGAAAAGGAACATTTGCGGTCGATCCTTCTTGATACAAGAAACCGGGTCATTAAAATCTGTGAGGTCTACAAGGGATCCTTGAATTCATCCGTCATCAGAGTGGGAGACGTTTTCAGAGATGCGGTTCGAGTGAATGCGGCCTCGTTAATTGTTGTACACAATCATCCAAGTGGTGATCCTACGCCTAGCCCAGAGGATGTGGTCGTTACGCGTGCCATTATCGAAGCTGGAGATTTACTCAATATCGAAGTTCTGGATCATCTGGTCATCGGGAAGAAATCCTTTGTGTCAATGAAGGCCAAGGGTCTGG
>MGNI01000034.1:11581-19555 GCA_001795115.1 Chloroflexi bacterium RBG_16_48_8 | reverse complement strand
GCCGAAAGTATTTTGATAAAATGAGTTACCTGAATGGCGGTTTGCTTAAGTGATTGGCCAGGTTTTAAGTTCGCTGTTTGTCAAATTACTTCCGGCCAATCACCTTGATGATATTTATCCGAAATGGATCAGGATTCGATATCAGGCACCGAGGAGTGCAAGCAGGGGTGTTAAGGTAATTGGGCTTAGTAAAGTTGTGACAAGAATTGCGCTGGTTACATAAGTCGGATCGATATCAAATTCAAGTGCGATGATGGAGGTGATCACAGCAGTTGGGACTGCTGCCTCAATTATGCCAGCTTGAAATGCAGCTCCAGATAGTCCAAGAGCATGCGCGAAGAAAAAAGCAATTGCAGGGGATACGATAAGCCGAAGCCCAGTTGTTATGCTCAACAACCCAAGGTGCTTGGGAAAGCCAGAATTGCCTATCTGCATCCCAAGAACTAAGAGCATACAAGGGATTGCAGCTGAACTCATCAGTTCAATAGGACGCCAAAGGGCTAAAGGTAGCTCAACCTGGGATGCACGCACAATAAAAGCTAAAGGTATAGTATAAACAGCTGGTACCTTAAAAAGCCCTATGAATGCCCTGGATGGGCTTAGTTTTCCGACAGTAGCAATATAAACACCGACCGAGTTGATCAAGAGAGAATGGTTACAAAAAAGATGCTCGCCCAAGCCAAGGCTTCATCTCCGAAAGCAAAATAATTAAGGGAGAGGCCAAAATTTCCTGCATTCATTCCTATGACTGTTAGGATGAGCGCACTTGCAGTATTGCCAGGAAGCCTAAGTCCCCTGCTGATTAACCATGCTAAGAGTCCAACAGCACAGGTGGTGAGAATGGATAAAAGAACCATCCGAACCATGTTGACTGCTTGGATATCAGTATTGACCAACAACGTGAAAATTAGGGAAGGCGTAAAAGCATTAAAAATGATCTGGGAAATTGGACGTGGGTCGATTTTGATGATTCGTTGTAGGGAAAAACCAATTCCGGCGACGATCAGGATGGGGAGAAGGTTGTCGACGAATAATTGGATGAGAGAATTCAAGAAAGGTCGTCCTCGATTTCATCGGAGTCAAATAGAAACATGTCGCGGGTTCCATTGACGAAGGCTAAATTATCAAGAGCATCCTGAATTAATTGTGTTTCTTCTTCATCGTCGCTTAAATCAAAAAGTGCTGCGATGGCTTCCGTTGCAGGGGAGCCTCCAATTTGACTGATGGACCAGATGGCGGCATGCTTTACATCACGATTTACGTCCTCAAAAAGTTCAATAAGATCTTCTAAAGCCTCACGAATTTCCAATTCACCAGCTGCTGCAGCAGCAACGTATCTTAAATGAGGATATGGGCTATGAAGCTCCGACAGGACATGTACGTGCCATATTTCATTTGCAGAGCGTCCCATGGCTAGAAGAGCTGATTTCTTCCTCTCTTCCTCACCCGAATCATATGCCTCAAGTATGAGGGATTCGACCTCTGTACGCGAAGAGTAGCCTAATGATTCAAGACAAGAACGGCGTATGGTTTCATCTTCTTCAGAATGGAACGAATGAAGAAGCGCTTCCTCCATTTCATGTTTTATGGAAGGAGAGATATCTTCTGTTTCGGCTATTAAAACGAAGGATCCTAATGCAGAAGCTGCGGCAGCACGAACTTCATGAGATGAATCTGATTGGAGGACGTGGATGTAGGTATGAATAAGCGTTGTATCCTCTGATTCCCAAAGATTATTGATGGCAATTTGCCGAACATCAGGGTCTTGATCATCAAGCACAAACTTGTTGATAGCTTCAAAAGTGAGATCTATATTTTTATCTGCAAGCTTTCCCAGCTCCTTAATGAGAGAGCGGCGTTTTATGAGTGAAACAAGACCCCATTTTTGACGAAAGAAAGCCGTCTGATCTGAATCCAGATCGGATAGCTCGTGGAGTCGCTCAAGGGGAATGGGATTATCCTGATCGATAATTTTTTTTAGAAGCTCTTCTATCCTCTCAGGCATGAGAGCGGATCCTTGTCCTAAGGCAAAGGAATTGGGTTTATGAAATCCAGAAAATTAACGTAAATCAATATAGCCAAGAGCACGAAAAAGCCGATCGTATGTGCAAGCCCCTCATATTTAGCATTTATTCTGCGCCCAATGACGGTTTCAACGATGATGAACATCAAGCGCCCACCATCAAGGGCTGGAAATGGGAGTAAGTTGGCCAAGGCCAATCCAATGCTGATGATGCCCACCAGGTTGATGGTTAGGAAAGGACGCTGAGCATTTCGGTCAATTTCCCCTGCCCAGGCAAGCATATCGTACATGCCTTTCAGCCCTGTTAATCGTGCTTGCTCTGGTTCAATTTCGCCTTGGAGTAGTCTGGCTGGGAGGTAGATTAGCTCCCTGAATTGGATGTAGGTTGCACTTAATCCATTACTTATAGCCTCATTCCAAGGAACGATTTTTGTGGGATTACTTAAAGTGACACCAATAGGACCTTTCCCTTCTGGAACTACCTCTCTTGGGATCAAGCTTACCGTTATGGTCTCACCATCCCTTTCCAGAATTAATTCTATAACTTCTCCTAGCCTGGGAGCGATGGTATTTACCATACTTTCAAAACCATCGATCTTTTCATCCTCGACAGACAATACCAGATCACCTATCAGAATTCCTGCTGCTTCAGCCGGAGAGCCAGGATCCACACCAGCGATAAGAACTTGATTAGGATCCGGTGATGCGTATTTGCTGGCGATAGTGAATGCCAAAATGGCAATGAGTATATTGGCAAGAGGACCACTTAGTAGAACCGTAGCTCGAACCCTCTTACTAGAAGAGGCGAGACCACCTTCAACGCTTGGGTCATCTTCGCCTGCAAATCGATTGAAACCACCCAGGGGAAGCCAATTTAAGGAGAAACGCGTTCCACCGGCTTCGAATAGGGTTAGCATCCTTGGGGGGAAACCGATACCAAATTCATCTATACGGACACGAAGTAATTTACCAGCAATGAAATGCCCTAGCTCATGTCCTAAGATCAATCCACCGACAACAACAATAAAAATGAGAAAATCAGTCACTATCCAATACCTCAGCAAAGGAAAGATTTGGGACCATTATATCATTCAATCAATTGAGGGGCTTTTTATCGGAAGAAGGTGTGCTGCACCACCTGGAACGGAATGGATTAGACGAATGACCCCAGGGATTTGTTTTAGCAGATCGCCGACCTGATCTTTATATCGGGATGGGCAGAGACAATGAACATTAGGACCTGCATCGATGGTAAAACAGACTTGCATACCAGCATGACGCCATTCTTGAATTGATTTCATGATGGCTACGGTTTCTGGACGCCAGTAGAGCAATTGAGGTCGGGAGGTCATCATGATGGCATGCATCATGTTGCTATCCTCTTCGACGATTGAAGCTAATGAAAGAAAGTCTCTTTGTAGGATTGCTTGTCTGCAAATGCTCAATCTTCTCTCAGTATCATGTATCCTGGCATCTTGTAATGGACTCGATTCAGCAAGTTTGTGTCCTGAAGTAGATCCTACAGATTTATGTCCTTCTTCTACAATGACAATGATATCCACAAGATCCCAGTGATCCTGATCAGCAATGGTTTCTGCAAAGGAGTTATGGTCATTCGTACCAGCTTTCCATTCGACATAACCCCCAAAAATCGACCTGCAGGCTGAACCTGATCCAAGACGTGCAATGCGTGAGAGTTGAGAAGGATTGAGCTCTAAACCTGCCGCAGCTGCAGCTGCAACGGTGAGTGCTGCAAATCCAGAGGCCGAGGAGGCAATTCCCGCGCCGACAGGAAAGTTGGAGTGACTAATTATTTCCGCTTTAAAAGATAACTTTGCCATTGTACGGATTACATCTAGGTGTAAACTGACCCGATCAAGTGAGGGACCTGAAATAGCATTTTCATTGAGATATAGTCTATCTTCGGTCATGGAGGGATCAAAGGTCACTTGCGTCACGGTCTCGAGATCGCCCAACGTCATAGAAAGGGAACCATTGGAGGGGAGACGCAGGTTGTGATCGCGATTTCCCCAATATTTAATTAAGGCGATATTCGGATGACCTATGGCAGAAGCAATATGGGAAGACATCATTTGTTCCACCTTTTTAAACGATTCCTGATTGTTCTGTTGATGGAGTTCTGTAAAATGTATCCATCAGGGTAGTTGGCATTGAGTCTGTTGCCTAAAACTCCAACACAGGTATTATAGTGTAAGTGACCAACGATCTATTGCAATCTTTAGGAGCAAGAATTACTTCTAGAGTGTACTTGTATGGATGAAAATACAAAAATGTATTATCTTGATGAATGATTGGAGATAGAAGATGAAATCCGCTAAAACATTTTCACTTCTCGTGTTAGGGATATGGCTGCTACTCTGGGGATTATCGCATGTCCTCTCTGTTCCGATCCCATTTAGTGATGTCGTATTGGGGACACTCGCCATCATCGCTGGCCTTCTTACACTACTGGGCCTATAAGGTTGATTTTCTTCACTCCCATGTGCATTTAAGAATGTATTAGACAATTGCCCTGCAAGGAAGAAGATAAGCATTAATTCGTTTGTGTCTACTTCTACCATCCAAAAATGATCTAAGCTACACTCCTATTTCACACTCCTGATACGAGTAATTTTGTTTTCAATCTGAATTTGATGAGTCCACTGAAAAAACCCTCTCAAGATAGAAGAGAGAGGCATCCCACATATGCTGGTTCCTCTCATTTGAGTGGCCTTTTTTCAGGTGATTTCTGAATTGTGTTAATCTTAGCAAAATGGAGTAAGGAATGGCATTTTAATTGCGTCAATTAGCTTGTACATTACAATGATCTGTTCGTTTTAGAAATATCATAAAGGAGAGAAAGATCGTATGACAAGAGAACCGATGCATGTGACAGATGCCGAATTCGAGGAGAAAGTGCTTCATTCATACCTGCCAGTGATTGTAGATTTCTGGGCACCCTGGTGTGGGCCATGCCACATGGTAGCTCCGACATTAGAAAAGCTTGCTTTAGAATTTTCTGGTTAGTTAATTGTCGCAAAAGTGAACACCGATGAAAATCCAGAATGGGCGATGAGGTATGGGGTACAGGGTATCCCCACAATGCTATTTATCAAGGATGGACATATAGTTAAAGCACAAATCGGGGCATTGCCGGAATTTGGGTTGAGACAATTGGTAGAAGAGTTTTTGGCTGCGATACCTGATACGCAGATCCATTAACTCCTTTGATAAGATATTAAGGGGATTAAAGGGCACTGGAAAAGTGCCCTTTTACTGTCCACTCACTGAAGGAACGATCTCACTCTTATCGGACCTCGAGACTTCCAGACCCGGGATCGAAGGTGATCTCAATTTTGCGAGAGGCATTAGCATATCCGTCAGTTTCCCAGATGCCTGTATCCTTATCGTTGTCATCTATGTCATCTACAAGATCATAAGTAGTTGGTACGTTGACACTTCCAGAGCCGCGCTCTCGAACTTCGATTCGGACTCCAACATCGCTGGGAACATCCACTTCCAGGCTTCCTGATCCACCTTCGATACGAGCCTCCATATCTGATCCCGATCCAATCACGATATCGAAGGAGCCTGAACCAACACGGATTTCTGTCCTGATATTCGTTCTATTCTCGAGTTCGATATAGAATGACCCTGAGCCTCCATCGATGATAGCAGTATATGGTGAGGTACTAGCAGGAAGGAATAAATCCGTACTGCCTGATCCACCATCGATGTCCACATCTGTCAACTCAAGATTGGACAAATTCAATGTAGCTGATCCCGATCCGACCTCCACGATAAGTTCTATAGGGATATAAGGGGAGAGATAAATATCCCATTGAGCGTCATGATCAGCCACATTGGTCCAATCGAAATCAAAAATGAAGTCGCTCACAGGTTCGATACTTACTGATTTTGTTTTAGCTCCGCGGGCGTTGAAAATGACATCTGTCAAAGTGTCTAAGTCAGCTTCGATGAGTGATGTTGAGTCCGAGAGGGAATCAACAGTTGTGGCGTATCTCTCCAAATGAAGGTTGATACGAGCAGAGGTTGCACTTTCAAGAGGCTGGCTGAAGCTCAAAGTCTTTAATTCGATTTCCGGCTCAAGGTTGAGGGATGGAGCAAGCAAAACCAAGGTGATCAAGGCTGCCACGACACCTAGACCGAGTAAGGCGCCAACGAGAGGGGTGCGTCTACCAATAATGATATCTAGACCAATGATAATCAAGATCAATGGCCATAAACGCAAGAAAAATTTCCAGTTTATATCAGGTAGAATACCGAGATTGGCTAAAAGCCAAAGTGTGCCTAAACCAATGAGAAGGATCGGCCAAAACAAGGATCGATAGCTCATTTCTTTCTTCTCTTCCATTGCAGCCTCCTTACCGTGACTCATAATACAAATTGATATTGGGAAAGGTTTCCATCAACGTTTGTCGATAAGGTATTATCTCTTTACATTATCATTTTGTCACCAGGAATTCAGTTGGTCAAGTAGCAACCTGGCATTTGTTAAGACAAAACTTCGTTTCGAGCTTCTAATATATGAGCCTTACCCCAATTGGACAAGAGAAAGCGTCATCTTCAAGAGTGCTAATCAGTCAGAACCACTTAGTGGTACAAAGGAGTGGCAGTATAGAAATGGTCTAAACTAGGCTCAGGGCTTTAAGCCGAAGGTCAGTGAATCTGAAAGATGTATTGATTTTTCTTCGTAGATAGGAATTACTCAAAACAATAACTTATACCATGAACCCACAGAAAAAAGCCCTAATCATAAGATAATGGATGATTATGGAGGAGGATAAACGAGATAAAAGAAAGGGGTGGGTGAAGGGATTTGAACCCTCAACCACCGCATCCACAGTGCGGCGCTCTGCCATTGAGCTACACCCACCACGTACGCTACGATCGTGTACGATCTCTTAATCGCGTGCGCATTCTATCACGAACTTTTTTCGGGCTCAAGCAATGTTTGTATATATTGGATCATCTTCACACGTTCAATCTTTTCCTGCTGCCCAGAGCGTAAATCTTTTATTGTCACAGTTCCATTGGAGATCTCATCCGGTCCAAGAATAACAACGATCGGGATCCCCTGACGGTCAGCATAGCGGAATTGCTTTGGGAGTCGATCTGCTTGTGGGAACCATTCGACCTTGAATCCTGCAATACGTAATTCCGAAGTAAGGGATAAGGTTTCATCCAGGACACTTTCATCAAGGGTTGGAACAAGAACATCGGCAGGATTCACGCGAAGTTCTGGGATGAGTCCCTGCTCTTCTAAAGTCAGTTGAATGACGACATCTCCCATCGCAAAACCAACACCAGGCCATGGATCACCACCCACATCTGCGACAAGGTCATCATATCGGCCTCCTCCTAGGATGGAACGTCCGATCCCTGCAGTATCACGCGCTTCAAATACGGTACCGGTGTAGTAATCCAAGCCACGGATGATGGTAGGGTCGTATGAGACGTAATCAGAGATACCTAAAGCCTCTACAGCTTTGAATAATTGGACAAGCTCTTCAGATTGGGACCAAGCTTGTTTATCTTCGAGCATCCGGACAAGAGCCTCAAATTGATCCGTATTAAGTCCCAAATCGATGGCATAGGCTTGCCAAGATGGATAGGACATCTTCTCTTTGCGATCGATAAGACGAAAGATTTCAACCTTTTTATCGGAGGGGATATTGATGGCTTGAAGTTGAGAATCCGCCAGACGTCGGTTGTTCACTAAAATTCTTGCCTGATTTGAATTTAATCCAACTTTCTTGAAGAACAGAGCAATTACAGCTAGAAGTTCTGCGTCCGCTTGAGGTGAATCCACACCTAACATGTCGATATTCCACTGGAAAAACTCACGTGTTCGCCCCTTTTGGGGACGTTCGTATCGCCAAAAAGGTCCGAAGGACCACCAGCGGATTGGTTTTGTCAAGGTCCTACTG
>MGNI01000034.1:0-11514 GCA_001795115.1 Chloroflexi bacterium RBG_16_48_8 | reverse complement strand
TATCCTCAAACACAAAGGATTGCTCATTGACCAATTCTTCCCCGGATTTAGCAGCGTAAAGATCTACACGCTCAATGAAAGGTGCTTCATATTCTTGATAGCCAAAAGCCTCCGAAACCTCTCTTATTTTGGAGTAGAGCCATTGACGGAAAGCCATATTTTCTGGGAAAAAATCGCGTGTCCCCTTAACCGGTAGAACAGCGGTCATTGGATGTAACTCCTGAATAGAAACAAAAAAGCGGTTGGAAGAACCCGCACCGCCTTACTGGCCAAATAGAATAATCGCGCGGGTCTATGTGCAGCTGCCTTGACTACGGTGATGATCTTCGATCGTACCATAAAAAGGGTTGTGAAACACCAATTTTCACCTCACGCCGCGGATTATAGCATACCCGTAAGGCAGGCTCAATATCTTAAACTGATTCAAATTACGAAATTATTCTTAAATTTAAGGGTAATGAAAAAAGGTTGAACTTGAAAAGAGTTTAATTCAAAGAAAGATTTACAAGATTAATGAGCTCCTGTTTCTTTAGAAGTTCAACCATGTTCATGACATCTTCAGACAATGGAAAGTCATCTTCGCGAAATGGGAAAGTTGAACGGATCCATTGAAAAGCTACATTTGTTCCCATTCCAAGTTTAATTTCTGGTTTATCTTGGATACGGAGATCAATTGCTTGGGCACTTGTAAGAAGTTCAATAGCTAAAATATGATAGATATTTTCGATGACCTTGGAAAGAAAGCGAGCAGCCATGGTAGCGTTGGCATTATGATCCTCTTGCCCTGCAGATGTTGGGAGGGATAGAACAGAGGCTGGAGAAGCAAGAGCCTGATTTTCCAAGACCAATGAAGCTGCACTGTATTGGAGCATCATGAGTCCAGATTGCAAACCAACATTTTCATGCTTCATAATAAGCATTGGCGGTAAACCTTCGTTCATATGTTCATCAATCAGGCGATAAATACGTCGTTCAGATATGGCACCGACTTCGGCCAACGCGATTTTAAGATAATCTGCAGCGAGGCCAATGGGTTCACCGTGAAAATTCCCCCCGGAAATGGCATCTAAACCAAAAAAGAGTGGATTATCCGTTGCAGCATTGATTTCTCGTAATGCAGTCGATTGAACAAAGGAAAGAATATCCCAAGCAGGACCGATTACTTGTGGTGTGCATCGTATGCTATAGGCATCTTGTACTCGTTCTGTAGAATCAATCAGGGTGCTGGAACGAAGTAGTTTACGGATTCTTTCAGCAACAGCGATCTGTCCAAGATGAGATCGAACTTCATGCAGACGAGGATCAAAGGCATTGCTAACAGCTAAGAGTGCCTCCATACTCAAGGAAGCGCCTATTTCGGCAATCCGCAGGAGATTAAGGGTATCGTTGCAGGCAAGGGCAAGTAGGGCTGCAGCGAAGGCAGCACCATTAATAATGGCCAACCCTTCCTTTGAATGCAGGATCAGGGGTGAAAGTCCAGCCGCATTCATAGCTTCTTTCCCGGACATGAGTTGACCCTTGAACCAGGCCTTGCCAGAAGAGGCCTCATCATTGGAAATGGGGTCTTGACTGAGAACAAGCGCTAGATGTGAGAGTGGTGCCAGGTCACCAGAGGAACCCAGTGAACCTTGATTGGGAATATGGGGGGTAAGACGACGATTGAGCATTTCCAGAAGAAGTTCAATCAACTCAGGACGTACGCCAGAATGGCCTTTTGCGAAGGTATTTACCCGGATAAGTATTGCAGCCCGGACAACATCCTCCGGAAAAGGTTCACCAATTCCTACAGCATGGCTTAGAATTAAATTTCGCGAAAGTTGGATAGATTGACTGGATTTAATGCGACGATTAGCAAAAATACCTAACCCGGTATTCACACCATAGATTGGTTTCTCTAAAGAAGCCAATTCACGAAGCCTGATTTCACATTCGTGAACCTGTCTACGTGCGCTATCAGCCAGGGATACCTGTAAATAGCATCTGGCCACTTGCGTGAGTTGATCGATTGTAAGCGAATTGCCATCAATGGATAAACAACGCTTTGAGGTTTGAGAGTTTTCCATTAATAGACCCTTTTTAAGTAAATCATGTATTGAGTAGTGGAATAAAGTCAATAAAATTATTGAATTCTCGAATTTCTAGAAGTTACACTTTATTACCGCAAGAAGAGAAATGAGACCTAAGTTTAAAACGGATATTCAGCATTTCGAAAGCAGTATCGCGTGGCGCTATAATGGATCATAAATTTCTCTGCCCATGGTATCCTAATAGAGGCATCTAAGAAATTACAATTATCAAAGGAGATCCCTTGCTCCTACTCCCTATTTTACTCCTTCTTACAGCAACACTCCTCATTTGGATTTTAAGGAAAAGACACTTGAGGATACATTGGTTTCTGGCTTCTTTAGGTATTCTGTTGGCATGGGTAGCTACATTCATATTAGGTGATCAATTACCCATTGAGCTAAAGTTCTCTATTTGGAAACCAGAGTCTCTCTTTTCAACGCCTCTTCTATTCACACTGGATGAGATAACCTGGCCATTGGCAATGACCTGTTTAGCAATATTGCTTGTCATTTCGCTCACACTGCCATCGAGAGATATCGTGATTCCAGCAGGTGAACGAATCACTACTCTTATCTACCTATTTCTAACTTTTTCAGCTGTTCTTGCAGGGAATATTCTCAGCGTTTTAACGACATGGATGCTGATGGATATTTTTATTTTTGCATTAAGTATGCGTGCATCCAAATACAATGTGGAAGATCCGTTACTGATGTTTTGGTTTGGGAAAAATCTCATCTCTGTTTTCTTGTTGATAATTGCTGCGATCTTAAATATCTCTGGAGGTGGAACTCATCACTTTGAAGATCCGATGATAGGAGCTTCCGTTGTCATTGTGAGCCTTTCATCATTGCTAAGAATGCCAATTCATTCCATTTCAAAGCATGGTAAACAAATTGGCTGGAGCGATGTAGGAAACAGGACAACTCTGGATATTTTCCCAGCTTTATCAGGGATGTCTGTATTGGGACATGTTCTTAAGAATGGTTTGCCTAATGATGTTTTCCTATGGTTCCGACTTATCGGTGGGATATATTTGGCCTATTACGCCATTAAGTACTTTATCAGCAAAAAAACGGAGGTTTCACGGTTGGAGTTTTACCTGGGAGTATTCGGATTGGGAATTTTGGTAACCTCCTATGGATCCATTAGCGGAGGGATCCTGATTTCCACCGTTGGCGTGATGATCGTTTCTCTGAGCACAACAATGGAATTTATCAAGATCCATGAAGGTTGGCATTCATTTATTCCGATCCTATTTACAGGAATGCTAGCAGGTTTGCCCGGAACCCCTGGCGGACTATTGAGTTTACGAATTGCCGATGAAATCTTAAACTCGGGGGCAATAGGGATCGCAATTCTTGTTTGGATTGGGATGAGTTTCTTAGCGGTTGGTTATTTAAAATCCACCTTCAAAGCTCCAATCGATTGGAGGAATTCAGAAAATCTAACACGAATAAGCTACTCAGTGGGACTGATGCTTCTTGTCGCTAACACCATTCTTATCAGCATCCAGCTAAACCATGAGTTTACCTTTAGGAGTATGATTTACTTTATATCGGTAGGACTAACAACTGGATTCTTATATACCATCTTGAACAAGCTCCATTTTAAGTTCAGGGGAGATTTTATTGAGAGAGTAAGAATCCCTCGATGGATGTCTGAGTTTAGTCCCCTCAGAAGGGTAGCTCAATCTTTTATGGAGATCTTTTACGGGATAGGGCGAATTTTTGAAAGTGAAACCGGTATGCTGTGGGCTTTTGTCATCCTGCAGTTGCTTATTATAGCCCTTGGAAAGCTCAATCAATGAATAGCACTGAATATCTGGCGCCAATCGCGACAATCCTTTCAGGAATAACTGCTGGGATTATCATTGTGAGTGACGATCTTAGATTGCGATTAGGAATGCTGGTTCTTCAATATGTCTGCGTGACTGGTCTGATATCCCTGACTATACCCCTTAACATATCCATCATCAAATTGGCTGCAGGATGGGTAGCTTGCCTGGTCATAGGAATTACAATTGCTCAAAAAGATAGGTATAGGGCACTTACGAGAGTTGGAGCGCTGCCGACAGGCTGGGTTTTTAGGATGATCGCTGTCTTAATGATAAGTACGAGTGCCATAGGCATTGGACAATTTTCATTAATCGATTTGCTTGGTATCCGAAAGGTGAGTGTTGCTAGTACACTCTTATTGATTGGATTGGGAATTCTCCAGATCGGATTAACTGAGGATCCAATAGGAGTTGGGATGGGCTTGCTTATTGTCATAAGCGGATTTGAGATCCTCTACAGTGCATTAGAGCCTTCATTGGCAGTAATGGCTCTTATGGCATCCATTCATATTGGAATAGCATTAGTGGTTAGCATCATTAGCATAGACGTGAAAGAACATGGAGATCGGGAGGTCTCAGAGTGAAGGCGCCGCTCCTGATTTTTTTGATGACAGGTGTGGCGATGGTTATCCTTGGGTTAACGAGGAGAAAGCACTTCTTATCAGGGAGCATAGCGGGGATTTTTTCCGTCATCATTGCGATTTTCGTTTTTTACATTCCCCTCGATGAGGCACTCTCTGTAATGAGCCTTTCTATACGTTTTGATGGCACGTGGCAAATTCTGGGCAGATCCTTTTTACTAAATCCAATCAACAAGGCGTCCATTAGTTATACATTTTTGGCTGGAGGTTTTATCCTGGCAGGAGCATGGACTGCTCGACCTGTACGGATGTTTTATTCTCTAGGAATGGGGGTTTTGGGTCTTATTGCGGCTTCATTATTGATTAATCCATTTTTATTTGCAGCCATATTCATCGAATTAGCTGTTATAGGATCAACGCTAATCCTATCCTCAAGACAACCAGGTCGATCCAGAGGTGGATTACGATTGCTTTCACTTTATACTTTAGCAACCTTGGCGATCCTTCTTGTGGGATGGTGCATTGATACGGGCAATGTAGGTATGGAGATAGATGGGATAAATTCAATGTTGTCACTGCTTCTGATATTTGGATTTACCATACTGATTTCCGTCCCGCCTTTTCATGCTTGGCTTCCAATAACAGCCGAAGAAAACCATCCCTTCACATGGACATTTGTAGCAGTTGTACTGCAGGGAGCGGCGCTTTTCTTCATTGTACGTTTCATCACCAATTTCACCTGGCTGAATGAAAATGAAATGCTTTTCCCATTCATCCGGAGCATTGGAGCAACGATGGCGTTGGTAAGCGCTTTATGGACGGTACTACAGAAGGATCTTCAAAAGATGGCGAGCTATGCGTTTATCTCCGACTTGGGTGTGATGCTAGTTGCTTTGGGTTTGGGCAGCAGGGATGGATTTCAATTGGCACTCGGATTAACAGGCGCAAGGGTGATCAGTATGGCGTGTCTTTCACAGGGACTTATGCAAGTGTGGAAAAGTAGTCAGCTACCGGAAGATGAACTTCATCAGACTGAAATCGTCCTTTCGCCACTGGCCTCAGCCGCAATACTTGTAGGTCTACTTTCACTGGCGGGTTTTCCACTAACTGCTGGGTTTCCTGGAAGATGGGGTCTTCTATCTCTTATTGCATCTCTGGATCCATATGCATGGATGGCAATTGTGGGATCGATGGGAATTCTCAGTATTGCAACGATCCGAAGTGCAATGGCACTTCTCTTAAGAAAACAAGGAATCTGCCTTGAAATTTCCGATTGGAAAGAGAGAATCTTTCTGAGAGGGGGGATCCTTCTTACAATTGTCCTTGGGATTTTCCCACAACTGTTCTTTCCGTGGATCATAACAGCACTTGAGGGTATCAATTTACCCATGCTATAGGATCTGATTTGGAATTATTTTCAGAATAGATCCTATCGGAGGATGTTAATATGAAGCCGGATCAGATCGAGAAAAGATTAAGTTGGTTAGACGAACAACGTCGAAAAGAAGCTGATCTTATCAACCTCATGGAGGGGAGATTGGAAGAAGCGTTAAAAGGTGTTGAAAAACAGGAAAGGCAAATTAAGGAATTATCCAGCGAAGTCATACGTTTATCTGCTGTTGCCTCTCAGATCCGGCAGTTTGATGATGTTCTGGGAAAGCAAAGAGATGATTTCTCCAAGAGACTTGCAGATTCTCAACAGCTATATGCAGAGAAACAACATCACATAGAGGACCTAAGGAAACTTGACTACGAAGCGATTGCAAAATCTGTTTCTCAAATGAAGGTGAAATTTCAGGAATTTGACCAGATAAAAGAATCATTGGAGGCTCGTAAACTGGAAGAAACTAGGTTGGCACGAGGGATAGCTCAGATTGATGAAAAGCTTGAATCAATGATCAACAAATCTGATGAACAATCACGCGCTTTGCATACAATCGAAGAAAGCAAAAAAATCGATACCAGAAGGATAGCCGACCTGCAATCGGAATCAACAGAACTCAGGTTAAAACTCGACACTGTTCGGGGGAAACAGGATTCACTTGAGGATCGAATTCGTAGGACGGAAACACGAATAGAAGATATCGCAACCAGTGAAGCCGAACGTAGAGATATTTACACATTGTGGGAGGAAAAGCAAGAATTACGGATGGTGGAATTCGAGAAGAATTGGAAGGAATGGCAAGTGAAGTTTGAAGACTTCCAGAAGAAAGCCATCGAGGTTGATGAAAAGATCCATAAATATGATGAAAACTATCGTGCATTAAGCAAAACTCGGTCAGATCTTGATAAGCTTATCGATCGACTCGAGCGCAGGATTACAGAAATCAGTGAGATGCAGCGTATTGGAGAGGAACGAATTAAACAGGAATGGTCCAGTTTTCAAGCTGATGAACAAAAGCGTTGGAATACCTACAAGCTCACAAACGATGAAATGTGGCGCGAGCACAGCCGAATTCACGATAAGATCACTGCGGAATTGCAGGTGGTGAATGACCAATTAAACGAAGGGTTGGAATCCTTGCAAGAATTAGCTGAGAAGAGTCAGAACCGAGTGATCGATTTGCTTAATACAGTTAAAGTCTGGGCGGATGAAATTAACAAGCGAGTAAGCGAAGTCCGGTGAAGGGAATAACGAAAGCACAGGATTACTTTTAAGGCTGGATAAATGAGAGTTATCGGAACTGCAGGACATGTTGATCATGGAAAATCTGCGCTGATTTGGGCATTGACGGGGATCAATCCCGACCGACTCCGCGAGGAACAAGAGCGCCAGATGACGATCGACCTGGGGTTTGCTTGGATGACTTTGCCGGATGGAGAAGAGATCGGTTTTATTGATGTACCCGGGCATCGAGATTTTATTGATAACATGTTGGCAGGAATAGGGGCTATAGACGCAGCTCTGTTTGTGGTTGCAGTTGATGAAGGCGTTATGCCGCAAACTCGAGAGCATCTTGCCATTTTAGATCTCTTGCAAGTAGAGCATGCGATCGTAGTTCTAACAAAAATGGATCTGATCGATGATCGGCAGTGGCTGGACTTAGTGATCGAGGACCTAGAGAACCTTCTGATAGGTACGTCACTTTCAAAAGCAACGATCGTTCCTGTATCCGGAAGAACTGGGGAAGGTTTAGAAAATCTTAAAAATCAAATCGCTACACTTATTAAAAACTTGAAGCCTCGACCTGATTTTAGAAAACCAAGATTATCCATTGACAGAGCTTTCACAATATCAGGTTTCGGGACTGTTGTAACTGGGACACTTATCGACGGAACTTTATCGGTAGGACAAGAAGTGGAAGTGCTGCCAAAGAAGTTGAAAGCTAGAATTCGAGGTCTTCAAACCCATAAGACAAAAGTAGATACTGTTATCCCAGGTAGTCGAACCGCGGTAAATCTTACGGGCATTGATGTGAAGGATCTTGCAAGGGGAGATGTAGTCACCTTGCCCGGGCAATTCTCCTCGACAAATTTAATAGATGTCCATTACAGACATCTATCTGGAGTTGGAGCTCCTTTGAAACACGATCAAGAGGTAAAAGTCTTTATCGGTGCCGCACAGCAAATGGCTCGTGTCCGGGTATTAGGGGCAGAAAGCATTAAGCCAGGCCAAGAAGGATGGCTTCAGCTTGTGTTGGAGGAACCTATCGTAGCAGCACGCCAGGATCATTATATCCTTCGGAGACCGTCTCCAGGAGTAACTTTAGGTGGGGGGTATGTTGCTGATCCTCATCCAAGAGGCAGACATAGACGCAGGGATCAGGAAGTATTGAATAGGTTGGAACAGGTTCTACTTGGAACACCTGGAGAGATTTTGGCACAGTCCCTCATCCTTTATGGACCTATGAAAATGAACACCGCAATCGAAAGGGCAGGCCTGAGTGAGAAGGATGCCGTCATCGCGATTGAAGAGTTGAAAACGAGAGGGGAGATCACAACGTTTGGGAATGATAAACTCAACCTTGGAACAGACCTGTATGTCGCTCATAAGGTCGTCAAGGAGAGAATATCGTCCGAAATTCTTTCGACTTTAGAACAATTTCACTCAGCCAATCCATTGAAATTCGGCATGTCCAGGGAGGAGATTAAGAGTCGCTCAAAACTTGATGGGCCTGTGTTCTCGCTGTTACTTAGAGAACTAGGTGAGGCAGAAGAAATTGATGAAATTGGGTCGAAAGTGGCAATAAGCAATTTTAAGCCTATTTTAAATGAAAACCAACAGAGGGACATTGAGTTATTGTTGCAGAAGTTTGATCAAGCTCCATATAGCACACCTTCTGTAAAAGAGAGTATATCTTTTTTGGGAGAAGATTTGTATGCTTATTTGGCTGAAAGTGAAGAGGTGATTCAGGTATCATCGGATGTCGTCTATCGGAAGTCTAGCTACGAGTTAATGCTGCAGAAGATTCGAGATAGATTACAGAAAGACAACACCTTATCTGTTGCTGAAGTGAGAGATTTATTTAATACTTCTCGTAAATATGCCCTTGCTCTGATGGAGCACCTTGATTCCATCGGGATGACAGTGCGTCAAGGTGATGTCAGGAGATTACTAAGATAGTGGGGTTCATTTCAGAATTTTCGAATTTTCCAATCTCCACCAACCATTGTAGCAAGAGGTGAAATGTCGGGAAGTCTGTCTGGGGGACATTTAAAGGGATCTTCTGCAAGGATAATTAGATCAGCGAAATAACCCGGAAGTAAGGAGCCCAATCGCTTTTCCATGCCAGCTGCGAAAGCAGGTCCTCTGGTGTAGGCCATGAAAGCTTCTCGCAGTGTGATTCTCTCTTCGGGTATCCAACCATCATTTCCGGGAGATCCATCTAGTCTGCGACGAGTAACCGCCGCGTGTAAACCCAGGAATGGATTAGGGCTTTCTATAGGTGCATCCGAACCAAAAGCAAGGGTGTTACCAGAATCCAATTGACTTCTCCATGCATAACTGTAGCGGGTTCTATCACCCCAATGTCGATCTGCCATAACCATATCGGATGTGGCATGGATTGGTTGCATAGAGGCGATGATCCTCAAGGAGGCTGGTCGATGCAGATCATCTGGGTGCAACAATTGGAGATGTTCAATGCGGTGTCGCAAATGGGGAAGCTTGGATGAGATCTCCTCATTTCTGATATTTTCAAAAGCGTCTAGAACAATCTGATTGGCTTGATCCCCGATAGCGTGGATGCTCACAGCCAGATCATGTTTAGCAGCATGAAAGATGAGGTCCGTTAAATCTTTGGTATTCACCAATAGAATACCTTTGTAATCCTCTCTTCCTGCATAGGGTTCAACCATAGCAGCAGTTTGTGGTCCCAAAGCACCATCTGCAAAAATTTTGATATGTCCTATTCGCAGCCATTCATTCCCAAAGCCAGTTCGTAGGCCTACTTCAATTGCGTTCTCGAGTTGATCGAGGGGGATATTCTTGACAACACGCATACCTAGGTTGTGCTCATCGTGCAGGTGTTGCAGTGCTACAAAGGCGTCAGGACCATCGAAGTCATGGAAACCAGTTAAACCCATGGACCAAAGTTGATGTTGAACGATTAAGATGCTTTGAATGAGTGCCGTGTTCGTCATATCTGGTACAAACGCCGATGCGAGTTTAATCGCATTTCCAAATAATACTCCATTGGGCTTTCCATCAGAACCAAGTTGTATCAGACCACCCTCAACTGAGGTGTTCGTATCGGTAATGTCAGACAGGGACAATGCTAGAGAATTGACCCATGCGGCATGGCCTGATTTAGCAATAAGATAGATGGGATGTTGGCTTGTTAAGGCGTCAAGATCATTTCTAGTACCAAAGCGACCCCAAAGATTTTGGTTCCAACCACGTCCCAGGATCCACATACCTGGTCGGGTTTCTTTAACCTTGGACTTTATTCGATCCAGGCATTCATCCAATGTCTCTGTCTCACAATCGATCATCGTTAACCGGCGAGCCATGCTCTTAATATGAACATGAGCATCTGTAAGACCTGGAATAACTGTGCGACCTTGCAGGTCAATAACCTCTGTAGAATGCGTATGAAATGTCATGAGGTCTCGATCTGAGCCAACGGCAATAATCTTCCCATTGGTAATAGCAAGGCTGTCGACCTGGGTGAAGGGATCGTCAAAAAGATAGATGTTGCCATTGATAAGGATCGTCGAAGGAGATACGTATTGAAGCATTGATTTAACCTCGGAAATTCATTTTTATAGAAGCCATGGTTATTCTGATGGGAGATCATTACTCTTATGGAGGTAATCAAGATGGTAAGTACGGTTATGAGATTGGATCGTCCATTTCTGATCTTCAGCGTTGTATTCCAACTCTGAATAGCCTGTATTGTTGAAACGGAATCTTAAGCGATGATTGGAGGGTTGAGGTGTGATTCCGATAATCGAATAGATAGCGTAATTAATAATGGATCCGTGCGAGACAACAAGATACTGCCCGGCTGGTCTGTAAATTAATATCTGAACAGCTTTTGCAGCGCGGATATATAAATCCCAATCGCTCTCACCGCTTTCGTAAGCTGGTTCATAGATCGATCGCGGAGGGAGTTCTTTAAATCTTGAAAAGATTTCCTCATAAAGCAATCCCTCGGCTTCACCGAATTCGCGCTCCATCCAATGATCATCGAGCTCAATCGGAATAGATAGAAGTTCAGAGAGAATGCGAGCTGTTTCATACGCACGTCCAAGCGGGCTGCTTATGATCCTATCAAAAGTTATACTCTGAGAAAGCCAATATTCTCCAAGAGCTCGAGATTGGTGGATGCCTTCTGGTGAAAGTGGAGAATCCATTTGACCTTGAAGGACATTTTGCTCATTGGCTTGTGATTTTCCATGTCTTAAGAGAGTGATATGGTGGGTAACTGGTAAGTATGTCGACATTGTTCAGTGATCTCCCTTGTATAAGAAGGTTAGGTGATCTATCTATTCCAGGTGATTGGCCGGAAGTAATTTGACAAACAGCGAACGTAAAACCTAGCCAATCACTTAAGCAAACCGCCATTCAGGCAACTCATTTTATCAAAA
>MGNI01000033.1:13712-32657 GCA_001795115.1 Chloroflexi bacterium RBG_16_48_8 | reverse complement strand
GAATTCAGGGAGGAGTAAGGATCTTGAAAAATCATCTGCGCGTGTTTTCGAAATTCTCGAACCTGCTTGCCTTTCAGAGAAGAAAATTCAATCCATTGGTCTCCATTAATGCGGTAATTGATTTTTCCTTCCGTGGGTTCGATGGCTCTTAAAATCATTCTTCCCAAGGTGGTTTTTCCTGAACCACTTTCCCCAACCAGGCCAAGGGTCTCACCTTTCTTGATATAGAAGCTAACCCCGTCAACAGCCTTTACCGTTTCCAATGAGGTGCCAAATACGCCTCGTTTTACCGGGAAGTGCTTCTTTAAATTCTCTACTTCAAGAAGTGTGTTTTTTTCATCGGCCATACGTGCACCCCTGGATGAAACAGTGTTTGGATGCGATTGCAACACATCGATAATGGTTAATCTTCATCAGTATCTTCACTATAAAGAAAGCACCTCACAGCGTGTCCCTCCCCTACCCGAGTCACACCGGGATTGTGCATGTCACATCGATTTGGGATTATTCGTTCGCAGCGCGGGTAGAAGGTGCAGCCGGACGGGCGTTCGAAGGGGCCAGGTACCGCTCCCTCGATGGCCACCAAATGCTGTCCTGTCGTTTTTCCGATGCGTGGTATCGCCTTGAGCAAATTGAAGGTATAGGGATGTTGGGGGTTATGAAAGATCTCTCTCGAAGGTCCGATCTCCACGATCTTGCCTAGGTACATGATCGCTACCGCTTCCGCAATTTGAGCGATCACACCTAAATTGTGAGTGATGAACATGATGGCCATGCCAAATTCTTCTTGGAGTTCTTTCATCAGATCCAGAATTTGTGCCTGGATGGTTACATCAAGCGCTGTCGTTGGTTCCTCAGCCATGAGCAGTGCTGGTTTACACGTTAAAGCCATGGCGATCATGGCTCGTTGCCGCATTCCTCCGGAAAATTCGTGTGGGTATTGGTCTAAACGCCGGGTTGGATTTGGGATTCTTACGCGAGCCAGCATCTCCTTCGCTATTTCACGGGCTTGTTTCTTGTTGACATCCTGATGGAGCAGAATCGCTTCCATGATCTGATTGCCGATCGTGTGGAGAGGCGAGAAGGAACTCAGGGGCTCTTGGAAGATCATTGCCACTTCTTTTCCCCGGTAAGAACGTATCTCGCTACCTCGTGGATCCATCTTGGCGATATCTATGATTTCTTTCTTGGTTCCATCAGGGGATCGACGGTGGAATAGAATCTCTCCATGCTCGATACGTCCAGGATCTGGCACGATCCTCATAATGCTTTGTGCGGTGACGGTTTTCCCGCAGCCACTCTCTCCAACGACGCCCATAACCTGACCTCGCTTGATAACCAGGTCAACGTCTTCCACAGCCCTAACGGTCCCCTCATCCAAAGGGAAGATCACTTTAAGGGAGTTGATTTCGATTAATGCCCTTTCATCATTTGCCATGGTTGCCTCATGTCGCGTAGGGGTCCGCAGCATCTCGTATCCCGTCACCGACGAAATTGAAGGCTAAAACAGCCAGGATCACAAAGACCACTGGGCTGAACAACCAGGGATGCTGGGAGATCGCTTTGATATTTTGTGATTCATTCAGCAACACACCCCAACTGATAACTGGCGGACGTAAGCCAAGCCCGATGAAGCTTAAGGATGTCTCAGCGATAATCATATAGGGGAATGAAATAGAGAGATCAACGATGATGTAGCTCATAAACGAGGGCAGCATATGACGCATAATAATTCGGGCATCACTGCTTCCTGCGATCTTGGCGGCGATGATGAAGTCAGCTTCTCGAAGTGACAATAATTTACTCCTGACTCGACGGGCTAAGTTTGTCCAGCCGAGAAGAGCCAAGATAAAGGTGATCGAAAAGTAAACTCGTAATGGGGACCACTCCTTTGGGAGGGAGGCAGCTAGCGCCATCAGGAGCGGTAAATCCGGAATAGAGCGAGTGAATTCAATGAGACGTTGGGTAATGTCGTCCACTCGCCCGCCAAAAAACCCCGAAATACCACCAATGATCAATCCCAGGAAGAAAGTAAACAGCATACCTATTACACCGATGGTAAGCGAAGTACGTGTAGCAAAAAAAGCTCTGGATAGAAGATCACGACCCAGTTTATCGGTACCCAATAGGTGTAGGAATCCATCCTCGACACCAAATAAATGGATATCGGTTCGTATGATCCCCCAAAGCTTATAAGGATCTCCTTTAATAAAAAACTGAACGGGGTAAGCTTGAGAAGTGTCTTCAACAGTATTAAATTGGAAAGTTTCCGGATCAAGCTCGTTCGTAACACCGTATACAAAGGGGCGAAGATGAAAGGTCCCTTCCTCATCAATGAAATGTAGCTTCTGTGGTGGACCAAAGATATAATTGCTGTTTCGAGTGAACGGATCCATGGGCGAGATGAAGTTGGCAAAGAGAACGATAATGAGGAAGATTGCCAGAATCGATGTGCCCAGAAGAGCCAGACGGTGCTTCTTAAATCGCCACCAAATGAGTTGGGCCTGGGTCGCCGTGTAGTATTTCAACTCCTTTTCCGTCTGAAGTCCCCTTAATCCAGGTTGAGAGGCCGTGCCGGTTCCTGATAATCCGCCTAAATCTGCCATCTCACACCTTCTCCCCTTGCCGGATGCGAGGATCGAGCAAGGCCAGCATGATATCTGAAAGGAAGGTTCCGAAAATGGTCAACGCAGAATAAATCATAAGCAACGATCCACCAAGATAGATGTCTTCATCAAGCAGCGCCCTCAGAAAGAGTGGGCCTGTATCAGGTAATGCGAGCACAAAGGCGACGATAGGAGCCCCCGAGATCACACGCGTCAATTCCCACCCCATCGTGCTTACGATCGGATTCAGGGCAACACGAACCGGATACTTCATCAACAATCGTCCCTCGGGAAGTCCTTTAGCCCTTGCGACAGTCACGTACAGCTTGTTCTTCTCATCAAGCAGGGTGGCTCTCATGGTCCGAATCTGGAAAGCTGTACCCGATGTCCCGAGGATGATCGTCGGTATCCATAAATGCTTAAGAAAGTCGATAAGTCTAGCCCAACTCCAAGGGGCATCAAGGTACTCGGGTGAAAACAAACCCCCCACGTTGGTGCCAAATACCGTGACGCTTATATATAGAAGGACAAGCGCTAGCATGAAATTGGGTATTGCAATCCCAACATAACCCAGAATGGTGAAGGTATAATCCCCGATCGAATATTGGTGAATGGCTGAGTAGATTCCGATAGGTATGGCCAGGCCGTAAAGCAAGATCACAGCTGAAATCGCTAAAATGGCCGTGAACCCGAGCCGTTCTCCAATGACATCCGTGACAGGTTTGCGATAGATCAGGGAGAGGCCGAAATTTCCACGTGTGACAATATTCGTAATCCATCTCAGGTATCGTTCTGGCCAGGGTCGATCCAGGCCAAATTGGTGACGGTAATTAAGCAAGTCCTCCTCTGTAACGAAAATGCCGATGGATTTAAGTTGATACACATGACGTTCTGCGAAGTCCCCTGGAGGAAGTTCGAGGATAATAAAGACTATAAGGGAGAGAAGTGCCAACATGCCGATCATGATCAGGAAACGCCGCAGCAAGAAGGCTCTCACTTCGTCCCTCCTTTCTTGTCTAGGAGATAATACGAGAAGGTTATTCCAAATTTACTGGCAATGGATAGATATGGGCAGATGGGTAAGGAAGATTCCTGAACCCACCTGCCGTTGTCCGTTATCTTCAAGGTTATGTGTATGCCAAACCGTGATCGGATAGGTGCTTGGTATAGGTAAGCAACACAATAGCTTAGAGATCTATATCTTCCTCACTTACTCCTTAATGTACCATTGAAAGGGTCGATAGGGGAGTGTTCGGAAGTAGTCAAATGTCTGAATCTTAATTTCAGGCACATTGCCGAGACGGTTAGAGACAATCGTTGGTTGTGGGCTCTCGCTGATTGTCCCAATTAGCCAGAAATTCTCTGAGAATATATCTCCTGTCTCTTGGCCCAGACTCACGTATTCTTCCGAGTATGGTATGGTTACCTTCCATTGCTCAACGAGATCAATGAGGTATTTCACTTGCTCTGGCGGTTCCTCGCCTGATGCTCCATCAGACATCCACCAATCGTACCAGGGGCCACCGCACATTGCGCTCAAGGCAGAATCCCCAAAGGGCGGCAACATTGCCTGAGGGTTGCTGTATACAACTGCTTCGGAGGTGCCACCAATATGGAAGTTCCCAATGTCATGTTCATTGACTGAGGTCAGTGTGCGGTAATTAACCGTGGTTACTTCCTTCAATTCAATCCTGATCCCCACATCCTCCCAGTATTCCTTTGTCAATTCGTGGAGGACGGGATCTCCCGCTTGTGGGCAGTAGACATTGTAGATGACAAATGGTTCTCCATCCGGTCTGAGTCGGAAGCCATCTGCGTCCCTCTCAGTCAGCCCCATTTCATCCAGAATTTCATTGGCTGTATCTGGATCGTACTCGATATCCTTCAGATACCATTCTGGTTTAGCAAAGGAGACACTGGGATGTATTGGTATACCTTGTTGTGTTCTACAGAGCCCAAAGCAAAGTACCTGGTTTATCTCGTCCCGATTAAGTGCCAGAGACATTGCTCTGCTGAAACGGGGATCGGCGAAAATCTCACGCAGAACAGGATCTTGGTGAGTGCAGTTGAAAGTATACATCCGACCAGCACCTGCACCGGGTGGCATTTGGATTGTGTAATTGCCGCTCTCGGTATTTTCCTGGAGCACTGGGAGACTCGTAACCCCAATGGATTGAGACTTGTAATCGACTTCACCCGAGATGACCATCAGCTCGATGATTTCCTTGTCGGGAGCATAGCCCTCTCGCTGCTCATCGAGGTATGGTAATTGATTGCCAGCAGTATCCACAATAAAGAAGTAGGGATTTGCAGCGTGAATCTTGTATTCCGTTGTCTCATCAACCAAGATGTGACTTTCAAGCTTGGGTATCCCGTAGACATGGTAGGAATCCTGCCAATCACCATGGAACTTGTAGAAGTACTCGACCCAGTTGGCGAGGCCTGCAGCCACTGCAACATCGTTGGCCTCCGGGTTGTATTCAATGTGTAATTTCTCAAAGTAATGTTTCGGCACAAATGTTTGGATCCATGATCTAGCGATGAAGGTGAGCAAGCCAGGAGCGGGTGCGGCAAAATAGATTTTTATCGTTACATCATCGATCTTTTCCATTCTCATCGGTTCGCCCCCAAAGACCCAATAGGATGGCGTTGAGGGATAGAGTTCTTCGTTGAGGATGACGTCGTTATACCAGAAGAGGATATCATCGGCGGTAAACGGATGACCATCGGACCACTTATGGCCTTTTCTTAACACAAAAGTAAGTTCGGTGAAGTCGTCGTTGTATTCATAGGATTTGGCAACGAAGGGGACAATGGTCTTATGATCATCCGAAAAACGCACGAGGCTCACATGCTTCGCACTGAGGTGTTCTGAGTTGCCACCCTCGGGGCCGATTGACACCATTCGCAGTGTGCCGCCATAGTTCCCGATCTCATCGTAGGGCTGTACCACCAACGGTTCTGCGGGTAGCCGTTCTTCGAGTGGAGGTAGATCTCCCTCAAGGAAACCATGGGTCCATAAATCGGGATGAAATTCTTCCCTGGAGCTAAAACTCATTTTGCAGTTGGCAAGCTCTTCGTATTCTGTGAGCTCATACTGCTGTGGCCAGGTACCTGCGGGTACCCCCATCGGATCAGCGACTGTACTGGCTGGGCAAGCGACCTCCTCTGTCTCAGAAGGCTCTGTTGGCTCAACAGGTTTTGCTTCTGTTGGGACAGGTCCACCACCCTCTGTGGGCTCCACAACCGGCTCTTCCGTGCTGGGTTTACAGGCTGTGAGGAGCATTGAGAAGACGATGAGTAAAGCCAAAAATCTAAAGAGCGTTTTCTTATACATATCTCCCTCCTCCATAAAGAGGACATTCGTGGTAACGGATCTTCTATGTAGACAGACAATGATTTTTCGATAGGGAACCCTCCTTCCTATTCGAAAATTTCATCTATGCAATGCCCCAACCACTCTGGGTGGGGGTCAATACCAAGCACCCTGGCTAAGGTTGGGGCGGTTTCGAGTAACGACACAGCTGACTTTATTTGATAATCGCGGCGGATTCCTGGCCCAGAAATCATCCAGGGGACCGTCATATCTTCTAGTAAACTTATGCCATGGTCAAAGTCGTGTCCACCGTGATCCGCTTGGACGAGCACGGTGGGATCTGAGGGAAGAACCTTAAACAAACTGCCAACCAATCCATCGATAATCTCAATTTGCTCAAAGTACTTCTCAGTCATCCATCCATGATCATGGCCCACAGTGTCGACAGTTCCAAAGTACACGAATAGAAAATCGTGCGAATAATTCTCGAGATAGCGTACGGCCTCATTCATGATCATCTCATCACCGTGAAGGAGGTTGTATTTTTCGTCTATGAAGAATGAATAGCTTAGGTGGCCTAGTCGGCTGATGTTCCGTAATGGTTCCCATGTGTAGAAAATGGCAGTATGCAAACCTGCCTCGTAACTTATTTCGAAAAGCCCAGGAATTGGTTCCTCCATGGGTACCCAAGTGTTCGAGGTGACACAATGACGTGAGGGGGGCACACTGTGGAAAATACTCATATGACACGGTAATGTGGTTGAAGGCATGATGCTTGAAGCTGATAATGTCCATGAGCTGCGAGATCGAAAAGATGAAAGATTCGGGTAACGCTCAGGATTATTTAACAGAGGTTCAGGTCTGAGACCGTCGATCATGATGAGCACTGTGGCTGGCAAGATTCACCTCCTGATATTTGCCTTCATTCCATGATGGTTGACATGGTAAGGTTTAGCGGCATACTTCAATATTGTGAGAATGGATAAAATGATCAAAAGATACCTCAATCAAACCGGATTGAATGACAAGACATGAGTAAAAAGAATTCGGAAGAAATTAATACTCTTAAGGTATCACCCACACGATGCACCAGGGATTATGCATATCGTCGGATAAAATAAACCATCTCGCCGGAATGAAAAAGCGAGATGGTATAGTCCACACGATTGCCTGAAATCGGGCTCTGGGCATGATCTGGAATGGATGTGTGTGATTTTCAAGGTCCGCCCCTTGTTTGTAAATCCAAACTTTGTGCTGGTAATTTGATATTTTAAAAGAATCCGTGTAACGCTAAATTGAAAATGAATAGCTTAGAATTAGGATTACGAAATACCCTGATAATATAGTATTATGTCTGACAGCGGACACCCTACATGCTAGTAGATATTTTATCTATTGTCAAGTGAGATCGGGAAACTTGGGAAACTTATCAAAAGGCGAAATCCAAAGGACTCGATTTAAAAGGAACTATCTAGCATATCGATGTTCTAACTCATAAGTCAGTTTCGAGCCTATATTCATTCTGGAGGAACAGATGGAATATGTAATTGGGTGTGATATTGGAACGCAAAGTGCTAAAGTCATCCTTTTCTCATTTGAGGGCGAAGTGATAGGTGAGTCCTCATCAAGTTATGATATCGATTACCCGCATCCTCTATGGGCGGAGCAACCCGTTGAGCGGTGGGTAAAAGCACTAAAGATTGCGCTGCATAAACTCATTAAACAAACAAATGTCGATAAGAAAAAGATTCGGAGCCTGGGAGTTGCCAGTCAAGTTGATGGCGTGGTACCCATCAATGCTTCTGGAAATCCTCTTCGACCAGCAATTATTTGGATGGATAAGAGATCTAAGGACCAATGCGATGAGATGGATCAGACTATAGGGCATGAAAGGGTTTTTCGGATAACTGGATTGAATGTTGATCCAAGCCACGTCGCTCCGAAAATTCGCTGGATTGCTGAGAACCAGCCTGATGTCTATGATCACGCGAATTACTTTCTCCTACCTGGCAGTTACATCACTTTCTATCTCACCGGTTATGTTGTTGTTGATTACTCCAATGCTTCCTCCTCCATGTTGATGGATGTTCGTCATAAGCGGTGGTCTGATGAGATGTGTCGGCAGTTTGATATTGACATAACTCGCTTGGCACCCTTAGAAGCATCAACGAATCAAATTGGCAATCTTAAACCAGACGTCGCCAATGAGCTGGGACTTGATCCGGGGACTGTCATTGTCACGGGTTGTGGAGATGAACATTCTGCTTGCGTCGGCGCGGGAGTCCTTCGCCAAGGTCTGGTAGGCGCGATTGTTGGCACTGGAGAGGCCGTGTGCACTTCAAGCGCTGACCTCTTATACGATCCGACTCGATTGATTGAGACTCACTGTCACGCAGATCCTGATCTTTGGTTCATAGAGAATCCGGGTTTCGTTTCGGGGGGTAATTATCGTTGGTATCGGGATAACTTTGCGCAGGAGGAAATGAAGAAGGCAAAAGAGATCAATCGCAGCGCATACGATTTGTTGGACTTTGCTGCTGAGCAAGTAGCGCCAGGTTCAGATGGATTAATATTCTTGCCTTGCCTCATGGGGGCGATGACACCAGATTGGAATGAGTTGGCAAGGGGGACATTCTATGGGTTGACTTTATCCCACACCAGAAATCACTTTGCACGAGCCATTTTAGAAGGATCGGCATATGGGGTTCGGGATATTACAGATCAGATGCAATCCATGGGACTTGAGCTACAAGAGATTCGTGTTGTAGGGGGCGGTGCGAAAAGTAGGTTATGGTGCCAGATTAAAGCAGATGTCACTGGAATTCCTGTGTTCGTTCCCGAAATCACTGAGACCACCGCCCTAGGTTCAGCCATGTTGGCAATGGTTGGTGTTGGAGAATACTCATCTCTTCTGGAAGTAAGTGAGCATGTGGTTCGTATAGCTGGTCATTTCGAGCCGCGGTTGTTCAATCAAGAAATCTATCATGAGTATTACAGTCTTTATCGGCAGCTCTATACTGCGTTAGAGCCAATATTTCTTAAGTCCTCTAGAATTCATCACTCGAGTGGATTGTCATGAATGGAAGGTGAATTGCGGGAAGGTAGAGGTTTAGTGTTGATGACGCGCTTGCAGAAATTGGGAAAGTAAGTCACCAAGCAGAAGATGGGTACTTTGATCCTTCGTCTTATAAAAAATTCATTTCACTTGGTTTAAAGTGCGGAGCAATCGGGCGCTATATGTTTAAATTCTGTGAGGATATTCTTCAAGGGACTCCGCTTGAGGTGAATGTGGGTTTAGGTTAACCCAGGTAATCGCGTTGAGAGTCGAATAAGGAGATATCTATTTCTGTGTATGAATGTTTGGTCGTGTGAATGGGTGTACAAGTTCAACCTTCTCGATAAACGGTAAAAGTGAAGGCCTCGGCAACGTGGTACTCGTCTGTCAGGAGTATGGGATTTCCAGTCGAGTCGAAATCAAGTTGTTCAAAATAGAGCAAACCACTTCCAATTGGCACCCCGAGTTTTTTTGCGGTTTCGCTGCTTGCAGTTACTGGACGCAGCCAAGCAATGGCATGATCAACTTGTAATTTAAGGACTTCCTCAAAGAAAGCGTATATTGATTGTTTTTCCTCTAGGAATTGTTTAATTTCATCCACTTGGTAAATGGTATTCGCAGTTCTCAGGACATGCATGGGGATGGAATCATGAGAAAAGATAACTCGTTTGCCATCTGCAGTTCGTACGCGCTCAACAAAGATGACAGATGAATTGGGTTCTATCTCAAGGTGTTTAATGAGGCGACTGCTAGCAGACTCGATTCTAACATTGAGTTCAGCGATTCCAGGCTCGGCGTCAATCGAACGGATGAGATCGGTCACACCCGCATTGATATTGAGATTGTTTACTACCAAGGGTCTGTTCGCCACAAATGTGCCTACACCGCGTCTCCTTCTTACAAAACCCTCCCTTGTGAGGCGATCCAGAGCCGCTCTTAGTGTGCTACGACTCACATTTAGAATCTTGGCGAGCTCTGGTTCGTTGGGCAGACGAGTTCCGGGTTCGAGCGTGCCGTCATTGATCATCGCTCTCAGGTGCTCGGATACGATCTCGGGTAGAGACGCTCCATCTTGAACTTGAGGGATCAAATTGGAATTTATCATTTTACGTTCCATTCGATTTTCTCTTTTATGTTGGACAATGGACACCTAACATCGTATTTAAATATTGGGCTAATGTCAAGGGACTTGGCTGATTAGGATGGGGCAAAACTTGACAGCATTGTCGCAGTAATATAAACTCCTGTCAGATGTATGTTGTCCGACTTATTGCTTGTTCTAAGTCTTCCCATATCTAATTATGAAACGGAAATATGCAATTCTGCAAGGAGGCAAACACATGGAAGCGCTCGCAATCGATGGTGGCGTTCCTGTGCGCACAAAGGGACCAATTATTGAAGAAGATGTCATCGACCAAGAAGAATTAACGGCACTGATGGAAATTGTGAATCAGAAAGCGCTTCGTCGAGCGGGTGCAACGATTGAATATGAGCGCGTCATTGCGGAATGGTTTGGGGTGAAGCATGCGGTTGCAGTCTCAAGTGGAACAACCACTTTGCATATTGCTCTTGCTGCTTTTGGGATAGGACCTGGCGATGAAGTCATCGTATCACCGTATACGTTTATTGCCGCTGATAGTTGTGTGTTGGAGCAAAATGCCATTCCGATCTTTGCAGATATCGATCCTGATTATCTAACTTTAGATCCACAAGATGTGGAGAGGAAGATCACGAAGAATACGAAAGCCATTATCCCTGTTCATATGATCGGAAACCCAACAAACATGGACGCCATTATGGATTTGGCAGCGAAGCATAATTTATGGGTTCTTGAGGATGCCGCGCAAGCTCATGGAGCAACATATCATGGCAAAAAATTGGGGACAATTGGACATGTGGGATCCTTCAGCACCGTTTCTGGAAAGATCATGGCTACGGGGGAGGGGGGATTCGTCATCACCAATGATGATGATTTGTATGAAAAAATGTGGGGGTATAGTGATTTTGGAAGAAAGAAATCTTTAGGTCCAGCCTCGAAGTATCATTGGGGTTTGCCCATTTCAAACTATCGCATTACCAATATGCAGGCTGCTATTGGAATCCAGCAAATGAAAAGATTAGATGATCTGATAGTCAGGCGGACTGAGAATTCACACTATCTTACAGAGCAGTTGTCTGGTATCCCGGGAATTGAGCCGTTTCGTACACCACCTTGGGGGGAGAGAGTTTATTACTACTATGTCATTCGTATTGATCCGGAGATCTTGGGATGTGATATGTTGAATTTTGCACTGGCATTAGCTGCGGAGGGGATTTACGATACTCAATACCTCTCTACCACTCGTTGGATGATCCCCCAACATCTGCAACCCGTGTTCGTGAACAAAGCAGGCTATGGAGGAACAAAATGCCCATTTGAGTGTCCATTGTACGAAGGTCACGTCGAATATTACGAAGGCATGTGCCCAGAAGCAGAGAGAGCTTGTGATGAGGTGTTGTGGCTTATCCCTCCCCATCCCATGCTGACAAGGGAGGATTTGGACGACGTTGCTCGAGGGGTCCGGAAGGTGGCGACTGCTTTTGTGGAGAAGAAGGCCAAAGGGATCAAAGTGGATTATGCCACTGAAGAGCATCAAGCTTTGCTGTAACCTGACGATCAGTTAACGGGAAATTGGAGAAGCATGTTGAAGGGTTGAAATGGAATTGTTATATCCCTGGTTTCGTTTAATCGGTTTCTAACATTGGAAGTTAGAGTTTGATAGAAACACCAAATGCTTATGAACGACCATTCCTCACAGGATCAAGGCTTTAGGTGAACAAATCTATATCATGGAAATTCTATACAAGTTGAATACTTGGTTTATTGGTGGGGCAGAACCCATTGATATGCTTTCGGTCGATGTCTAAGGTAGAGATTTCCGCACGTATTCATAAAAGGCGGAGAAGATGGTAAAGAGCGCAAAAGCTGCAGTAATGACTTTGCCCAATGAGGATTTAGAAATCCAGGAGTTCCCCTTGCCGCAAGTGGACGCGGGATGCATTTTAGTGAAGATCACCTGCTGCACAATCTGTGGGTCAGATGTCCATTCCTGGAGTGGGCGGAGAGCAGCACCAACCCCCATCATCCTGGGCCATGAAATTGTAGGTGAAATCGCTGAATTGGGAGAAGGTGTTACACGAGACAGTGGAGATCGCCCCTTAAGGGTTGGGGACAGGATCACCTGGACGATCATGGATAACTGCGGGAAATGTTACTACTGTCGGGAAATAGGGTTACCGATGAAATGTCGCTACCTGAAGAAATATGGGCATGATAGTTGTGCTACACCCCCACATTTAAACGGTGGCTTTGCTGAGTATTGCTACATAACACCGGGCACGGGTGTTATCAAAGTTCCTGAAGAGCTTACGGATGAGGAGGTCGCACCGGCAAATTGTGCGCTTGCAACGGTTGTCGCTGGTTGGGAGGCGATCCAATTACAGCCCATGGAAAATGTTTTGATCCAAGGTGCAGGGACCCTTGGTGTTTATGCTGCAGCCTTAGCAAAGCATCATGGATGCCAACGGATCATCGTGACGGATATTGTGGATGAAAGATTGGCGTTTGTTAAGGCATTCGGTGCATCCGATGTCATTAATACAACGGGGATGGGAAGTGACAAGTTGGTAGAGATGATTAAGGACCTTACTGATGGATTCGGTGTTGATGTCGCCATGGAGGTCGCAGGTGTACCTGATCTTATTCCAGTTGGTTTGAAATGTCTTCGAATAGGAGGGCGTTACGTAGAACTTGGTTGCTCCTTTCCAAATGCAAACATCACCTACGATGTTTCAGATATCGTATGGAGTAGACTGACGATCAAAGGGATCCACAACTACGATACCAAACACCTGCAAATGGGGGTTGATTTTCTTGCATTAACCCATCATCAATTTCCTTTCAATAAGATCGTCTCCTATCGGGTTGGATTGGATGAAGTAAGTAAGGGATTGCGTGCTGCTCATGCTGGAAAGGCATTGCGCGTGGCAGTTATTCCTAATAAGGAAGGTGTTGTGTCTTAGAGATTCGGTATTCATGAGGTCCTTGGAAGAGGTAGAACGATTTCATTCTCAAAGTGATTCTGGGCAATGTTCGCGATAGATTTTGACGGAACAATCGCTGATACGAATACGCTGAAATCCCGATGGATTTTGAACCATCTAGGGATTCAGATTCCCCCTTATGCATGTGATAAGACAACTTGTGTTTCTAAGATTGGTCTCAACCAGTACACGAGAATGGCTGTTGAGGTGTATAAGGCTGACCATTCTTTAAAAGTCCAGCCCATTCCTGGATCATTGCAAGCCCTCAACGCTTTGCATGAGCATGGACCCATTTATGTGGTCACTGCGCGTGATCCGGAAGAACTACTCGTCGTTTCAGAGTGGTTATCCTTAGAGAAGCTAGATCAATATATTACCCGATTATTACCCACGAATGGTGTCTCAAAAATTAGCTTGGCTGAAAGTTTAAACTGTCAGGTGCTTATTGATGATGATATTCGCCATCTTGTATCTGATTCTTCCCAACATTTATTGAGAATCTTATTGAAAATTGGACATGATGAGGAAATGGAAATGCCTCCAAACGTGAAATTATGCACATCTTGGAGGCTGGCCACGGAGAAAGCATTGGAATTTTGTCGCGATCATTGATCTGCTAGCTGTTTTTGAACTCAATCATAAATGAGTCGGGAATGTGGAGAAAGTATGCGGATACGATCCCGGATAATTAAGCCATTAACCTTATTTGGAGATTCCGATGGGCGCTAAAGAATATTCAATGATGGATGTCGCTTCTACAGTATGTGCTATTCTCAACTTACCCCCACCTGCCCATGCGAAAGGAAGTCCAATTAGGGAAATTATAGTTGATTTTTCAAGCCGAAAGAGAGTCGCGATCCTGATGCCAGATGCGTTGGGATTGTTTGCGTGGAATCTGTGGAAGCATAAGATGCCATATCTGGACTCCCTGCACAGCAATCGTTCCATTGTATTACGCTCTGTCATGCCTTCGGTTACTCCTGTGAATTTTGCAACTATCGTTTCGGGAACAGACGTGGATGGACATGGGGTCCGTGTCTATACTGGAAAGTTTCAATGCGAGACTTTATTTGATGTGGTGCGTGCCGCCAATCGGAAAAGCGCGGGTGTTGGTTTAGATGACCATACCGGATGTGAATTAATGGGCAAGAACGCGGATATTTGTGGGAATGCAGGGGAAGGATCAGATGATGACATTGCTGATAAGGTCATCGAGATCGTCGATTCAGATGAACCTGACTTTCTCATCGCTCAATTCGTTCGAGTTGATTATACCTTCCACAAGTATGGACCCTCTTCTCCATCGGTCGTACCGATGTTGGTCGGTACAGATGAGCGGATGAAAAGACTTGTGAATCATCTTGGTCCTTTGGGGTACGGCATTATCATCCTGTCTGATCATGGACAGCATGACCTACCCGTCGTTTCACCCGAAGGAAAGAAAGGTGATCATGGGACGGATACTCCTGAGGATCGTTTAGTGCCTTGTACTTGGATATGAAAGCATGTGGAGCCAATCAAGATTTGAGTGAATGGATAGGTTCAGGGAATCGGTATACTAGCCCACATATGCTTGGTTTGGACGAGGTGGGAAAGAGGGATGTCTAGTTCAAAAGATTGGTACTTTTAGATCTGGGTTTTCGACACGTTAACTACAAACTGGGAAATCGCCGATGAGCAATTTAATGCCACATCGATATGCGCGAAAGGCAATGATTACATTCTCCCCGTCTGCTTCAGACTTGTTGGAAGAAATTTCAGACCTTCGAAAAGAGGCTGAGGTCCTATCGTCAAAAGAACGTGTAAGGATAGCGATTAGCCATCAAGAGCCTGACCGTGTACCGATCGACTTTTGGGCGACGAACGAGGTTAAGGAAGATCTCGAGACATACTTCAGATACGACTACAACGCATTGCTCGATATTCTCGGTGTGGATTTTCGCGTCGTCCATGGCCCGAGCTATGTTGGGCTGGAACTCGAGAAGCATCCGGATGGTACGGTGAGTGACTTATGGGGAGTTCGCCGTTGTACTGTCCCTTACGGCCAGGGAGACCGAAAAGGGACTTATAAGGAATTGGCTTATTCTCCTCTGGAAAAGATGAAGACAGTTAAGGAAATCGAGTCTTATTCAGGTTGGCCCTCGGCTGATTGGTGGGATTACAGTGATGTAGCTGCAGATTGTAGAAAATTCCCGGATAAATGTGTTGTATTCGCAGGGGATCGATTAGATCGTACAGCTCAATTGAAAACAGCGATGTATTTACGGGGAGTAGAACAGATCTTGGTTGATCTTGTTTTGAACCCTGCAATTGTCGAGTGCATCCTCGAACATGTCACATCTTATTATCTTGATTATAACCATCGTGTTTTCACTGCAGCTCAGGGAGAGGTAGACATTTTCATGATGGGGGACGATTTTGGTATGCAAACAGGGTTGTTAATGCGTATGGATAGCTGGGAGTGTTATTTCGAATCTGGATTTAGGAATTTCATAAGGCTAGCTCATGATCATGGGGTGGTGGTGATGCACCATACTTGTGGAAGCGTCGTGCCGCTTATTCCGAAGTTTATTGACGCAGGCTTGGATATTTTGCAATCCCTTCAACCAAGGGCAGCCGGAATGGATTTAGCGAGTCTAAAGCGCAACTACGGTAAGGAACTAGCATTTCACGGATCGGTAGATATCCAAAAAACGATGCCCTTTGGTACGAAAGAGGAGATCCGAGCTGAAGTTAAGGAGCGAATGCATGCTGGTAAACCTGGAGGGGGTTTCATTATCTGTACTGCACATAATATTCAGCGAGATGTACCTATTGAAAATATCATCTCGTTATTATCGGCGTACCATGAATTTGGAGTTTGCAGTAACTCGCCTTAGAGAGGGATTAGGTTTTTTGTGATATCCATGAGACAGTGTGATTTTATTCATATCGAAGTTGAGATGTCTTATTGCTGATGGACATGCCCAGGTATTGAATAAGTTTATTTCTGAATAGCAACAAATGTCAGGCACTACATTCAAGATACTCACTTGTAAAGGATTCTACCTATCCGGATAAAGACGCACTTCGCAAATTATTGAAATTGAGGGGTGAAGGAAGTGGAAAGGGAAATCACGTTGGGTCTTATTGGTGCAGGCCGGATCGGCCGTGTCCATGCGGAGAGCTTGGCTCATCGTATTCAGAATATTAAACTCGCTGCTGTCGCTGACATAAGTCTGGAGACAGCTGAAAAGTGTGCTGATGACTTCCAAATCCCCAAAGCCACGAAAGATCATTATCAAATCTTTGAAAATCCCAATATTGATGCTGTCGTCATTTGTTCCAGCACCGATACCCATGCTCAATTCATTGTAGAGGCTGCGGAAGCAGGAAAACATATCTTTTGCGAAAAACCAATTGACCACGACCTTGCAAAAATTGACAGCGCCCTGGAAGTCGTTGAGAAGGCTGGCGTGAAACTACAAATAGGTTTCAACAGACGTTTTGATCCAAGTTTCAAGAAAGTACGAGATTTGGTTGCCGCAGGCAAGGTGGGAACGCCACATGTTATACGAATCACCAGTCGTGATCCAGGTCCCCCACCCATCGATTACATCAAAGTTTCTGGCGGGATTTTTTTAGACATGACCATTCACGATTTCGACATGGCTCGCTATCTAATTGATAGTGAGGTTGAAGAGGTCTATGCCGTTGGCGGTGTAATGGTGGATCCAAGAATCGGTAAAGCTGGTGATATCGATACCGCGGTCGTTGTCTTGAACTATCAAAATGGTGCCATTGGCGTGATTGATAACAGTCGGGAGGCGATCTATGGATATGATCAACGTTTGGAGGTCTTTGGCTCTGGGGGAAGTGTCGCAGCGCTAAATAAAACTCCTGATGAATCGGTTCTGATCAACGCAGAAGGGGCTCACGCTTCAAAGCCTCTCTATTTCTTTATTGAGCGATATGCGGAATCGTATATTGCTGAAATGCAGGAATTCGTTGATTGCCTGCGGGAAGATCGAGAGCCATCCGTAACTGGCGTAGATGGGCGTGTTCCTGTAGTGATGGGGTTAGCAGCCTGGAAATCTTATCGTGAAAACCGACCTGTCAAATTGAGTGAGATTGCCTAATCAATGGCTATAGTTAGCAAGATGTTTAAATCGATTAACAAAATAAGTTCCATCTAAGGAGGGCAGCAGCCATGAAAGGCCTCGTGTTAGATGCGAAATGGGAACCCAAGGCAGACTATGCGGTTTCCGATTGGGAGAAACAGACCGGCAAAGCGATCACGGGCAGCAGCGTCTGGCGATATCCCAAAATGGAGGTAAAGGAATGGCCTGATCCGAAGTTGGGACCAACAGATGTGTTGGTCGAAGTGAAAGCCTGTGGAGTGTGTGGCTCAGACATTCACTTTTACGAAACGGATGAGGATGACTACATCCTGTACCCTGGATTAACCAAATTTCCCACAATCACAGGTCATGAATTCTCGGGGAAAGTTGTTGAGATCGGTAAGGATGTGACCACGCTCAAGGCAGGAGATTTAGTCACGGCGGAGGAGATGGTCTGGTGTGGCTTTTGCACGCCCTGCCGAAATGGTTTTCCCAATCACTGTGTCAACCTGGAAGAGATTGGTTTCACGATCCCCGGTGCTTTTGCGAATTATATGGCCGTCCCAGCCAAGCTTTGTTGGAAAATCGATTCAATTGCTGAGCATTTTGGCAGCGAAGAGCTAGGATACGAAGTTGGTGCATTGAGTGAACCCACCTCGGTTTCATATAATGCACTTTTTGAACGAGGAGGTGGTTTTAGACCTGGTCACTTCTTTGCAGTATTTGGTGCCGGGCCTATTGGGCTGGCAGCGATCGGTCTCGCGTATGCTGCGGGCGCGGGAAAGATAGTCGCTTTTGAGATCTCTGATCAGCGGAGGGACTTAGCCAAAAAGATTGGTGCTGACTTCGTGTATGATCCACGAGATGTAATCCCTCACGAAGTTCTGATGGAGCATAGCAAGGGTGAGGGGTTTGATTTCATGTGCGAGGCAGCTGGTGTTCCAGGAATTGTGATTCCAGAAATGGAGAAGGCCTTGGCCATTAATGGCAAGATTGTGATCATCGGCCGAGCTGCTCAACTCGTTCCGATGTATTTAGAGACATTACAAGTGCGTCGTGGTCAGGTGTTTGGTTCACAGGGTCACTCAGGGCATGGGAACTTCCCAAATGTCATCCGCATGGTTGCTTCGGGGAAGTTGGACCTGAAGCCCATCATCACTGCTTGGTATTCCCTGGAACAGACCGTCGAAGCCATTGCCAAGTCTGGTGATCGGGCAGATGGGAAAATTTTAGTAAAACCTAATCAATAAAAAATTACTTGGGCCTAATCTAGAAGTCAAAGGAGACCAGCCCGGAGAAAGAAAAATAAAAATGGCAAAAGGAATAGTTCCTAAAGGGTGGCTTGCTACGGATAATCCAACGGTATTGTTTGAGGACAATACCGTTGGGCGTATGAAGAAAGAAATCTGGGAATACAACGACCAGGAGATTGATGCTATCCTGGATGAGTATGGAATGCCATCACCGGTCGAGTGGGGGATTCCAGGGTCTTATATACAAACAACCATCCGCAGTCGACTCATAGAGGAGCGGAGAAAGAACGATATCGTGCTCATTCCCATCGGTTGCACTGAGATGCATGGTTTACATCTTGCAAGTGCAGCCGATACCCTTTATGTGAGCCAAATATGTGAAGGCGTCCGCCGCCTCACCAAGAGAAAGGGCTATCCGGTTGCGATCTCGCTACCACCTTTGAATTTCGGCTCCCATCCTTATCACCACTATGGCATGGCAGGCACCGTGCCTATCCGAGAAGATGTCTCGCGGGAGATGCTAATCGACGTG
>MGNI01000033.1:0-13696 GCA_001795115.1 Chloroflexi bacterium RBG_16_48_8 | reverse complement strand
GGGCTATGGAACGATGGTTTTCGTAAGCAGATCATGATCAATAATCATGGACATTTATGGATGCTTGAAACCACGATCCAGCAATTTCAGAAACGCTACCAGCTTCCTGGTGTGTATCGGGTTATCGATTGGCATAGGGCGGTCAGGGAGTTCTTTTTCACGAGAGATCGGGGAGGTAATTGGGGATCGAATTTTGTCCATGCAGAAGAAGCAGAGACTTCTTTGGCCCTCTACCTACATCCTGAAATGGTGGATATGAAATACGCAGTGAATACGAAAGGCAAAGCCTACCTGCCGGAAGGCCACTTTGATACCTCTGTCGATCCTTTTGGTCGACCGAGTCGATGGTCGGAGGGGCAAGGCCACTTCGCCATTGAGATTAAAGCCACACCTGAAGGGGTGGTGGGCAATGCGGCTGACGCCGAAGCTTGGAAAGCCAAGCGCCCCTTGGCAGCTATACTAAGGTATCTGACGTTGCTCGTGGATGATATCTTGGAGGCTTTCCCTACAGGACAGGTGCCACCAGTAGAGGAAGTTACTTTACGAACAGCAGAGGAAATGGAACCCTATCTCCGTGAACCGATGTGCGAAGGATGGAAATCAGTCTATGCGCTTCCGCTGATTGGTCAAAGGTGAAGTTGAGGGAATTGCTAACATGGATCGATTGAGGGTTGCAGTCATTGGCGTTGGTCGAATTGGCCTTGTTCATGCTGAGAATATGGCTCATCGTGTACAAGGCGCGGAGCTTGTAGCGATGACGACCTCCGTTCCAGCTCGAGCGGAAGAGGCACGTCGTAGGTGTGGCGATGTCCCTGTCTACGCCTCAATAGAGGATCTTCTTGATGTCGCAACATTGGATGCTGTAGTCGTTGCTAGCAGTACATCAGCCCATTTGGCAAATATAAAAGACTGTGCTTCTGCTGGACTACATATCTTCTGTGAGAAACCATTGGCGCTCAGTTTGGAAGATTGCGATGCGGCGATCTCATCTGTTGAGGATGCTGGTGTGACACTCATGGTCGGTCACGTTCGTCAATTTGACTCCGGATACATGCAGGCGAAACGAGTGATCGAGGAGAATGGAATTGGGAAACCGATCGTCTTTCGCGCCATCGCAGGCGATCAGGATCCTCCACCACCAAGCTTTGCCGACCCGTCCGTTAGCGGCGGGCTGATAGTTGATGCTGGATACCATGATCTTTACCTTGCTCGCTGGCTCATGGCCGACGACATCGTAAGGGTTTATGCTGAAGGCGGGGATTTGGTCGATCCTGCAATTGGAGAAGTCGGTGACGTTGATAATGCCATCGTTGATTTCCGCTTTGCAGGTGGCGGGCTCGGTACGCTATTTATCTCAAGGACAACTAGATATGGCCATGACGTAAGGGTGGAGGTTGTGGGTCAGGAAGGCGCTGTTCACGTCGGCACTCTGCGGCAAACACCGCTGAATATATTAACCAGGGCAGGTGTTCATCATGATGTGATCCCGGATACTGCTGCGCGCTATGCTGATGCCTTCGTAACCGAGTTGCAGGTCTTTGTGGATCACATCCTGAAAGGGAAGCAACCTCCTGTTACAGGTGAAAATGCACGTGAGGCATTAGCTGTGGGATTAGCCGCACACCAATCAATGTGTGAGGGACGACCAGTATCATTGAAGGGCCTGTAACGCGAAAAAAGCTAATGAAACTTTCGATCGTATTATCTACCCATCCCGCCCAGTTTGAGGCGGTAGCGTTCAAAGGTGACTTCCAGAAGCACATCTCTGAAATTGCTGGTTTGGGATATGATGGCGTTGAACTTGCGATACGGGATCCCAACTTGGTCAATTCGACTGAGTTAGGGCAGATGATAGCGTCGCATGATTTGGTCGTACCAGGCATAGGTACCGGTCAAGCTTGGGGAGAAGAAGGATTATCTTTCACAAGCGATGATCCTTCTATACGAGCTGCTGCTATCGATCGTACCCTTGCACATATCTCCTTAGCTGCACAATTCAATGCCATCATCATTGTTGGGCTCCTTAGGGGTGTAACGCCAAGTGGTCACTCTAAGGAAGAATCGATGGCCTATCTTGTCGACGCGCTTAAAGTATGTTGCTCTTCGGCTGCTGAGAAGGAAGTGCGACTGGCCTTGGAACCTCTCAATCGATATGAAACGGACCTTATTAACAATGTATCTGAAGGATTATCCCTTATTCAGCATGTCGGAGTGGAAAATCTAGGCTTACTTTTAGATACATTCCATATGAATATTGAAGAACCATCTATTACAGATAGCATCCGAGCGTGTGGGAATCGGATTTTTCACTTCCATGTGGCTGATTCCAATCGCTGGTATCCGGGAGCAGGACACTTGGATTTTATTCCCATCCTTGAAGCGTTATATCAGGCCGGTTATGGAGGTTATATCTCGGGTGAATTCATGCCTCAACCAGATGCAAACACAGCAGCCAAGCTAGGTATTGCTCATCTACGTAACCTTCAAGAGGAAAGGCTCGCCTTCCATGATTGAGAGGTTAAAACAGATTCCGGGCATGACCCTTTATCCACGTTCGGTGAGAAGGGTCGAGGGATCGACTTTTTTTCTGGCACGTGAAGTTCAAAAGAAGTTCTTGGGCATCATGGGTAATCAAAAGGATTTTGAAGGGCAGATGCGAGGGGAAATCTTAATGTGCCCATTAACAGCAAATAACGCAGCTGTTATAAGGAATCGGATTCCCCAATTACACCCTCAGCCTTTGGGACTTTCACAATCCTTCGGCTTCGGCGATCGGCTGGGGCTTGCCACACCTGGGCATATCCTAGCTTTACAGAAATCACGTGCTATCGCTCCCATATTTGCACAGCAATCTATGCGGGAGAATGCTCGTACTGGTCGGACACCTCAAGAAGTTCTCGACGATGCCATGTGGGGAGTTTTTCAGGAGGGATGGCGGGAGCCATGGGGCGCCGATGCAGATCATCTCAATCATCCCGATGATATCGATCATTGTGTCACAGCGGGTTACAGCTTCTTCACCTTCGATCCGGGAGAATTTGTCGATAATACAGTAGAGCATGATTCGTTGAAGACGATCCAAGAGAAATTTCGATCACTTCCTTGGGACATTTTTAAAAGATCGCCTCGTGAAATGGAAGAAGCTTATGTTGGTCAAACGGTAAATCTGGGATCTGGGTTTTCGATGACTTTTGACCTGCAAACTTTGCTGCGGGCAGGATGTAAGTATGGGCATGCTATTGGCCAAGTTGTCCGTATGTATCGACACTTGACCAGGCTAACGAAGAACTTTGAGCTGGAAATATCGGTGGACGAGACAGAGACTCCTACCACCATTGAAGAGCATTACTTTATTGCTGCTGAGTTGAAACGGCTCGGGGTGAATTGGATCAGCCTGGCTCCGCGATATGCCGGACGTTTCGAGAAAGGGGTGGAATATATTGGCGATTTGAATAAATTCGAAGACGATCTAAAATTTCATGCTGCAATTGCTCGAAAAATTGGTCCTTATAAGCTGTCCCTTCATTCAGGATCGGACAAATTTAGCATTTACCCCATCTTTTCCAACCATACGAATGGCATCGCCCACCTGAAAACAGCAGGTACAAGCTATCTAGAAGCCCTTCGTGTCATAGCCAAGCTGAATCCTGGTTTGTTCCGTGCTATTTATTCTCTTGCTATCGAACGATATCCGCAGGATCGTTCTACCTACCATGTCTCTGCTGATCTGTCGCATGCACCAAAAATCGATCAGTTTAAAGTTGATGAGCTGCCCCGTGTACTTGATGATTTTCATGCGCGGGAGATTCTGCATGTGACCTATGGTTCAGCATTAGCACAGTTAAAAGACAAGATCCTTGCATCCCTTTCTGAGAACGAGAGTGATTATTTGCGGGTATTACAAGAGCATTTTGTAAAGCACTTGCAGTCGTTTACGCAGGGTGAGTAAATAAATGAATCTAGATGATCTCATGCAACTTTATGATTTTTCTGAAAAGACTGTAGTGATCACGGGTGGGGCAGGGATTCTCGGTGGTGAGATGGTGTGTGCCCTTGTGGGATGTAGTGCCAATGTCGCCATCCTTGATCGTGCGCCGGAGCAAGCCGATCGTATCATTGATCGATGTGATGCTGGTCCAGGTCGATTGATGGTCATCGATGCAGATGTTCTGGATCTTGATCGATTAATGCAGGCTGATGCTGCCATTAGGTCTGAATTTGGTTGTCCTGCGGATATGTTGATCAATGCTGCGGGAGGGAACGATAGTCGTGCCACTACGAGTGAGGAGCTTTCTTTCTTCGACCTGCCAGAAGAGGCATTGCGTAATGTTTTAGACCTGAACATTTTAGGCACATTCCTCCCTTGTCAGGTATTTGGAAGGGGAATGGCTATGGTGGGTCGAGGTGCTATTGTGAACATCTCATCAATGAATGCCATGCGACCTTTAACGCGCATCCCTGCCTACTCAGCTGCCAAAGCAGGCGTGAGCAACTTTACGCAGTGGCTTGCAGTCTATATTGCTAGAGAGTATTCGCCGAATATTCGTGTCAACGCCATTGCACCAGGTTTCTTCTTTACCGAACAAAACCGTTTTTTGCTTATGGATGAGAGTGGTGATTTAACCAAGCGCGGTCAAGCTATTATCGACCATATACCGATGGGGCGGTTTGGCAGTCCTGAGGATCTTTTAGGTACAACCCTATGGTTGCTTTCAGACGCAGCTCGTTTCGTTACTGGAATTGTTGTGCCTGTAGATGGTGGATTTTCAGCTTTTAGTGGTGTGTAAATGGACAATGCAGGAGTTTTATCGAGGTGATTGGGAAGAGTGGAATCGATAAATCATTAACTGAAGACGATATCGAGGCGGTGCTTGTTGAAGGTCTGGCCTCATTGAGGATCCAGGGCAAGCGTATCCTGGTCGTCATTCCGGATGGTACTCGCACGATGCCTCTTCCTCTGTTCTTCCGTTTAATTGTAAGACATCTCCGTGAACGAGATGCAGGAGCGATAACTTTTTTAATTGCACTGGGAACTCATCCGGCGTTGTCAGAACCTGCGAAGCTGAATCTTTTGGGGCTTACAAAGGAGAAAAGAGAAGACAAGTATGCTGAAATTCACATACTTAACCATCGGTGGCAAGATCCAGGAACATTAGTCTCTCTCGGTGAGATCTCTGCCGAGGAATTATCAGCATTGAGCGAAGGTAGGATCAAAGAAAAATTAGAAGTCCACATAAACAGGTTTGTTTTGGAAAATGATCAGATTTTGATCTGTGGTCCCGTATTCCCCCATGAGGTGATTGGTTTTTCGGGTGGGAATAAATATTTCTTCCCTGGCCTGGCAGGACAAGCCATCATTGATTGGACGCATTGGTTGGGAGCATTGCTGACATCTTATTCGATTATCGGGAAGTTAGATACTCCTGTGCGCGCTGTTGTCGATCATGCTGCGTCTCTTATTCCAACCCCGAACAGTGCAATTTGCCTGGTCGTGAAGGATAAGGGGGATGTGGCAGGAATCTACTTTGGAACACCCAAAGAAGCGTGGCGAGCGGCAGCTCAACTTTCATCTTCTCTTCATATCCGTTGGGTGGAGAAACCCTACAACCGGGTTTTCTCGATGGTTCCAACCCAGTATGAAGACCTTTGGATAGGTGCCAAAGGAATGTATAAGGTAGAGCCAGTGGTTGCTGATGGAGGTGAAGTTGTCATCTATGCACCACACATCCATGAGATCAGTATGACCCATGGGGATTTCATTCGACAGGTTGGATATCACGTTCTGGATTATTTCTTGGAACAAAGGGATCAATTCATGCATATCCCTCTAGCCGTATTAGCCCATTCCACGCATTTGAAAGGAATAGGGGAATATTCGAATGGAATTGAGGAGCCGCGGATCATGGTTACCCTGGCTACGCAAATACCAAAGGAAATCTGTGAGGAAGTTAATCTAGGCTACTGGGATCCATCCTCCCTTCACATTGGGGATTGGGTGGATCGTGAGGATGAGGGGATTCTGGTGATACGAAGAGCTGGCGAAATGCTCTATCGCCTTGTTGAGCATTGAGGATGTTCAGAGTGCAAACGCCAAGAAAGAAAAGCTGGTCCCATATGAGCACTGACGCTTCCTATGAAGTTCATCCCACTCAAGCTGAGCCACCCTTCGTGCTCGCAATCGATGTGGGTTCATCATCCGTCAGAGCCTTATTATTCGATCGGTTTGCCAGGAGCATCCAATCTTGTCATGCACGGCAATCTGTAACGTTTGAGACTCAAACAGATGGGGCTGCAGTCATTAATGCGGATCTTCTTCTTGAAGTAACTTGGAATTGCATTGATGAGGTACTTAGCAAGGCCAATTCACTGGTTAAGGACATTGTTGGGGTTGGTAACTGTACACTCGTAAGCAATATTTTAGGACTTGATAAGATGGGTAGTGCAATTACCCCTATCTTTACCTATGCAGATACACGCGGTATGGATGATGTTGCCATTCTTCGAAACCAGATGGATGAAAATGAAACCCATCAACGAACCGGATGTATCCTCCACCCAAGTTATCTCCCCGTACGATTCCATTGGATAAGGCGAGTGCATCCTGAATTATGGGAGCGGGTATCTCACTGGATGACAATCGGCGAGTACATGCTCTTCAAACTCTTTGGTGAGACAGCAGTTAGCTACTCGGTGGCCTCCTGGTCTGGGATGTTAAATCGTCACAAATTAGTCTGGGATGATCAATTTTTTAATTTGTTGTCTATTCCCTCAGGGGCATTATCAAAATTGGTCGATCTCGATGTTAAATGGTGCGGATTACGCAAACCTTTTACAGATAGATGGCCTGGATTAGTAAATACACCATGGTTTCCAGCTGTAGGCGACGGGGCTGCGGTGAATGTGGGTAGCGGGTGTCTGGATAGACAGTGTCTTGCCATAACGATGGGCACATCCACTGCAATCCGGGTATTACTTGATGATGTTCCCAAGATACCTCAAGGTCTGTGGTGCTATCGCCTTGACCAAAACGCTTCACTACTTGGAGGTGCACTGAGTGAGGGGGGTAATGTTCTGGAGTGGTTGAACCATATTTTTCAGATGAAGGAAACAACTGAATTTGAAAGTGAACTTACGAAAATGTTACCTGGCGAACATGGCTTAACTTTTCTACCCCTCCTGGCTGGTGAAAGGAGCCCGGGTTGGATTGGTTCAGCGCGGGGAATTATTGCTGGCCTTTCGTTAGCTACTGAAGCGAGAGATATTTACCATGCTGGGTTAGAAGCCCTTGCCTGCCGAATAGGCTTAGTGTACGAACGTGTAATATCTGCAATACCTCACGACGCCAAGGTAGTTGTAAGCGGTGGTGTACTGCTTCATTCTCCACTGCTTCGTCAAATCTTGTCGGATGTCCTGGGTGCGCCCATCTCAACCTTCCCTTTTTCTGAGCCCTCCTCTAGGGGTATATCCATGTTGGTCCTTCGTTCCCTAGGTATCGTCCCCGATCTGGGAACTTTCCCATGTAAGATTGACGATGTGGTACACCCCGACCCTGAGAACCATAAAAGATATCAAGAGATCATTCGGCGCCAGACTGAACTCTATCAACAAATGATCTTGGAGGATCGAACATGAAGAGATAGCTATCGGAAATTTCTATTTGCTATGACTCATTAACTGCCAGCATAGGTCATTATTGGAACTTGTGTCTCTGAAATTGGAGTCCATGGCAAGAGAAGAATGATCGCGAAAAGGGATCTTTTGTTGAAGCGAGTCGAAGTACGAAAAAATCAGCGGAAAGGAAGGCATTTTATGAGTAGAGAACCCATGATAAAGAGAAAAACAGCCATCGGATATAAAACCGAAGAAAAAACGGTCATGAGAGGTTATGACTTAAGTGACCTCGCCGAGAAGGGATATTCCTTTTATGATGCGATGTTCATCCTATATCAAGGCAGTATCCCAACAAGTGCAGAAGAGGAAATGCTGAAATATGAGATGGGGGAGTTTATGGAGCATTCCATGTCACCCTCCGCCGCGTCCGCAATTGCTGTGATCGCTGGAAGACCCAATCTACCCACAGCTATCGCTGCCTCTATTATGACCTTCGGGGGTGTCCATGGTCCGGGTGCAGCTCACGGATATATGATGAACAAGTACATCGAACGAGCCCAGAAGGAGGGAAAGTCCCCTGAAGAGATGGGGAAGATTCTTGTAGATGAATATATGGATGCTGGCGAGCCGGTCATGGGGATGGGACAACCCCAGCATCGTGATGGTGATCCAAGGGCGGAGCCGACCCATCTCAAACAGGAGGAGCTGAAAATCGATGGCGTTTATTTGAAGCTCCAAAGATCTATTGAAAAGCATTTTCACGCACGTCGCGAGCGTGAAGGCAAATCCTTTGTTGGCGTGAATGTAGTCGGAGCGGGGAACACGGCACTTATGGACATTGGTTTTTCACCCAATGCGGCGTGGTGTATTGGAAGTGTTTCGCGGGGCTATAGTTGTGCAGCACATGCCCTATATAACATGAAGAGAGGTCGAGCTTGGGCTGCATCCAGGAATGAGCCCATGGTGCAGATGTTGGATCTTTCCCTAATTAAATATGTAGGTCCCGAGGATCGTGAAGTACCTACTCAGGAAGAGCGGCAGGAATATGCACGTAAACAGAAAGAGTCAGGAGAGTATAAGAAATGGGTGATTTAGATAAGAAAGTCATCGGTAATTTGAATGATCCTCGATTACCTTACGATTATAACAAAAGACCTTACGGTACAGTATCCATGGACACCACCCGACCACCTTTTCAATGGGCATCAGAGGTCGCATACAAGAATGCGTACCGTATTGTTGCACGAGGCTACGACACAACCCATTTAGTGGAATTGGGTTATGGTCTTGTGGATATTCTATTTATTGACTTCCAATCCAGGATTCCCTTGATTGAAGAGGAAAAGATGTTGAATTATGTCATGATCCTGTCTTTGGAGGATGGCCTTTCGATGCCTGCTGTATTATCGAGGATCGTCGCCCGATCAAAGACCTTTCTAACCCAGGCTTGCGGTACCTCTATTCTCGCTTTTGGCCACGCATACGGCGCCTTTTCAGCCTTTGGAAATATGCTTATTGAGGGTTTGGCCAAGGTAGAAGAGTATGGAAAAACAATGGATGCCGTGGCGTTGGAATTGGTTAAGGATAAGTTGGGAGATCCAGCGCTTGGCGTTTCAGATCTGATGCTTAAGGATCCAGCAGCCAAGAAGATGTTTATCAGGGCAGAAGAACTAGGGGTGGCTGGCCAATATATCGCTTTTACGAAAGAGGTCGTTAAGGCGGCACAGCAGCAAAGTGATCATGCTGTCGACCTGGATATGCTTGGTGCAATCGGGGCAACGATGATGGATCTTGGTTTTTCACCCGAAGCGACTTGGGCAATCATAGCGATCACACGTTCCTTTGGCGCTGGAGCGCATTATATCGAAGAGGTCGAGAGGGAAGACTATACAAGCTTAGGTCAGGAGCTCACCCCGAAAGAACTCTATGATGGTCCTGAAGACCGCCCCGTTCCCCCATTGGAAGATCGGGATAAAATCGCCAAGCCTGCGCAAACCTTCACTCCAGATGAATGGAAGGAAGCCTTCGAAGAGAGGAAAAAACTTCACGGCAGTGGGTATGCGATCATCGAAGAAGTGAAAGATCCCAGCGAAAAGACATAGAAAAGGTAGGAGAATGAAATGACCGATAAAACGCACTTTGATAGCGATGCTCAAGAGATTGAAGACTTATATCAAAGGTCACGCAAGGCATTCGAAGAGGCGGAATTCTGGCCTCAAGAGCGCGTCGATGAAGTCGTCGCTGCTGTAGGTTGGGAATGGCAAAAAGTGGATACAGCAAAGGCATTAGCCAAATTGGCTGTGGAAGAGTCTGGAATTGGTGTTTACGAGGATAAGGTAAGTAAAATCCAGACCAAAACACGCGGCACCTTATGGGATATGAATGGCGTGAAAACATGTGGCTTGGTCGAGGAGGATCCGGAGAGAGGTTTGAGGATCTTTACCAAACCTATGGGAGTTGTTGCCAATGTTGTCCCCTCCACCAACCCAGAATCGACGGTATGCTGCATTGGGCTCAGCCTCTTAAAAACGCGAAACGCGATGATTGTTTCTCCACATCCTCGCACTCAAGGAAGTTCTTATCTTACCGTTGAGTATGGTCGTAATGCGCTTCGCAAAGTGGGCGCCCCAGAAGACTTGATGTTGTGTGTTCAAAATAGCAGCCGTGCCCAAGCTCGAGAGTTGATGGAGAGATGCGATTTCGTCGTAGCAACCGGGGGTGCAGCGCTTGTGCAAGTGGTCTATGCCGCTGGGAAACCTTGCCACACAGTAAGTTCCGGCAATGTAGTCTCCATTATTGATGAAACCGCAAATTTGAAGGCTGCTGCAAATAAAATCGTTCGATCGAAAGTAGCCAATAACTCAGCATCATGTTCTTCCGAAAATGCAGTTGCTATTGAAGCCACTGTCTATGATGAAATGCTGGAATGCCTGGAGGCTGAGGGTGGTTATTTATGCAGCACAGAGGAACGTGAGAAATTGAGGGCTCTCATGTGGCCAGATGGTAAAACACTCAATCGAGATATTGTCGCAAAACCGGTAAGCTATCTTGCAGAGAAGGCGAGAATTGATGTGCCGGAAGGTACACGTTTTCTTATGGTGCTTGGTACAAAAGCCGGCCCTGAAGATCGATTTTCTGGTGAGAAAATTTCCCCCGTCCTCACAGTGTGGAAGTGGACAGACTTCAGTGAAATGATCGAGCGGATGAAGGAGATGCATCGCTTCTCTGGTGAGGGACATTCCGCTTCCCTTCATTCTGAGCGCGATGAACGGAGGGTAGAGTTGGCAATTAAAGCCAATGTCGGGAGGGTTAATTGCAACATGCCTCATGCAATGGCAAACAGCGGTAGTTGGTTCAATGCGAATCCATTTACAGATACATTAGGTGGTGGTTCATGGGCTGGCAACATGACCAGTGAGAATGTGAATTGGAAGCATTTCCTAAACTACACATGGCTATCGGAACCATTCCCAGAATATATCCCCAGCGATGAGGATTTATTTGGCGAATATTTTAAGAAATGGGGCAGAGATTAAATTTTATCTGGTTTTCGCTCCCGATTAACGAAGAGATCAACACATGATCAACGCTTTCCTTTTTGACTTCGGCCAAACTTTGGTTGACTCGTCTGATGGTTTTCGTGAAGCGGAGAAAATTGCGGAGACAAGGATATTTTCGGAATTAGGATTGGAATCTTGGTCTGAATTCCTTGCAGAATATCGGCGCTTGCGAAAAGACTACCAAGCGCAGTCCAACTTCTCCAGGGCAACTCTCTGGCATGACCTTTACGATCACTTCGGTCGAGAGTCAGACAGGGAAAGCCTAATAGAGATGGAGCTAGAGTACTGGGATGTGGTCAAATCTAATACAAGACCCTTTCCGGAAACCTTCATGGTGTTAGAGCAATTATCATCGAATTACAGGTTGGGGATGATAACCAATACCCAAGGGCAACAATCCTCTGACACACATCGAATGAGCCTTTTCCCTGAGCTTGAGGAATTTTTCGAGGCAATTGTTGTGGCAGGGCAGGATGATATACCTCCGAAACCAGATCCTGCACCTTTTCAATTTTGTTTGAATAGTATGAATATTTCCCCTGGAGAAGCGATATATGTAGGAGACGATTGGAGAATTGATATTTGTGGAGCTGCAGATGTGGGACTCCAGCCAATCTGGATCAAACATCATTTGGTATCATGCACATGGCCAAACGTGGAAACGCGCGTTCCTGTCATCACGAATCTTGAGCAATTGCTCGAATTAGCTTTCTGGTGAATTGTTTCATATCTTAAGGATAGAAGTTCTCGACAAGTTGATTGCATGAGTCATTCAATGGGAAATGTATGTGTATGAATCTTTCACCAAAATGAAGGAGATGAAGCATCTCAAATTTAATAAAAGTGGATTATTACGCCATGATCCTGTTTGGAGGTTGTGATGGGTGAAAAAGAATACTCAATGATGGATGTCGCTTCTAGTGTATGTACTATTCTAAACTTACCCTCACCTGCCCAAACGGAAGGAAATCCAATTGCGGAGATTGTCTCGAGTCTAGATGGTCTAAGGAAAGTTGCGATCCTGGTGCCAGATGGAATGGGGTTGTTTACATGGGATCTATGGAGACACAAGATGCCGTACCTGGACTCGCTGCACACTAATCGTTCACTTATATTGCGCTCTGTAATGCCTTCGATTTCTCCTGTTAATTTTGCGACCATTGTTTCAGGGACGGATGTGGAAGGCCATGGTATTCTTATTCGTACTGGAAAATTTAAGTGCGAGACTCTCTTTGATCTAGTGCGTAACGCTAGTCGAAAGAGTGCAGGTATTGGACAGGATAGCTATACCGGTTGTGAATTAATGGGGAAAAACGCTGATATTTGTGGATGCACCCGGGAAGGATCTAACTATGACATTGCGGCAAAGATTATTGAAATCGTTGATGTGTATGAACCCGACTTCCTTATTGCCCAATTCATTCAAGTTGATGATTCCTTCCATAAGTGTGGACCCTCATCTCCTTCGGTAGTACCTATATTAGCCGATATGGATACAAGGATGAAGGAACTTGTAGAGTATCTTCGTCCTTTGGGGTACGGCATCATCATCCTGTCTGATCACGGACAGCATGATCTACCCGTCATATCGCCTAAGGGGAATAAAGGTGGTCACGGGACAGATAGCCCTGAGGATTGTTTAGTTCCTTGTACCTGGATATGAAATGATATGGAGCCGATCAAAATAGAATGTTTGAATGGGTTAAATGAATATTAAAGTCCGTATTAGCTTGTTATGAAAGTGGTGGGAGAGGCTATTTCTCGGGATTAATATATTTGGTTCAAATGATTTTGGAAGGTCAGTTGTGAAGAGATAGTAGGCGAAAATTTCCATTTTCTACGACCAATCAACAGGTAGCGCAGGCCAATAATGCGAATTTGTGTTCCCGAAATTGGAGCCTATGGCAAGATAAGAATGCTCGCGAAAAATGATCTTATGTTGAAGCAAGTTCAATATGGAAAAAATCAACATAAAGGAAATGAATTTCATGAGAACCCATGATAAAGAGAAAAACAGCCATCGGATACAAGACCGAAGAAAAGACGGTTATGCGAGGCTATGAACTAAGTGAGCTGGCCGAAGAGGGATATTCCTTTTATGATGCAATGTTCATCCTGTATCAAGGCAGAATCCCCACTAGTATTACAACGTTAGATTGGCACAAATCATGCATCTCTCTGGTGAAAATCAAGACGGGAGAGAGGCTGGATGAACGAGCTGGTCAAGATCACTGAACAGATGCCACCACTTTCTGGTCGAGAGCCGATCATGAATCTTGGACCCGATGATCTCGAAACACTGTTGGAGGAACTCAAGATCTACCACTCGCACTTCAGCTCCTTGTTCGCAAGGCGGGAGCAGGGTGAGTGGGCAGAGAAATACATGCAGGGCCAGTTGCTGCCTCTGGATCGCAAATCGATCCAGCCCATGGCCATGGCTGTCGAAGGGGGCAATGTCCAGGCCATGCAGCAGTTCATCAGCCAAAGCACATGGGAGGATGAGCCGATCCTGCGCAAGCATCGCC
>MGNI01000032.1:15514-16434 GCA_001795115.1 Chloroflexi bacterium RBG_16_48_8 | reverse complement strand
CAACGCCCTTTACTAAATTTTGGGTCCACGCTGGACTGATCACAAAAGGTAATGCAATCACCAGCCCAATCAGACTGACAAGGGAGTCGATGATTCGCTCAACCAATACTGTCGCCAGAACAAAACCCGCGCTTGTCTCCATCGTCTGGCCAACAAGATAAGCTCTGGCCAATTCTCCCAGGCGTAGTGGAAGAACTGTATTCAGCAAATACCCTTCGTTTAATGCATCAAAGGTGCGTCGAAGGTTGACTTGATTTCTCAAAAGAGTTTGCCAACTGCGAGCTCTGGCAAGCAATCCGAGCAGGATGATAAATGCCGCAGGTAGCAGAAAGATATAATTCGCTCCTGAAAGAGCTTCGAAAATCCTTTCTGGTTTGACACCCCAAAATGCAACCACAAGCGCGATCGCGCTCACTACCACACCCACAAGCCAGTTGCGCGCTTTCTCCACTTTTCACCCTCAGATCAATGTTTGTAATCCATTCGAGTTACACAGTTCATGGATTTCATTCTCGGTGAGATCAACCCCCAATTCTACCAGCTTGAATCCATTGGGCATATACGGCTATCCATGGGTATGTTGCCATTTATTATTTCAATTCCTTTGATGCTGTCTTAGAGAGTTGTGTGGGGCGGTACTGCCGCCCCACACAACTCAGCTCTCACCCTGGGGATACGTGATGAAACATGATTGGGAAGAAACGCCTCAATCGAAGAGTTGTGCGTTTTTCTTCACCCATGAGAAGAGACGCTCAATGCCCTCTTGATACCCAATTTTCGGCTTCCAGCCGAAATCCTCCTCAGCCTTAGAGATGTTTGAAATATAAAGCCTCTGATCCCCAGTTCTCCAATCTTCGAAAGATACATCAAGATCATGTCCCAGCAATCTGGATAAAATCGGTTCGAACTCACTCCAAATG
>MGNI01000032.1:14904-15479 GCA_001795115.1 Chloroflexi bacterium RBG_16_48_8 | reverse complement strand
TCGTCCATGATTTTCAACAGCTCGCAGCATGGCATTCACTAAATCCTCGATATAAAGCACATCACGAACCTGTTTTCCATCTCCAAAAATGGTTATGGGTCTTCCCAATACAGCCGCAATCACGAACCATGCTAACCATCCTTGATCCTCCACACCAAATTGTCGGGGACCATAGATACAGGAATTTCTGAAAACAATCGAACGCAAACCATAGATGCGATGATAATCACGAACATATTGATCCGCAGCTCCCTTGGAACAGCCATAAGGGGAATGAAAGTCAAGAGTGGTGGCTTCGTTAACCCCTCTTGGCAGAGACAAATACCGATATCGATTTTCTTCCTTGACAATACCAAGGTGGGCCATTTCGCCATAGACTTTATTGGTGGATGTATACAGCAAAATGGGATCCAAATTCATCTCCCTGACGGCTTCCAAGATATTAAAAGTTCCCAATGCATTAATTTCAAAATCTTCTCGGGGGTTCTCAACAGAAGTTGTCACAGCCACCTGTGCCGCAAAATGAAGGAGGACATCGAAGTCTCCTGATCTCCTTAAGACATCCTTTACGCCAT
>MGNI01000032.1:14589-14894 GCA_001795115.1 Chloroflexi bacterium RBG_16_48_8 | reverse complement strand
GACATCTACTTTATGGAAAGGAAATGTCTTATGATTGCTCTGCAACCAGGCCAGATTCTTTTCACTGCCTGCTCGTGATAGGTTATCCAAGAGAATGACTTCATGGCCATCACGAAGAAGTCTATCTGTTGTATTTGAACCGATGAAGCCTGCTCCACCTGTGATTAAAAAACGCATTTCATTCCTCCCTCGTGAAATCCTCAAGGATGAGAATTGAGATTCACCAAAGCCTTCTTTCGAGTCACTTTCAATCATCACCTAATTGAAGGATTGCCAAAAAAGCGTCTTGTGGGATATCAACACTC
>MGNI01000032.1:10963-14581 GCA_001795115.1 Chloroflexi bacterium RBG_16_48_8 | reverse complement strand
TTTTTGCTGCTCAAGTAATTTGCGCTTGCGGGTCACATCTCCCCCATAGCATTTTGCCAGGACATCCTTCCTCAAGGCTTTTACCGTCACCCGTGAAATCACACGCCCGTCAGCTACAGCTTGTATGGGGACCGCGTACAACTGACGTGGGATAAGGTCGTGTAGTTTGGAAACCAATGCCTGACCTTTTCGATAAGCGTTCTCCTGATGGAGGATGAGGGACATTGCATCCACAGGCTCTAAATTCACCCATATTTCAAGCTTGACAAGATCCTCCGCCCGATAACCGATCAATTGATAATCCAGGGAGGCATAACCCCGAGTACGTGATTTTAATTGATCAAAGAAATCAATGATAATCTCTGCCAGAGGAATTTCATAATTCAAGATGACTCTATGAGGTGTTGGATACTCTTGATCAATGAAGACTCCACGACGCATTGAGACCAATTCCATCACCGTTCCGTAATAAGTCTGTGGAGTGTAGATCTGAATCCGAACCCAAGGCTCTCGTATCTCCTCAATGGCAGCTCGATCGGGTAAATGTGCTGGTGAGTCTACCGCTTTAATACTCCCGTCTTTCAGTAAAACTTCGTACTCTACCGAGGGGGCTGTTGCAATGAGGCGGATCTCGTGTTCTCTCTCAAGACGTTCTTGGATGATTTCCATATGGAACAGACCTAAAAATCCACATCGAAAACCGTAATTCAAGGCCTGAGAGGTCTCCATTTCGAAGGATAATGCGGCATCATTCAATTGTAGTTTTTCGAGAGCGTCTTTTAACGCAGAATATTCTTCCCCTTCAACGGGATAGAATCCCGCAAAAACCATGGGTTTGGGGGATGCATACCCTGGCAGGGGCAAGTGAGCCGGATTTGAGGTAGTTGTAATGGTGTCACCCACCCGGCACTCGCGCACTGACTTTAGCCCACTGGCGATGTATCCCACACTACCGCAGTGGAGTTCACCACTAGGTTTCAAATTGGGGGAGAAGTATCCTACCTCCATGGGGTGCGTGTCGACACCCGATGCCATCAGATGCAAATCCTGGTCTATCCGAACCTCACCATCGAAAATGCGTATGTACGCTACAACCCCCTTATAAGGATCATAATGGGAATCGAAAATGAGGGCTCTAAGGGGCTCCCCTGCACCGCCGCTGGGTGGAGGAACTCGGCTGATAACCGCCTCGAGGACAGCCTCGACATTGGTCCCTTGCTTGGCCGATATCTCCAGGATCTCATTTTTAGAGATGCCAAGTAAGGAACAAATTTCTTCAGAAATCTCATCCGTCCGTGCCGAGGCGAGATCGATTTTGTTGATAATGGGAATGATAACCAAATCTGCATCCAAAGCCAGATAGAGATTGGCTAATGTTTGAGCTTCGATCCCCTGGCTTGCATCTACTATGAGCAATGCCCCCTCACAAGCGGCCAAGGTTCTGCTTACTTCGTAACCGAAGTCAACATGTCCAGGTGTATCAATGAGATTAAGTTCGTACTCTTGGCCATCCGCAGCCTTGTATCTCATGCGTACAGCGGAGGACTTTATTGTGACCCCTTTCTCGCGTTCCAGATCCATACTGTCCAACACCTGCTCCCTCATCTCCCGAGCCGAGATGGTGTCGGTTAACTGAAGCAGACGATCCGCGAGGGTCGACTTGCCATGGTCGATATGAGCGATAATGCAGAAATTTCGTGTCCGTTTCTGATCCATCTTCATCCAAAGCGAGAAAGTGCGGGAGCATCAACTCCCGCAAGATGAAGTATACCTGAGGGGAACGACTTAGGACAGTTGGTTATGCTTCTAGGTGATTGGCCAGAAGTAATTCGACAAACAGCGAACGTAAAACCTGGCCAATCACTTAAGCAAACCGCCATTCAGACAACTCATTTTATCAAAATACTTTCGGCGGTTTGCCTAGAAGGACCATATCTATCATTTTTTCAATCGGTTGAACAGGATCCACACGCAGCAACCAAAGAAGGAATTCGATATTGCCTTTTGGACCAAGAAGAGGTGAACGCATGAGACCTCTGGGGAAGAGATGATGCTTTTTTGCTGCCCAAATGACATCTTGAAGAACCTGCCGATGGATATCGCGATCGCGAACAATCCCCCCTCTCCCAACGGCTTCCCGCCCAGCTTCGAATTGAGGTTTGACCAGAGCTATAACCTGACCATCTTCCTTAAGCCATTTCGTGACGGGTGGAAAGATCAATCCAAGCGAGATAAAGGAAACATCGATCGTCACCAGGCTCATGTGTTCTTCCAACTCTTCCAGATACCTGGCATTCTGACGTTCCATGACAACCACTCGTGGGTCATTTCTTAACCGCCAATGCAATTGACCTTGACCTACATCGATGGCATAGACCCTGGTAGCACCCATTTGTATCAGGCAGTCCGTGAAACCCCCGGTAGAAGCACCGACATCAGCGCAAACCCTCTGGGACACATCGATATTAAAAGCTTCCAATGCGGCCGCCAGTTTCTCACCCCCTCTGGAGACGAACCGGGGACCTAAATCCACCGATAGGGAAACATCAGATGGTACTCGTTTTGAAGACTTTATTACAACCTGCCCCTCAACGCGGACTTGGCCCGCCATCACAAATCGTTGAGCTGCAGCCCGGCTCTCTGCTAACCCTCGCTCCACAAGAAGGATGTCGATTCGCTCTTTCCTCGCCATATTTGCATTCTACCCTGAAGCTGACGGCAAGTGTATATCGGGATTTTTTTCAACCAGCAATGATACTCTAAATATTCACCTCATCTTGCCTGATCATCACGATCCTGCTACACTCCTCGCCATGATCAAAGCATTAATTAGAACCATGAGACCCAAGCAGTGGACCAAGAACGTTCTGGTTTTCGCTGCGTTGGTTTTCGACCGTCAACTTTTCCAAGTTGAGCCATTCTTTCGTACTTTCGTTGGTTTTCTGCTCCTATGCTTGGCCTCCAGCGCCATCTACCTGATCAACGACATCGCGGATATGGATCAGGATCGACAGCATCCCAAGAAAAAGAACAGACCATTGGCCTCGGGTGCACTCTCCGTTCGTGTTGCTGCAAGTGCAGCTCTGATTTTTGCTCTGATAACAATCCTGGCAAGCTTTTCCTTGGGAATGGGATTTGGGACAATCCTCTTCCTCTATCTTATCCTGAATTTGTTCTATTCTTTCTGGCTAAAGCATATTCCTATCCTTGATGTAATGCTGGTAGCCTCCGGTTTTGTACTTCGAGTTGCTGCTGGTGTCAGCCTGATCATTGTTGAAAGATTCTCACCTTGGTTGTATGTTTGCACCACGCTGTTGGCTCTCTTCATAAGTTTCGGAAAACGCCGAGCTGAGCTTAAGCTCTTAGCAGATAAAGCTAATTCCCACAGACGCGTGCTTGACGGGTATACCATCGCCTTGCTGGATCAATTGATTGTCATTGTCTCTGCTACTACCATCATGGCCTATTCTTTATATACATTCTCGGCGGAAAATTTACCTGAGAATCACGTAATGATGCTAACCATCCCCTTCGTCCTTTATGGCATCTTCCGATATCTTTACCTGATTCACGTTGAAGATGCCGGAGGGGCACCGGATGAGCTTCTCCTTTCGGATA
>MGNI01000032.1:10377-10937 GCA_001795115.1 Chloroflexi bacterium RBG_16_48_8 | reverse complement strand
TGGGGATTGCTCTCGATCTTGTTTATGTATCTTTGGACATGACCTCTGCCTCTGCTCCGGGAAAAGTGATTCTATGCGGTGAACATGCCGTCGTTTACGGACAGCCCGCGCTGGTCATTCCTGTGCATCAGGTACAAGCCCAAGCCACAATATCTGAGATCCGCGATGAGGAGAGAGATCTCATCTTCATCCACGCCCCGGATATCCAACTTTCAAAGTGGCTGCATGAAATAGATGCTGATCACCCACTTCGAAAAGTCGTTCAACTTACACTGGAAACCATTCAGGTTCGGGATCACCCCGCCCAAAAATTAGAAGTACGATCCTCCATACCTATTGCCTCAGGCATGGGATCAAGTGCGGCCATATCGATTGCCATCATTCGTGCTCTCAGCCAACATCTGGGTTCCCCTCTCCCACCGGATAAACAATCCCAAATCGCCTTCGAAATCGAGAAACTCCACCATGGTACCCCTTCAGGGATTGACAACACCGCCATTGCTTTTGAGCGACCGGTTTATTTCATCCAGGGGGAGGAACCCATTCCATTTGAAATAGCT
>MGNI01000032.1:9595-10358 GCA_001795115.1 Chloroflexi bacterium RBG_16_48_8 | reverse complement strand
TCGCAGACAGCGGAATCGCTTCACCAACTTCCGAAGCTGTTGCTAAAGTCAGAGAAAGATGGTTGAAAGACAAAGCCTCCTACGAAGCCCTTTTCGATCAAATCGGTTTCATCTCGCATGCAGCCCATAAAGCAATAAAAGCCGGGCAGATTCGCGTATTGGGCTCCTTGTTAAATCACAACCAAACGCTCCTCCAATCGATCGGCGTGAGCACACCTCTATTGGAAAAGCTCATTCAAGTGGCTAGAGAGAGCGGTGCACTGGGGGCGAAACTCTCAGGAGCAGGTCTGGGTGGTAACATCATCGCAGTGGTAACACAGGAGACCTCGCAAGCAGTTTTGGCTGCCTTGCGTGAGACTGGTGCAGTCGGAGCAATCCTTACAAAGGTGGACGTATGATCTTCCTTAAACTGGGCGGCTCTTTAATCACGAAGAAAGATCAACCTCAAACACCAAGATATGAAGTGATCTCCCGATTGGCTAAAGAGATCGCCGAGGCACGTCAGGCTAATCCAGGGCTCCGACTTCTGCTTGGGCATGGGTCTGGATCCTTTGGCCATCTCCTCGCCGATCAATACAAAACCCATCTTGGGGCATCCTCTGAACAAGACTGGCTTGGTTTCGCCAAGGTGTGGGCCGCAGCCAATCGACTCAATAGGCTGGTTGTTGATGCATTGCTTGAAGAGGGACTTCCCATCTTGTCCATGCCACCCTCCGCTTCAGCCAAAAGCCAACGAGGAAAAATCCTCAAAATGGCTGTGGAA
>MGNI01000032.1:6954-9501 GCA_001795115.1 Chloroflexi bacterium RBG_16_48_8 | reverse complement strand
AAGAGGTCTTCACTTTCCTTGCCCCATACTTGAAGCCCTCTCTTATTCTACTGGCTGGGATTGAACCAGGAGTCTTTAAAAATTATCCAGGGACGAAAGAGATTCTCCCTTTGATCACAGAAAAAAACATGCATGAATTTGATATCGCTCCTGCAACTGCGACGGATGTCACCGGCGGTATGGAAGGGAAAGTGTATCAAGCTCTTTCGATCTGCCGCCTGGTCAAAGGTTTACAGGTTCGGATTTTCTCAGGCGAAGAAGAGGGTAAAGTGAAAGAGGCTTTATCTGGAGCACCAGAAGGCACGTTAATAAAAACGACATCTGAGATATAAAAGCACCCTGGGCTGAGAATCCCTGCTTACCATAGGCATCCCCCTTGATGCTTTGTGTGATGCGAATTGCTCAAAGACAACCACTTTCTTCAGACGTATTTTCTTTGAAATGGATTGAACCATGGAGGAGATGGTTTAGATCATTGAGGGTTCCAAAGCATCGCAGGGAGTAAGGAGACTCGTTACTTGTGATCTACCATACTCTGTCCTACACTAGAAATTGATCCATGAAGAGAAGTCAATCGCATATTCTAATATCTTCAACAGGATGTGATGAGCTTGAGAACTTCATGTTCTAAGAGCGCCTCACACCTTTTTACGATACCATCAGGATCCTAAGGAGAAAAAGGATGGCCGACCGAAAGAAAGTAACCTTACCAATCCTCTTCAATAAGGTTGAAGAGGGTGTACCCATCACCATGCTGACCTGTTATGACTATCCCACAGCGTTTTTCCAGGAGGAAGCTGGGATCGACATGGTTTTAGTTGGGGATAGTTTAGGTATGACCATGCTTGGCTTTGATAGCACACTTCCTGTCACAATGGATGACATGATTCGACACTCGCAAGCTGTACGGCGTGGTTCGTCCAACTGCTGGCTTATTGGCGATATGCCTTATATGAGCTACCAACCAAGCGTTGAAAGTGCTATTCGCAATGCAGGTCGTTTTATGGCCGAAGCCCAATGTGATGCCATCAAACTGGAGGGAGGCGCGCAAATGGCAGATCGTATGGCGGGAATTGTCGCAGCCGGAATCCCGGCCATGGGACACCTGGGTCTCACACCGCAGAGCATGAGCGCCTTAGGTGGGTTCCGCGTTCAAGGTCGTGGAGCCCTTCAGGCAAAGAAGATCGTGGATGATGCCAAAGCCCTCGAACATGCTGGAGCTTTCGCGATTCTACTCGAGATGGTCCCGGACCGTGTATGTAAATTGATCACAGAAAGGGCGGAGACTTGTTTCATCATCAGTCTCGGCTCAGGACTTGATGCTCATGGTCAATTATTGATTTACCACGATATGTTCGGTTTATATCCCAAATTCAAACCGCGGATGGCAAAAGTATATGGTGAAGCCGGCAAAGTTATCTTGGAAGGCCTCAAACAGTATGCCAAAGAAGTTCAAGAACGCCAATTTCCTCAACCGGAAAATTGGTTCAGCATCCAAGATGAAGAATATGAGGAACTCCTTCAGCTACTTGATTGATTCGTTCATTCCTATCGATTCTATTAAGCCAGGAGGCAAGAATGAATGACCACCTGCGTCAAAGGTTGGCTATTCCCGAAGAAAGACTTCAGGAGATTAACTCCATTCTCCTCAATCCTGACATGCAAGTCATCAATCAATTTCTTGAAGTCGTTGCTAAATACGGTACTCCAGAGGAAATTAATCAGAAAGCGCAACAGGCACGAAATCTTCCTGCCCTTTACGAGCGAGTAAAAACCGTTAAACTGGAATATCTGGATGACCTCAAATGGTTGCAGGAAAGGCGTGATGAAAAGGCTTTCATCACTATCCCTGAATATCGCAGGAAGGTGTTGGGAGATGCTGCAGACAAAACGACTTTCAAAGATGAATTTGCAATCACATTAGAGATCAGCGCCTGCCAATATTTTCCTTGGGTGATTGACGCTGCAAAGCGTGCCCTGGAACAGGATTCACTCGTGCCGGGACGCTTCATCCGCGTTCGTAAAATGAAAGAGCAAGAGGCGGATGGAGACTTGCCCGCCTTCGCTGCTGCCATGCAAATCATCGGAGCCAGCTATGTTGAGACCCTGGATACAAAAGGTACAGATGGATCCAACGTTCATCTAGGTGGCTCCGAAACCATCACGGGTTATTTTGGCGGTGTAGGACAACCTAATGAATACGCCCTGAAATGGTTGGATGAATATCTCTATTACTACACTCAATATGGGGTCCGACAGGTGTTAAATGTAAATTCTGGGACCATTCTTGTAGGATACATGCTCCATAGATTGGGTGTTGATATCGAGTTTAAAATCAGCGTCTTCGTGGGGAACGACAATCCCTACGCAGCGCTTTGGACCTTGCTCGGTGCCAAGCTTTTCATGCGGGAGGATGGCACCTCTCCTCTGATTGGTTTCAATTGGAGCAACTCCATCAACAATGAAACCATGGAGATCACGGCTCAATTCCGAAAGGATCTCGGTTTTGAGCAGGTCATTCGTTTCGAACACCACATTGTTGAGACC
>MGNI01000032.1:6588-6829 GCA_001795115.1 Chloroflexi bacterium RBG_16_48_8 | reverse complement strand
CTCCGATATTCTGGATTACTTCCGGGATAAGCAGGAGATCATCGCCAGCGGGGATTGGGAGCACCTCACCTTGAACTTTAAAGACAAATTCGACGCTACCAATAAAACTGCATGGGAGCTTACAGCAAAAGGGCTTTCCTTTATTGCTGCAAAGGAGCTCCATCATCGGGATGGTTAGCACGGGACATTGACCATGTTAGAACATGCTTGTTGATATTTTTATTATTGGCTTAGGTCGGGA
>MGNI01000032.1:2616-6535 GCA_001795115.1 Chloroflexi bacterium RBG_16_48_8 | reverse complement strand
TCTACCTGAAAGAGCGGCTTCCTGATCGAACCTGGGAAAATCGCCTGGAAATCGTGAATGGATTTGCTTTTATGGAGTTTGGACCTATGGATATTGACCGACTCTCCCGCCTTGGGATCGAGGTCGATAGTTTAGGTCCAAGATTGGTCGTCTGTATGTGGGATGAAGAGAGCCCCTTCGAAGCAGGAGGCTATCTAGTTGTGGATAACCTCGCCATGGGGAAACCTTCCATGGGTGGGATCCGCATGCTTCCTGATCTCACTCCTTCAGCTATTCATAATTTGGCGCGCGGAATGACTTTAAAAAATGCTGCCGCCGACCTGCCTTATGGTGGTGGGAAATCAGGTATTGTCGGCGGACGCGACCTTTCACCTGAAGAGCACACCCAGGTTGTCCGCCAATTTGCGCGTATGATCTACCGCTATCGGGATATTTACCTGCCAGGACCAGACGTTGGTACGAATGATGCTGACATGAAGACTATCGCCATTGAGAACGGGATCGATCATGCCCTTTCAAAACCCTCCGATATGGGTGGCAACCGGATCGACGAATTAGGAGCAGCCGCAGGTGGAGTGATCATCGCGATTAAAGCACTTTTAAAGGAGATACCCAGGTTGAAGTCACTGGATCAATTCCTGAATCTGGAAATTCCACCAACGAAGGAACTTACTTTCCTAATCCAAGGCTTCGGGGCTGTAGGTGCGAACGGTGGGAAATTCTTATTAGAGACACTTCCTGGATCCGTCGTAACGGGTATAAGCGATCAGACTGGTTATCTTTACGACGAGCTCGGCTTACCCCTCGATCGTCTTTTCCGAATATGGCGAGAGCGTGGATTTGTGACACGCCCCTTTTTCCAAGAACACCTTTCTGACATTCCATTGACTGCTCTCACGACAAAGTATGGCACGGACCCTAATGATCTCCTGAGAGAACCAGCCTTTTGCCTCATTCCGGCCGCGCCCATTGCGAACTATTTGGACACCGATCCTGGCACAAAACCCTCCATGACCGTGGACCGGATGGGACGTTGGTCAGTGATCGTTGAAGGAGCAAACACGTATTCTCCTGATCCTGCCAAGAAACTGGCAAGAACTCGGATGGAACGGGCTGTTTATCGGGAAAGGGGCGTCCTCATTGCTACAGATTATCTGGTGAACTCCGGCGGCGTCATTTATGCTGCTCAAGAACATCTCATTAAAACACCGGAACACCTTCGCTTTCCAGAGAGTATTCTAGGCGATCGAAGCGCTGTTGAGCACTGGCTGAAAAAACACAGCAAGGAATTGGAGGAACTTGCGGAGATGCGCAGAGTTGCCGGGGAATCTTGCCGGGATGAGGTTATTCGGCGAAACATGAAAGAACTTATCGACTTTCTAATTTCCGACGCTGATATGCTTCCTTGTGAAGCAGCTGAAAAGATCAGCGTTCAACGTATCGCCTCCAGTGAGGGCGACCGCTCGGCCATTGACATCATGGAACCCATCCCCACCATCCTCGCTTCAGGGACGGTCCCAGAAGCTGCACAAAAACTAATCCAAGCTGACTGCTCCATCCTTGCTGTCATCTCAAGTGAAGGTAATCTTGTAGGTGTAGTTACCGATTGGGATATCACCCAGGCTACAGCCGTGGGATGTTCGGAGGAGACGCCGCTGTTTGAAATGATGTCAGCAAACGTAATATCTGTAACGCCGGAGGACGGTATTCTTGCGATTGTTCGAAAGCTTGAGCACCATGAGATCTCAGCTATGCCTGTAGTGGATGGGCAAAAAGTTCTTGGATTGGTAAGTACAGATTTGCTGGCAAGACGCTCTCTTCTTCGCCTGCTGCAATCGCAATTTGATTAGGATATGCCGAGTCGGTCCTTTTTATAAGGAGTTCCATTCCTGGGTTCGTAAAGATCTTTCGTTTGCGGTCAGGCATTGATTCCAACCCGCTCCGAGTTAAATGGGTAGGTCAGGTTTCAATACCACCCCGCAGATGGCATGATGCGGGATCGGGCGAGAGTGGAATCTCGCCCTACATAGATAGAAAGGATGTAAAGAGGTTCCAGGCGATTCCACAAGTCATAATAAGTGAATGTGCCTTCTTATGAGAACCCTCCGTAGAGACGCCCCGGCGGGGTGTCTCTACAAGCAAACTACCCCGCCGCTGCGGGGCATCGAGTAGCGGAATATTATCATGGGGCTGCCGCCCCAAACCCCGCTCGGCCATTCATCCACACAGCAAGCTGTGGGGTATTCTGGCAAATGTAATAAACACCCCCCGCAGGTGCAGATCCTGGAAGAGCGTAATCAAACGATCAGGGTGCCTCTGTCGAAGTCGACGTAGCTACAGGGGTGTCCGTGGAAACGGCTGTTGTCTCAGCCTTCGTGGTTGCTGTTGGTGTCGGAGGTGATTCCAAGTAGGGGATTCCAGTGGCATCCCCAGAGAAAGTCACTGCCCCTCCCCAAACCCAACCATTTAAGCCTTGGCCAATGCGCCGGATATACCACCATGTCCCCATCGTAGCATGGATATTAAGGCCAATGACATCGGCTTCCTCTCCTGCCAGGAAAAAATCAATTACAGGGTATACCTCATCAGGTCCAGATCGTACGTTGGCGTTGTAATCGGCGCGAACCTTGGGAGAGGCAGGTGTTGCAGTTGGTGTGGGGGTGGGAGAAACTTCAACGACTGTAGGCGATGGAGTCATTTCGGTGGGGATTGGCTCAGGTGTATTCGTGGATGATTGTCGAGTTTTTTCGGCGATTGCCTCGGCTGTGCGCAATACATCCTCACTCGATCTTGTCGGCTGTTCGGACGGATCCTGGCCGGAGGAACAGCTTGTGATCAAAAATGAAAAGAAAAGAAGAAGACAAAGCAATTTGCAGGATCGCATTCTCATTTCCTCCGCTATCCTTCAAAAGAAAAATAAATCCACCTTTGAATAACATAAGCTTGAGTGCGAGTATACCGCATTCACCTTAGGGTTGCACAACCAGAATGCTATTTTTCCCAAACCAGAAGCAAACATGAAATGCTTACAAGAAATCTATTAATCCTTGTTACACCCATCCAAAAGCATCCCAAACCTTACAAATGGCTTACAGATGCCCTTAATTTAGCATTCAAGACGGATGGAATATTGTATATTAGTGATATGGATCTCTTCTCGAAAAACGTGCCTGATACTGAACTAAAGCGTCAGGTGGATGAGCGTAGTGCCGAACCTGAAAAGGAAGTGAACCGCGAGCGTATGGATAAAGCGCACGAGGACCCTACCCCATTAAACCTCAAGATACCTAAGGAGTTGGCGGCTGAATTCGCGCAGACCGAAGAGCCAGAAGAAGAAGTACATCCGGAATTAGAACAAGCTTATAAAGATACGGAACGTGCCCTTCAACGGATGCTTTCTGCAGCCATCGCTTTTTGTGATGGCATCATTAGTGCTGGACAACTACGGGCAGTTCGAGAGTTGCTTCGAGAGCAGGAACTCCGTCTTACTCGCTTAGAAGGGAAGTACACACCTCCCTTTGTTGAAGAGCTTCCCGCCCCTGCTGTCATTCAAGACCCGGAAATTGTCGCAGCTCCTCCAATTCAAAAAGAACCAGAACCGCTTCCCATGGATTTGCCTTTCAATCCACCTGCCAGCTCGAAGGAACTGACAGGGATGTTGATTTCTCTTGATCAGAAGCTGGCTCGCTTAGAGCAAGACCATCGTCAAGGAAGAATCAACAGCTCACAATACAGAGCAATCCAAAAACATTATCTCGAGCAAAAGGAAGTTGCTACTCGCTTGCGTCAGATGCATCCCGATAGCGATCGTTGGCGAGTGGTTTTAGAGGAAGGGAAAACATCTTTCCTACTTCAATTGAATGAGGCCGCAGTACGATCTGTGGCTTTTTATGACCTGCGTTCCCGCGAACGCTTATTT
>MGNI01000032.1:421-2548 GCA_001795115.1 Chloroflexi bacterium RBG_16_48_8 | reverse complement strand
ATGACCCTCGTGTCGGTCGTATGGTGGCAACACATGCCGATGACGGGACGGTGCTCGTTCTCATCCCCGGTCGCTATACTGCTGCACTGGTATCCTTCTCACAAGATCCACCTGGATGGCAGGTTCGGGCACTAAGGGAAGTCCATCGAAATTTCGAGGCTGCTAACCGTGTTGCCCTTGAGCGGGGTAAGAGACGATCTCTCATTTTCCCGAGCATAGAACGCTTCTTCAAATCCTGACCATTTCCTCTCCCTCACCCAACAATCCTGTTTTCCAAGTAGAATATTGAATATTCATTCCTTTGGCGGATCCTTATGTCGCAATCTTCCCTGCTGGCGATTTTTTCCTTTGCCTTCGCTGTATCTATCGGCGCAGTTCTATCCCCTGGTCCGGTATCAGCCGCCATCGTCACCGAAACACCCCGCAAGGGATGGCAAGCAGGTCCCCTCATCGCAACCGGACACATCCTCCTGGAGCTAATCTTCATCAGCCTGATTGGTATCGGTCTATCCAAGGGATTCGCACAAAGTGGTATCCTGCGCTATATCGCCTTCGGGGGAAGTTTTTTGCTCTTCTATATGGGAGGAGGTTATTGGGTGATGGTTCTACGCGGTAAGGCAAAGCTTCCTGAGCCCAGCCTCGTAGAAGGTTCCTTTCAAAACTCAAGTTTGGTGTTCTTAGGTATGCTCACTACCATCTCCAACCCCTTCTGGTATGCATGGTGGGTAACGGTGGTGCCAGGTTACTTGGCAAAAATGGTCGATCTCACGTTTCTAAACATCGCTGCTTTCTACCTGGGTCATATTAGTTTGGATTTTCTATGGGATACCTTATTATCGATGCTTATTTTTTCTGGGAGAAAATGGTTGTCGGATCGCAGCTATGGAATTCTCATTTTCCTCACAGGCGGATTTATGATTTATCTTGGGGTGCTTTTTCTTCGTTTAGGATTAGGCTATTAAATCCATTGTAGCCAAATGGGCTGAACACCCTTTTGAAAAAATCAGCCATCCCAACGCAAAAGGGCACTTATTGGTTTCCTTATCGCATCTTGTTGATCTTACTTTAGGACACACTCCGCCTGAAAACAATACCGTATTCCTCACTTCAAAAGCTTTCCGCATGGCCCAAGGATGCGGAAAGCAATCCAATTTGAATCACGAATGAAAAACTTTTTTTATGAATCCACTGAAAAAAGCCCTTCAAGATAGAAGAGAGAGGCATATGTGGGGGTGCGGGCGCAGCCCGCATCCCCACATATGCCGGTTCCTCACAGCTGAGATTAGTATGAAAAGGCCGGTCCCTCGAAAACGGGCTCCATCTCGTGTAAGATGGTCCCAAATATAAACGCACTCAAAAGGTGCAAAAGGAGGAACCGGCCATGTTTAACAATAGCACAGTTTTTATTGGAATCGACCTCGGAGATAAATTTTCAGAAGTTTTCATCCTGGATCAGGAAGGTGAAGTGATCGAAGAAAGCCGTATACCCACAACTCGAAACGCCTTCCAACGTAAGTTCGCCAACCTTCACCCTTGTCGCATCGCCATGGAGGTGGGCCCCCATTCCCGGTAGGGAAGCCAGATTTGGAAGGAGGTAGGACATGAAGTGATCGTTGCGGATGCTCGCAAACTGCGTCTGATTTACGAGAACCTTCGTAAGGGTGATAGAGCCGATGCCGAATACCTGGCAAGGCTTGCGCGCCTCGATCCAAAACTCCTCTCACCCGTCTATCACAGGGGAAAGCAAGCACAAGCTCATCTGGCTGTGCTCCGCTCTCGCGATATCCTGGTCCGAACTCGCACCATGCTCATCAATCACGTGCGCGGCATGGTCAAATCTACAGGCGCTCGTCTGCCATCCTGCTCTGCACCCAGTTTCCATAAAAAATCTCTCGAGTTCATCCCGGATGAACTGCTTCCCGCTCTCATGCTCATCTTAGATCAAATCGCTTCACTCACCCAACAGATCTATGCTTACGATCATCAGATCGAAAAGCTCTGTGTTGAATCTTATCCTGAGACCGAGCTTATGCGCCCCGTTAGTGGTGTCGGTCCTATCACTGCCCTGGCTTATGCCCTCACCCTCGAAGACCCCCATCGCTTCCGCAAGAGCCGCGAAGTCGGTTC
>MGNI01000032.1:0-396 GCA_001795115.1 Chloroflexi bacterium RBG_16_48_8 | reverse complement strand
GAGCGCGATCCGCAATTATGTATCACTAAAACCGGCAATACGTTCCTGCGCCGTCTTTTAGTAACCAGTGCTCAGTACATACTCGGTCCTTTTAGCCAGGATTGCGATTTGCGTCGCTGGGGGCTGAAGTTAGCCCAACGGGGAGGGATGAATGCCAAAAAACGAGCTGTGGTAGCCGTTGCCAGAAAACTCGCTGTGCTTCTCCACCATCTCTGGGTGACGGGAGAGATCTATGAGCCTTTCTATGCCAGCCGTGATGTGAAAGTAACTTTGGTCAGTTCATGAAGTTGGTATCGTTCAGATAGTCAAGCTTTCATTGGTTTTTGACGGAGTGCGCGTGGAACAAATTTGAGTAAGGTAACCTTTGTATTGGCGTTGATCTGAGTGGAATGCCCG
>MGNI01000031.1:4470-6522 GCA_001795115.1 Chloroflexi bacterium RBG_16_48_8 | reverse complement strand
TTCATCTTACCGATGATCAGGCTTTACAATGGTTTCAACGCATGGTCGATCTTGGAAGCCCAACGGATCACTACTGATTGATCTTCAATAAAAAGTAGTAATCGGTAGGTGAAGTGAGCTTCCATCCATTTGATCTAATGACAAAGGCAGCCGTGTTCAACCTCAAGATCGGAAACTCTGAGTGCTGAAAGGGTTATGCCCGGGCAGCGATCAGCATCTTCTTGAATACTTTCTTCAATGAAGATGGTGGAGGTATGGTGCTGGATAACATCGCCTTAAACAACTTTCGTGGGCAGGAAATGATGCTTAGAGTCGGCTTTGTACATAACCCAAGCGAGAAGGGCGTGTTCAGGGTATTCCTGACAAAGGAACGATGCCAGGATCTTTACCAATTGGAAATATGAATTTTGGATGGCGAGTGAATTGAAAGATGAAGACAGGATAGCCCAATCAACTTCAGCGTACTTCTCTTTTCCACACTGCTTTTGAATACTTCATTTAAGAAGTGTGGGTCTTGCGGCTTTGCCCAAGAAAGTTGGGGAGGTAGTCTTTAATAGACACACCGCTTACCGCCTTCATGTCAACTTCAATAATCTTTATACTGGAGGGATAGCTGAAAATGCTCAAGAAAATGGAGAAAGCCCCGATCACAGTTTTAGTGACAACTGAGGGAATGGGAAACGGAGACCCCCAACTTCAGCAGAAATTGATAAGCAGTTATCTCAAACTATTAAATGAGAACGATGTACTCCCATCTGCGATCTGTTTCTATACGGACGGAGTCAAATTGGTTGTTGAGGGCTCGCCAGTGTTGGAAGAATTAAAATCCTTGGAAGAGAAAGGTGTTTGGTTGGTTGTCTGTCAAACCTGTCTTCATCATTATGACTTAGCCGGTAAGATCCAAGTTGGCGTTGTCGGTGGAATGAGCGACATCATCGAGGCACAATGGCGAGCGGGAAAGGTCATTACGATTTAAGGGACCTAAAAGTGAGGAGAAGTGGTAAAACGAGTCGGTCCGTCCAATAATGTACCTGAGGGGATCGTTGTTTGTGTAGGAGGCGTCGTCCTTGAGGAAGGACGAATACTCCTTGTGAGGCAGGCCAGAGGTCATCCTTTGGAGAAGCAGTGGACGATACCCTGGGGGCTTATAAACCCCGGTGAGGCTCCGGAGGCTGCAATCCTGAGAGAGATAGAAGAGGAAGCGGGTGTGGAAGCTGAGATCGAAGGTCTTCTAGGGATACAAAATCTACCCGATCCATGGGAAGGTTGGATAGGGATTGTATTTCAATGTCAGCATGTGTCCGGAATCCCCAAGCCGGATGGAGAGAAGGAAACGGATCGAGCAGGGTATTTCTTCTTAAATGAAATAGCTTCTCTTGAAGGGGAAATTGAGGTTTGGTGCAAATGGCTAGCCAGGCGAGTACTTATAGAAAGAAAGCCATTCATTTCATCCGAACCAAATAACCCTTATGAACCTAAACTCGCTTTCTTATAGATGTCATTGGAGTGGTGGGAAAAATCTAAGGATGGAAACGAGGATGAACTGTGGTCTCAACCTGAAATTCGGTATGTTGATCTGAAAAGTTCTGCCATCGTTGAGATCTGGAGGGAAATTGTGGCTCATTTTATGATGTTGATTGGCAATCCTTTCATTAAGGCGATCCTGCGGACGCCACTCCATCTATTGTTCAGTAAAAGCACCGCTCTCCTCTCCATCACGGGAAGAAGAAGTGGTAAGGTCTATACTTTCCCGGTGAATTACCAAAGAGAAGGAGATGAGGTTTGGGTGGTGAGTATGCGAGATCGCACTTGGTGGAAGAACCTGCGGAGCGGTGCACGGGTCACCCTTCGTTTGGAAGGAGTAGAATCAGAAGGCGAGGGTGAGGTTTATGAAGAAAATCAGGAGGTAGCTCAACAATTGGAACTGTTTATCCGTCGCTCACCCGCTTACGGTAAGTATCTCAAAGTGGGTTTTGATTCAGAGGGCAACCCTATTTCAGAAGATGTGACCAAAGCTGCTGGAAGCAGGGTGATGGTCCGGTTCACGCTCTC
>MGNI01000031.1:0-4454 GCA_001795115.1 Chloroflexi bacterium RBG_16_48_8 | reverse complement strand
GGATGTTCTTAGAGGGTGTGTATCACCACTCAGGGATTGATAACGGGGTGACATATGTCCGATTTTATCCTTCGACCCATCCATGATGAGGATAAAGAGTGGATCGCACGACTGATCACGGACCGCTGGGGTTCTGAAATTATTGTCGTTCACCAAACCCTATACACTCCCACGGATCTACCTGGTATCGTCGCAGTCCGCATGGATAAACGTGTTGGTCTGATTACCTACCACATCCGAGGACATGAATGCGAAATTGTTACTCTGGATAGCCTTTCACCTTCCATTGGAATTGGGACAAGTCTGATTAGGGAAGTAAGGAAAATCGCCCGAGATGCGGGTTGTCGACGGTTATGGCTCATTACGACCAATGATAATGTACAGGCCTTGCGTTTCTATCAGAAGCGCGGCTTTGTACTTGTGGCAATACATAGAAATGCTGTTGAGGGAGCCCGGAAAATCAAACCAGAAATACCTATGGTCAATGAGGAGGGTATACCCATTCGCGATGAGATTGAGCTTGAGATGATTTTAGACGCGCTGGATGAGGAATGAGGATGGCAGAGGGTGGTGTGGAGCGGCGTAGCCGCTCCTCATCACCCTCTGCCTCAACACCGATGGAAGGTTGCAACACCAAATAGAATGTGCCCCAACCAAAGTGAAAGCATCAAAAAGCATTTTTACGGAGGGACTACAAGATGAAGGGAAATAGGGGTTTGATAGCGTCAATTGTTGCCTTTGCAGTGTATGGAGGTATTCTAACGGGAGTGATCGCTTTCCTTGTCGCGATCATCCTCTTAATCAACGATGATCCCCTCTCGGCGGCCATTTCATTTGTGGCTGCAGGATCGTCCTTTGGATTTCTTGCGAATGCATTGATAAGGAATTGATATGATCACGCAGGAGAGGTAAGGAATCGAATTTCGTTGTTCAGGGAGTCTGTCCACCTCTTGCCATAGCTGGCTTTACGTTCTGGATGAAGTGGACCAACTACTTGTGCCTCTGGATGTTGATGAAGGAGCGGCGATCCTTGATTTGTGCTGAGGACCTGGCAGGCATTCCCTGGAGTTCGCTCGACGCGGCTATCAGATTACCGGTGTCGACGTTACTTCTACGTACCTGAACAAGGCCCGATCGAAAGCAGAACAGGAAGGTTTACAGGTCGAATTTGTCCAGGAGGATATGAGGCGCTTTCGAAAGCTTGAGATGTTTGATGGTGCTCTCATGATGTTTACATCTTTTGGCTACTTCGAAGATCAAGATGAGAATCTTCAAGTATTGTTAAACGTACAAGAATCCTTAAAGAAGGGTGGAAAGCTGGTCATCGATGTAATGGGGAAGGAAGTATTGGCACGAATTTTCCAGGAGAGAAGCTGGGAAGAGCAGGATGGGGTGTTCTTCTTGCAGGAGCATAAAATCAGCAGGGATAGGAGTTGGATGGAAAATCGGAGGATCCTGTTGGATGGTTCAGATCGGTATGAGTATGAGGTTTCGCATTGGCTTTATTCCGCGGCGGAGATTTCGAAGTTGTTGGAAGAGGCGGGATTTCAAAGTGTTATGAATTTTGGGGATCTGGCTGTTTCCCCCTACGATCGATCTGCTCGAAGATTGGTCGGTGTTGCCCAGAAGTAGCGTGTGCTGATTCTTCCAATTCGCCTGATCATCTCTCTGGCAGGGAGCCATGATCATAGGGGCAATTTTCACAAGATACCTCTTGTCTTAGTAGCAAGATCGGTGTTGAAGAAATCGCGTTGTGGTCAAGAGGAATTTTAGGATCCAGCAATGAGTAGAGAGAAAATCCACATTCTGTTTGTTGCGGATACCCATTTGGGATTTGACCTTCCCTTTCGACCTCGAGTTGCTCGTCGACGGCGGGGTCATGATTTTTTTGCGAATTTCGAACGGGCTTTGGAGCCTGCTTTTGCAGGGGAGGTGGATCTTGTCGTACATGGAGGCGACCTCTTCTATCGAAGTCGTGTGCCGGAAGCGCTAGTAGAAATGGCAATGGCGCCTTTGGTCAAGGTCGCCGATCTGGGAATTCCGGTCTATATTGTCCCAGGAAATCACGAGCGTTCGTGGATCCCCCTTAATCTCTGGAGCATCCATCCTAATCTTTTTATCTTCGATGAACCCAAAACGTATCTCTATGAAATACGGGGTGTCACCTTGGCCATTTCGGGATTTCCCTTCACCAGAAAAATTCATGACGAGTTTGGTGATTTGGTGGTTCAGACAGGTTATCAATCCGTGCAAAGTGATGTTCGTATCCTGTGTATGCATCAGACGGTGGAGGGGTCTCAGGTGGGCCCATCCGATTATACCTTTCGCAACGGACCGGATGTCATTCGCGGGGCAGATATTCCAGATGTATTCTGTGTTGTTCTTTCAGGGCATATCCATCGATCCCAGATCCTGATCAGGGACCTTAAGAACCGGGCTTTGAAAGCACCCGTATTATATCCGGGCTCAGTGGAACGCACTTCCTTTGCGGAGCGAAAGGAGGGAAAACGATTCGCTCTCCTTGATGTGAGCCCGGATGGTTCATCCAGAGGTAGATTAATCAATGTCCAATTCATCCCGCTGCCTGCACGTCCCATGGTGACGCTGATTTTAATGACCAAGGAGAGAAGTGAGGAGGAGGTCTTCTCATCCCTGAAGGAGCGCTTTAAGGAATTAGAAGCGGATGCGATTGTGAGAATCCAAGTGGTGGGATCGACGTCCGAAGAAATTGCACAGGTCTTCACCGCGGAAAATTTACGAAGGATCGCACCTTCCAGTATGAATGTGTCAGTGACTTATCCTCGTTCACCGGGTTAAATAAGAACAAAGGATAGCCCTCTGTATCTGGTTTGAGCCTGGAATTAGACAACTTGAGTTCAAAGCTTCCAAGCCCCAATCCATCCAACTTCGATCTCGTTTCAGCTCACTCCCTCGGAGGTCAAAAAATGATTGAAACCCAGCAATTTCTTTACAGAATCCAACCGACACGAGTCGAGATGCTGTCAGAGGGTTCAACAGAAGAGGAGGCAGAGATCGTGTCGGCGCATTTCGCGTATTTGAAATATCTCTTAGAACAGGGTGTCCTCATATTGGCTGGTCGCGCTCTCAACACCGATGAAACCAGCTTTGGGATTGTGATTTTCAAGGCGGAGTCGATGGAGAAGGCAAGGGAGATCATGGAAAGCGACCCTGCCGTTTGTCAGGGTGTTATGCGGGCTGAGTTGTATCCCTACCGTATTGCGCTCATGGTCAGTGGGTAAGCGGATGGAATATCGTTTGGGCGGTTCCGTCGTGTTACCCACCAAGGGTGAGGTTAAAGGAAGCTCTAGGAGAGTAAAAGAATCACGATCATGAAACAGCTTTCTCCAGTCCAAACATTATCCAAGGCACAAGCCAGACGTTTCCTGCTTGATCATCAGTTTTTATCGCCGCCAAGACGGCTGGAGGGCAGAGATGGGATTATGGCTTTCATCCAACATGTCGGATGTATTCAATATGATCCCATCAATGTGGTCGGGCGGAATCCGGATTTGGTGTTGCAGTCTCGTATCAGAAAGTATCGATCAGAGTGGTTGGAAGGATGGCTATATGAGGGTCGTCAGCTTCTAGATGGATGGGATAAGATGCGCTCCATATACCATGTCGAGGATTGGCCATATTTCTCCCATCATCGGGCCTATATGCAGAGGAGATACCGTGATCCTTCCGATGCAACAATGAAAGCTGCGCCTGAAATCCTCAAATCATTACGTGAATATGGACCTCGCTCATCTATTGATTTTGTGCATGCGGAACGATTGGAATGGTCATGGGGACAATCCTCCAGCATCGCCAAGGCTTCTCTGGATGTCCTTTATGCTATGGGCGAAATCGGGATACATCATAAGATCGGGTCTCGTCGGGTTTTCGATCTCATCGATCGGCTGGTATCACCCGAACTGCTTTCTTTACCTGATCCAAACCCAACGGAAGAGGACTACCAGGATTGGCATATTTTACGACGGGTGGGAGGCTTGGGGCTTGCCCATGCGGGCTCTTCTGAATATTGGGGAGGAATGTTGGGTATCCATGGAAGCCAACAAAGGGAGACCATCTTGACCCGCTTGGTTGAGCGAGGCGAACTCCTCCCTTTGTCCATCGAGGGTTTGGATGGACGCACCTTTTATGTTAGAACCCAGGATGAAGAAGCCTTAGAACGAGCGAAGAAAGAAAGCCGTGCCAAGCCCAGAGCTGCCATCATTGGCGCTTTGGATAACCTCCTCTGGGACCGGAATCTTATACGGTGGATTTTTGAATTTGATTATATGTGGGAGGTGTACAAGCCCGTTGCCCAGCGCAAGTACGGTTATTATGTCTTGCCCATACTTTTCTGTGATCGAATTATCGGTCCCTCCGAGCCAACCTTGGATCTTACCCCTAATGAACTGAAGATCCAGAATTGGTTGTGGGAGGAG
>MGNI01000030.1:4372-6378 GCA_001795115.1 Chloroflexi bacterium RBG_16_48_8 | reverse complement strand
TGGGGAAGCGCTTCCTCCTGTTGGAACATACCGGTCGGATGAGTGGTCTGGTGCGGAGAGCGGTTTTAGAAGTCATCCGTAGGGATGATGCGCAGAATATCTATTCTGTCGTCTCCGCCTTTGGTGATCGATCTGATTGGTAAAGAAATATCCTGAAGGATCCGCAGGAGAGAATCCAGGTGGGGCGAAGGCTGTGGCCGGCGTTTGCGCAATCCCTCGCACCAGATCTATCTGAAAAGGAGATTCTGGGCTATACAAAGCGAAATCCAAGGATCTTCCGAGCGTTGGCAAAGAGGTTATTAGGAGATAGTAGATAGTGGGTGGCAGGTTCTTAAGATGAGGGATTGGGAAGTGGAGTTGGGACAGATGATGAGGAAGGGAGGGTGCTATGTTTACCTTTGTTCTTAGTGGAGGTGCAAATTTTGGTGCCATGCAGGCTAGCGCATTGCAGGCTCTCTTTGAGGCTGGTCTCCGCCCCCAGATGGCGGTGGGAACATCAGCAGGGGCTTTAAACAGCATCTACATCGCCGCTAATCCTACACCAGTGGGGATGGGTCGGCTAATTGAGGGCTGGAAAACAGTAGGTGAGAAGGAAGTTGGAATGCCCCGCATTTTAACCAGTGTCCGAAGGTTGATCACGGGTCGGTCGGGGTTGATCCCCAGTGAACCCCTGGCAGAATTCTTGAACGGGGAATTTCCTCCAGGTGTTCCAACTTTTGGCGAATTAACGCAGATGAACGGCATCAAGGCCTACAATGTGGCAGTGTGCATGGAGACGGGAGAGACAAAGGTATTTGGCGATCATCCGCAGGATCTCCTGATCGATGGTGCCATGTCCAGCACAGCCGTGCCGCCTTTTTATCCGCCTTGGAAAGTCGGGGATTACCGCTACATGGATGGCGGTATCGTTGCAAAATTACCTTTGATGGCAGCCATCCATCGGGGTGCAACCCAGATCGTGGCGTTAGATATCTATGATGCAATGGGTTCACTCGCTGCCGCCAAGAATATGATCAACATTGTAGGCTATTCCCTCTCCTTGATGACGGAGGATCAAACCAGGCGAGAGATCGAGGCGGCTGGAACTACAGGGATCACCTTCCGAATTATCAAACTTGTTCCCCCGGGCGATATTGATTTTTGGGATTATAAGCGTGTGGATGAACTGATCGCGTTAGGGCGAAAACAAGCGCAGGAAGCCTTGGAGCGAGAGCCGATACATCTATCGCCGAAATGGCAATTACGAGCCAGGCAGACATTAGCGAAAGCCGCACGTCATCTGATCCCATAAGCCGAACTTTTCTTGTTCAGCGAAAGGAGACACTCTAACGACCATCACCGTGCTTGTTACAATGTGGGTTGTTATCGGGCTGATCATGGCTCTTTTAGCAGGTTCGATTTCGAAAGGTGAACGATCTTACGGGGATATGGTTGATTTTCTTGTGTCGATTGTTTTTTTATTTCTCACGGGAATTGGAAATTGGCATCTTGTATCAGCCCTACTCAATGTGGAGGGAACACGGTTGTGTTCATTGGGGACCCCATCCAGCGGAATGAAAAGGAGCTGCAAGGACGGGAGATGAGGTAGGGCATGTCGTCGCCCTGAGACTCCGCTTCGTCATACATCCAATCCCCAACTAAGCGGATCGCGGTAACCATGATAGGGTACAGCGTGGCCACAGCTCGCTCGATGCGCTCGTCTTCCAGGAGATGGATCATCTGGCAGAGCAGGTTCTCCTCTCTTTCAGGCCAGGCGCTTGTGAACAGGGCATGCCCAAGCTCATGAATTGGAATTCCCTGCGCAGATGGAAACGATATCTCCCACGATGCTTCCAGAACCCCACCGGATTGGCTCGGATGTTTTTACGATGCAATTCCATTGCAATAATTTGCCATTAATGGCAAAATACCTCCATGGAATTTCAGCGTTTGATCAAGATCGTGGGAGATGAGCCGGTATTCGAGACTGGCTTGCTGCTCGCCGGCGATGTGGATCCAAATCACAT
>MGNI01000030.1:347-4357 GCA_001795115.1 Chloroflexi bacterium RBG_16_48_8 | reverse complement strand
GCGCTGGACGAAGGCTGGCCGCCTCTACCAGTTTCGCAGAGGGCTCTACGCCCTGGCACCACCATTTCAGAAGGTCAAGTCTCAACCCTTCACCGTAGCCAATTGCATGGTGCGCGGTTCCTACGTGAGCTGTCAGTCTGCCCTGGCCCACTATGGACTCATCCCGGAATACGTGCCCACGGTCGTGAGCGTTTGCTCGAGCCGACCTAGACGCTGGGACACCCCCTTGGGAAGCTTTCTCTTCCGCCATGTGCGCAGTAAATACCTGAAGGGCTATCAGTTTCTTGAACTGGGAAATAACCAGCAAGCTCTCATTGCTACACCAGAGAAGGCGCTTCTGGATCTGATTTACCTCACGCCCGGCGGGGATTCCGAGACGTACATTCGCTCACTCAGACTTCAGAATTTTGAGAGCCTCGATATGCGATCCCTTAGGCGCCACGCCGAGGATTTCGAGAAGCCCAAGATGAAACGTGCTGCGCAACATGTGGAACAGCTCGTCCTGGAAGAACTTGCGTCGGAGGAGGGGGGATGAAAGAGTACCTGGCCGAACTGCTTAAAGGGAGCGATTCGCCGCTAAAGGCTCGGAACACATTGCGTGAATACTTCCAGGCGCGAGTCCTGGCCTGCTTGCAGCGAGAGGGAGCCATGGTTCCGCTCGCTTTCCATGGAGGTACAGCGCTGCGTTTTCTCTACGGGCTGCTTCGGCATTCCGAGGATCTTGACTTTGCGTTAGAGAGGGAATCGGCTGCTTATGATCTAGGAAAATACGTCCAAGCCATCGAGGCGGAATTCCATCGTGAGGGGTATAGGATTGAGACCAAGCGCTCGGGCGATCGGGTTGCTCAGAACGCATGGATCCGCTTTCCAGGACTTCTCCATGAGATGGGGCTTTCTGGACAGCCAGAGGAGATCTTCAACCTTAAGCTCGAGGTGGATCCCCATCCGCCGCAGGGGGCCGGGTTGGAGACAACGGTCGTGCGTCGCTATGTGACCCTGCAGCTTCATCATCACGATCGACCCTCTCTGCTCGCCGGAAAGATTCACGCCGTCCTTCAGCGGTCTTTTACCAAAGGGCGGGATCTTTACGATCTCCTGTGGTATCTGAGCGATCCCCATTGGCCTGACCCCAACTTGGTCTTGTTGAACAACGCCCTGGTTCAAACAGGTTGGAGGGGATCGACTCTCACGGAGCGAAACTGGAGGGATATCTTTAACCTGTGCCTCGAGAAGCTTGAATGGCGAAACGTGCGCGATGACGTGGCGCCATTTCTGGAGCGCTCCGAGGAATTGGATCTCCTGACTCGCGAAAACCTGTTGAGGCTACTGGGATAGGGATGGCGCTCGGACCTCTTGCGGCGAGTCTCGGGATGCATGCACCACCAATCGTTGTTCTTTCACATCATCAGGAATTGCCTACCTACTTTATAGAAGCACACTCGGCTTTGGTAGAGAGAATTTCGTCCCCCGCAGTGAGTATATAACCGCCTCATTGCCAGGAGCATTGAATTTGTTCCTTTTTCTGTATCGATGTTACCTTTCCCCCGGCCAGAATGAACCGGGTGAGCGGTAGGGTCACGAACACAATGGGGGAAGATTGCCGTCAGTGTTCCGTATTCTGATATTCAACTTTTGTGAGATATCCTCCATTTATGAAAAACAATGGTTGGGGGATGCGGGTGGCTCACATAGTTCGGATCTCTTTTTTTGTACCTCCCTTTTCAATGCGTGGACCAGATCGGACCGTTGGTAACGATCATCAGGCTGCCGTCATTGTAGGGCACGAAATTGCAGAGCAAGCTTTCAATGCGAATAAGCTCGGTTAGTACACTACCCTCCAATCCCAAGATAGTACATAGTCGATGAGGAGCATTCTGGATTGACCCCACAGGCCAATTGAATTATTCGAGAGAGAAGTGATTAGACACGATCCACATGGATGTGTGCAGTGTAGCTGTGAGCCCGAAAACGATGAGAATAAGCTCCTTCTTGAATTTCTCTGGCATGTTCGCATAACTAAATGCTATCAAGGTGGAGAGCGGAATCATCGCAGGGGCAACCAAATTCCAATCTTCATACACGCTCAATTGCATTCTCCACAATAAGACGAATGCAAGCATGAAGGATGCTGCAAGAAGCAGAAAATGCGTGAATGGGTCTGATCCGATTCTGCGATTAATTACCAACATGGGCACAAGAATGATTGCGGGGAGTAAGAGAAAGATAAGATTAAAAAGTGAGCTGTAATGGGATCCCTGGAGGGGATTAAGGTAACGCTCCAAATGCCTCATGACGCCCAAAGCATGACTGCGGTAAAGCATGTCGTTTGTGGGCAAACCATTCCAGTGGAAATAAGTGAGCAATAAAACCAATGGGGCTACAAATCCAAGAAACCCAAAGAGGACACCTTTCCGATCCTTCTTTTTCCACGCCAGGATGAAAAGATATATTAAGGAAGGGATCAGCCAGCCAGCGAGGAGGTGAAAACCAAGAGCTATTGAAAGTGCCAGTCCTGGTACCCAAAGCTCAATTCGATTTTCTATAAACAGGTATGCCAAGAAGAGATAAAGGAGTTTGAGAACGCTTACCAATGTGTAGTTTTCAACATCTCCAAAGAAAAGTTGAATATAACCACCTGATAGCATAAGGCCCAGGAATGAAAACCTCGATGATGGCGTTACGTGTCCAGCGAGCCTCCTTCGCCCGCGGAAATGCTCAGATTTCTCTCCCGAACCACAGGACAACCCGGGTACTCATTGTGGCGCACATTATATACATACTCTGTACCAGTGCCAAATCCAATGGATTTTGAATGCAGAGGGACATCATTTGGTGCTATTTTAATTAATTTAAAATCTTGATCGGGGTTAGAAAAATAAAACAATCGAAGAAAATCTGGAGTTTACAACCCTTAGAGTCTTCAAACGACAGTTCGTTGGTCTACATTCATAAGAGAGGAACTTCCTCGCCAATTGGCCACCGAATACCTATCTGCCACGGACACCAAAAACAATCGTCACCTGGAAGACACCTATGTTTATCATTTCACCCTGCCTCTTTGATACTTGTTGCTCCTGCCTACAGCATAGCATCCCTGGGGATGCTTGCGTGGGACGCAATCGGAACCTGAGAGGGAGATCCGCGTCCTGTCGTGATCGAATGCCGAAGACGCCCTGAGCGAATCAAAGTCAAAACGCAAAGTTTGAGTGGGCTGCGGAGGATTGTGGCTTTAATGAACGTCAGATTCAGCGAACGTCGAGATCTGAGGGAAGATGAATGGAGTTCTGAAGATGATATGGATAGGTGTGACTCGCCAGAGCTAGGGAATGATTTCAAATCCCTGCCCTTTAAAATCCCGATCAAAGGCGAAGGCGGTAGACAATCCGAGTCTCCTCATGGTTTCGAAACTAGCGCAATCCACCAGACTTAACCTTCTACGACCAGCGACGAGCTTGGCTATGACGCTACTGTAGTGACTTTGGGCGTCTATCCACTCAACACTGACGAGCGGAAGGATGTCATCATGCAGTGTCCGGGCGGCTTCCATTCCCAGCCGATGCTGCACCAGAGCAAAGGTCTCAACGAGGATATAGTTCGTGCACAACAAAGTTTCTTCATGGGAGACCATCTTATCCCAGGCCTCCTTGGCCGAGGCGTGATTCTGGTCATCGGCATTGAGCACGGCCAAGAAGGCGGAGGTGTCAACGAAGATCGTCATGCTGATATGCCTCGCTCAAGTGCTTGTCATGGTCTGTGGATAGATCTCCAAGACCGGAGTGAAACCGACCTGCGGCAGCGATGGCGCGACGCTTCCGCTCCTCCCGATCAACCTCACCAGAGCTACGAAGCAAGATATCCACAGCCTGGCGAATGAGTTCGGCCATGGACTTCTTCTGAGCCGAGGCCATGTCCTTTAAAGCTTGGATTTGAGATTCGGTCAGTTGAACCTGGGTTCTATACATATTTAGCTCCCTTATACCAACATGATAACACTATTGATGTTATGATAA
>MGNI01000030.1:0-136 GCA_001795115.1 Chloroflexi bacterium RBG_16_48_8 | reverse complement strand
CTTGCCTTTCGGCCATCCTGGAGGAATTCCGCGCATTTTGGGCGGTGATGCTGGATTGCTAATCGCGCGAAAAATCATTCCAATGCCATTCTTTACTCTCCCTGGCGTAAGGTCGCGCTGCGGACTTTGCCACGGT
>MGNI01000029.1:8317-9155 GCA_001795115.1 Chloroflexi bacterium RBG_16_48_8 | reverse complement strand
GACTTCAAGGCAGGCTTGATGGGCGAGTTAGGCACATCTCAATTCGGCATCAATGAGCAGCAGGAGAAGGTCTAGCGAGGTTCTGCCCGAGCCCACCTGGCGACGGGCGTGACCATCAGCGTACATACCATGAGTGGTGCGGCAGCGTTAAGTGCAATTGACATCCTCCAGGAGGAAGGCGTCGAGCCACAGCGGGTGATTATCGATCATCTTGATCATGATCATGCAGAGCATTTGCGGATGGTAGCTGAACGCGGAGTTTTCCTTGGTTTCGATTGTATTGGTAAAACACGCTACCAAGATGATGCCATCCGGTTGGAATTGGTATGTGCGATGGTAGAAGCGGGGTACGAGGATCAAATTGCGCTCTCCCACGACATCAGCAAATCCGATTATTTTCGTGTCTATGGAGGGCATGGGTATGTCCACATCTTAGGTAGTTTTGTACCCCGCTTACGCGAGAGGTTATCGGAGGGGACCATCGAGAAGTTCCTGATTCACAACCCTCGCCGAGCACTTGCTTTCTAAGATGTTAGTTCTCATAACTTTGGGATCTGGAGTTGCTAGCATTCGTTCAAAGGGGTAATTCTTGATCTTTCAGCAGTTGAGATCTTTGAATTGGGCCTTAGCATGGGTTTGTGGCGGAAGATATCACAGTCTAACCCAAACTATGTGTATTAAGTCGTCGTAGATATAAGAACTCCATCCCGTTGCTAACGGACAAGTTCGAGTGGACTTTGGGGTTAAGGGATTGCAGTGGTTTGTGTTTCATAGGTGCCTGATGGAGCTCATAGATGACGGGTAAGTACCTTTGAGAGAGAAAGCTGCAGGTATGGGT
>MGNI01000029.1:1770-8300 GCA_001795115.1 Chloroflexi bacterium RBG_16_48_8 | reverse complement strand
CGGTGCTTAGAGCTAAGGTTGACAAGTTATAAATCTGTGGCCAGAAAAGAGGTTGACGCCTGGTTTTTCATGTCACTGGAACCAGCGATACGAGTCTGAGTAATCCTTAAGGAGGCAGTTTCCATGGCAAAGGTTCGAACCGTTATGGGGGACGTCGATCCAAAGGAAATTGGCATTACATTAATCCATGAGCACACGTGTGGTATTGATTTTGACCTCCAACTTGGGGAGCTCATCTCCTACCAGAAGCAGGCTGGTGATTGCGTTGTAGACCAGACAACAACCGAAGGGCGGAGGCCAATTATGCTAAAACGCTTGGCGGAAGAAACGGGCTTGCACGTTGTTTCGGGGACAGGATTCTATCGTGAAGAGCAACATCCTGATCGAGTGCTCAAGAGCAATATTAACGGGGTTGCGCAAATCATGATTCGTGAGATTGAAGAAGCTGTCGAAGGTGGAGATTTCCGAGCGGGCATCATCGGTGAAATAGGTATATCTGAATTTGGAACGACTGCCCAGGAGGAGAAAGTCCTCCGGGCCTCGGCGAAGGCCCACTTGGAAACAGGTGTGGCGATTAGCATTCATACCATGGGAGGGGCGGAAGGGCTTCATGCATTGGATGTTCTTGAGGAAGAAGGCGTGGATCTAAAACGGGTGATTATCGACCATATTGACCTTGATCATGTTGAACACCTCCGTTTCATCGGTGAGCGCGGCGCGTTCCTTGGTTTTGATACAATCGGCAAAGCGCGATACCGCGATGACGCGCTCCGATTAGAAGTGTTGTGTGCGATGGTGAATGCGGGGTTTGAAGACCAAATCGTGCTTTCACACGACATTAGCAAAGTCGATTACCTGAAGGCGAAGGGTGGACATGGATACGTTCATCTATTGGGGACTTTTGTTCCCCGCCTACGTGAGCGGTTACCCGAAGCAACCATTGAGAAGTTTCTGATCCACAACCCTCGCAACATTCTGGCATTTTAAAATATGGCACGATCAGGCATAAAGCTGAGGGTGGGCATGCCTTCAAGGAAATACTTCCTCGTTCTTGATCTGGGGACTGGAAGTGGTCAGGCTGTTGTCTACGATGATCTTGGCAACGAGCTAGGTTATCAGGCTCAAGAATGGCAGCATTCTACGGATCTACGCTATCCCGGATCGGTTAACATCGACACCAAGCGCAATTGGGGAATCCTGTGCAATTGCATTCGAGGTGCGATAACAAAATCTGGCATCACACCATCACAGATCACCGCTATGAGTGAGACAGGGATGCGCCTTGGGACGGTGTTCTATGACAAGGAGGACAACGATCTCTTCGCCTGCACTAACACCGACACTCGTGCCGACAAGCAAACTGCCGAGTTGATAGATAGAGGCCTTGGTCCCAAGATTTACGAGATCGATGGCGAGTGGCCTGGTATCGGTGATCCCTCGGTAGAACTGCTTTGGTTGCGTGAGAATCAACCTGAAACCTTCGAACGGATCGCGCATTTGACTATGCTTACCGATTGGATGCTGTTCAGGCTCTGTGGGAATACAGTGTCGATCCCTCCTGCGCCGGGACATCAGGGATGTTTGATGGGCGGAAACGAAGGTGGTCGGAGGTGATCGCGATGTGGCTGGATATTCCCATGGATATCTTGGCTCCGGTGAATGAGTCTGGTATGGTGATCGGGAAAATTACCGCCCAAGCAGCGCAAGAAACCGGATTGCCAGAGAGCCTTCCTGTAGTGCAGGGCGGATCGGATGCCGCCGCCGGCCTGGCTGGAGGGGCTGTTGTACGGCTAGGGCAGACATACGTCGGTACCGGATCCTTCTGGAGTGGCACGATCGTGCCCGGTGACACGATCACTGACCCTCAGGTGCGCGCAAAGATTCTGCCTCACGTTGTTCCGGGACGCTGGCAATTTGAGGGGGTCTGTTTCTACGGCGACTATATAGTTCGTTGGTTTCGAGATGCGTTCTGCCAGGAGGAGAAACGCCTCGCTCGACGGCTAGGTATCGATACCTATAAAATCCTGGACGAGCAAGCTGCTAATGTTCCACCCGGTGCCTATGGTGTTCAAGCTTCCGTAGCGGGTGTCATTGATGCCAAGCGCTGGATCGTACCGCCGCCGACCTTCATGGGTTGGAGTATCGACACTCCACAACAATTCACCAAGGCTGTCTTCTACCGGGCTCTCTTGGAGAACTCGGCTTTTCAAATAAAAAGCACCTTTAACTTGCTTTCAGAGGTCACTGGCCAGGAGATTGGAGAGACGGTTATTGTAGGTGGCGCTTCAAGAAGTCATCTCTGGCCGCAGATACTTGCCGATATCTTGGGTATCCCTATCAAAGTACCAGTTGTGAAAGAATCGCCTGCGCTGGGTGCTGCCATGTGTGCGGTAGTTGGTGCTGGCGTCTACAAGGATTTGCCGGAGGCGGCTCAAGCGATTGTCTCGTGGGAAGCTGCTCACTATCCCACGATGAATGGAGAGGTGAAGGCAATCTATAGGGAAAAATACGAACAGTGGACTAAGCTATTTGCGCGCCTGATGGAGTTGGTCGATGATGAAGTCATGCCTCCCATGTGGAAGGCAGCGGGCGTACGTATTGGTCGATCAAATAGCGGAGGGAAGGGAGCAGGATAGAATGCGGGATTTCGAAGGAAAAGTAGCGATTGTAACGGGGGCGGGTCGGGGGATCGGAAGGGCTATCGCCTTGCGTCTGGCAAGTTCAGGAGCGAAGCTTGGAGTTGCAGACATCCACCTGGCATTTGCCGAATCGGTTGTCAAAGAAATACAGGATGCTGATGGCCAAGCGGTAGCAGTTCAGGTGGACGTGACGCAGTCGGAGCAAGTTAAGAACATGGTAGAAGAAGTCCTTAAAGCTTTTGGACGCATTGACATATTAGTGAACAACGCCGGCATATTTACTGCCGCCAAGTTCCCCGAATTGAGCGAACATCAGTGGGATCAAATGCTGAATGTTCATTTGAAAGGGACATTCCTCTGCTCACGGGCGGTGGTCGAACATATGCTTGCCCGTGGGTCGGGATGTATCATCAATATTGGTTCCACCTCTGGTCTGAGTGGAGGTACTTCTGGAGCTCATTATGCTGCCGCCAAGGGCGGGGTGATCGCATTTACGCGTTCCATTGGGAAGGAATTAGCAGGACATGGCATTCGGGTGAATGCTGTCGCACCCAGCAAGATTGAGACGGATATGCTGCAGGGCGTAGACACCCCAGAGGCACGTGAGCAATTGATGAGGAAAATCCCCTTGGGCCGGATTGGCCGCCCCGAGGAAATAGCAGAAATCGTAGCCTTCCTCGCCTCCGACCGAGCCAGTTATATTATTGGGGAAGTGATCGTTGCATCGGGAGGTTATTGATTCCTAAATGACTTAATCCGCCTGCGTCTTAATAAGTCTTCACAGTGGAAAAACGCCAGAATTTTCACTTCCTTGATTAAATTGAACGCTTATGAGTCTTTGGTATTAGGGATCCACATTCAAGTGTAATTGGAAAGCGATCGATTTTGTGCCCAGAAAAGGAACGCTAGAGTCGCGAATTATTTAATTATACATATTTATTCATAGTGATGAAAATGACGCAGAAATCCGTACGTGGTATATCGCACGATTATGCAAGTGAGGTCAAGCGCTATTTCTGGCGTAATTACTTGGCGCACAGTATCGAAGGTGGCTTATACATGGGCGGTCTAGCATTTATTGCTGCAGATACAGTCATGCCGGTCATGGTGAAGTCGCTGGGTGGGCCGAGTTGGCTCATTTCGCTAATGCCCACAATGCTGATCTTCGGAATTGGTTGGCCATCCTTATTCACAGCTCACTATGCTGAGCGACTGCCCAGAGTAAAGCCCTTCATCCTTGCCACCGGTTTCCTGCAACGAATGCCCTATCTTGTGGCGGCCTTAAGTCTGTTTTTCCTCATAGAGAAATATCCTTTGATAGTTCTTTTCTTTGTGGCCTTAGCTCCTTTCGTTTCCGGTATGATAACGGGTTTAAATTTTGCTGCATGGATGAAACTAATATCGCGGATAATCCCCGAGAATCGCCGTTCCTCATCTTGGGCTATGAGAAATGTCATCACCTCTGGTATCGGGATATGCGCAGGAGGCATCATCCTATCTGTCCTTAAGCGATCACCCGGGCCGGCGGGCTATGGCATCCTGCACCTGATCTCATTTGGATTTTGTATGCTGTCCTATGTTCTACAGGCTATGCTTCACGAGATGCCATCCCCTGATCAATCCCACGCGGCTCGATACAATCTTGGAGAGAATCTTCGTAGCTTACCGGCTCTCATAAAGTTTGACCAGCGGTTTCGAAATTTCCTGTGTATGCGTATGCTTACATTGGGTATATACATCATGACGCCATTCCTGGCTATTCATGCCCTAAGCATATTAGAGAAAGGTGAAGATTTCTTAGGGCATTTCGTTATAGCCCAAATGCTAGGGGGTATCGTCGGCAACATCATGGCTGGCTTCCTAGGTGATCGATATGGGGGAAAGCTGCCTTTGGTAATAGCGCGAATTATTTTGCTTGCGGTTTCTCTGATGGCTGTAGTTAACACTACCGAGTGGGGATTCATGACCATCTTCTTTCTCTTTGGATTGGGATTCAATTCGGACCATGTTGGAATGTCTACGATGAGCATAGAGATTAGTCCGACAGATCGCATTGTGACATACATCTCACTTCTTTACGCAACGACAGCCCCGAGTATGTTAGCTGTAGCTGCAGTTAGTGCAGTCGTGAGAGAGTTGACCGGGCAATTGGCTCCCGCAGCCCTTCTTTCAGCTACAGCCTTAGCGCTTTCTTTGTTTTTCCTTAGACGTATTAAAGAACCACGGAAGCAGAAAGCCCATTAGATAAGAAGTGGAATTTCCATCGCAGGGTCATCTGTTAAAAACCAAAATTGAATCTGCGGAAAGATGAGAGGCATGGAATCGCATGGCGAGGGCTTTATAAAAAGGGTAAGTCATCGTGAGCGGATCTTGAGAGCACTCAATCATTGCCCACCTGATCGTGTCCCGTTGGACTTTGGCAGCCATCCAAATGCATCCATTCATATCAAAGCATACGAGCGGCTGAAATCCTATCTTGGTATCCATGCGGAAACCCATTTAATGCATCGATGGATGCAAGTCGCTGTAATTGACGAGAGGATCTTAAGGTATTTTGATATTGATACAAGACGACTTCCGCTCGGAAATCGTGATAAGTCTATTGAACGAGACTTGGATGAGTTTACTTATATCGATCAGTGGGGTGTTATCCGAACGAAACCCCCCGGCACTGACTATTACGAGCTTAAAGAGAGTCCTCTGACGGGTGAAATATCACTGTCTGACATTATGCACCATAACTGGCCTGACCCTCTTGATCTGGGTATTACACGTGGACTACGGGAGAGAGCACTCGAGTTGAGGCAGACAACTGACTTTGCGATTGTGGTGACGGTTCCCTCTGGCTTTATTCATTACACGCAGTTTATCCGTGGTTTTTGGGATTGGTATCTCGATTGTGCATCTGATCACCGATTATTTGAGGCACTAGCTGATGCGGTCCTTGATATCAATATCGCTTTGGTTTGGGAAATCATGCGCGAGGTGGGGGATTTAATCGATGTTGTTGTGACAGCGGATGATATTGGTGAGCAGAGGGGGACGATTGTTTCGCCGTCGACTTATCTAAAACTTATTAAACCGCGTCAAAAACGTTATTTTGATGAGATCCATGACCTAACAGATGCAAAACTCCTCTTTCATACTTGTGGATCGGTGTTCGATATTCTGATGGATTTGATTGAGATTGGGGTGGATGTGTTAAACCCTGTGCAGGTCAGCGCCAATAAGATGGATACTACTACTTTGAAATCTATGGCCGGTGATCAATTAGCCTTTTGGGGTGCAATTGATACTCAGAAGGTACTGCCGTATGGCTCGTCGGAAGATGTACAACTCGAGGTCATACGGCGCATAGTAGATCTAGGAGAAAGGGGCGGATATGTTTTATCTTCTGTTCACAATATACAACCTGAAGTTCCGCCAGAGAATGTTTGTGCGATGTTCGAGGCTGGACGGCAGTTCGGTACATATAAAGGGCAGTTTCACGAGCACGCATGATACAACCCTATGCGATATTTATCAGTATAAAACACGACCAGAGTCGTTAACGCAATTGACGTTTAGAGGACGCAGCCCAAGTCTTTCAGTCGGTTAGTATGAAACAGACAATCTTCAAAGGAAGAGGGCGAACAAGATCCACGACTTGATTGTTTGTAGAGAGAGCCCAAGAAGAGCACTTATTGTACATTCACCCGATTTGCTAATCGAGTGTTTCCAGATGTTGTTCCTTTTATCGCTGGCATATTGTGAATCGTCTATGACTTGAGAATATGCCTTTGTTTCCGTCCGGCTGTTCTCATTGGAGAAAAAATAGTTCTCTGTGAAGAAATCTTGCTGGACAGAAAAGAAAGGGTTTACGATGGATGATCATTCCAAACACCTTCGAAA
>MGNI01000029.1:0-1685 GCA_001795115.1 Chloroflexi bacterium RBG_16_48_8 | reverse complement strand
TGGTCAAGTGGTTTCAGCATTTCCGCTTCGTACGCCGTACCTGATGCAAGCCTAATTTCAATGAACCAATTCCTAAGTTCTGCTCGTTCAATGGTCGATGTTGTGAGTATTCCAATTATTGCGGATTTGGATACTGGCTATGGAAACGCGAATAACGTTATGTATGCAGTCAGGTGTTTCGAGGCTGCGGGAGTGGAAGGTGTATGCATTGAGGATAAGAAATTCCCTAAAGATACCAGTTTGTTAGAAGGAGGAAGACAAGTCCTGGCTGATATCGAAGAATTTGTTGGAAAAATCATGGCTGCAAAGGATGTTCAGCGGGATGATAACTTTATGGTGATTGCCCGAGTTGAGGCACTCATCGCAGGTTGGGGAAAGGAAGAAACGCTCAAGCGTGCGCATCGATATGTTGAAGCTGGAGCGGATTGCATCTTGATCCATTCAAAAGCTACCACCCCAGAGGAAATCGTTGAAGTTGTCAATGCTTGGGAGTTGGAGACTCCTCTTGTTTTGATTCCAACAACTTATCCCACTCTTGTTGAGAAAGATATTCGAGAACTTAAAAAAGTAAAACTGGTGATATATGCCAATCAAACTTTACGTGCTTCTGTTCAGGCTATCGAAAATGTTCTGCAGGAGATAAAAACCTCTCAAGGGATCCACACAGTAAGTCCGAAGATTGCACCTGTAAGTCGAATCTTTGAGCTCCAGGGTGTGCCAGAGATGAAAGAGAAAGGGGCGAAGTTCTTACGATGAAGAGAAACGAAGGTTTGTCCAATGGTGATATTTATGTCGGTGTAATTGGGTTTGGTGAGGTGGGTTCAACATTTTCAAATACCATGGCAGAACGAGGAGCGTTTATTTTGGTCCATGATTCTAGGCTTGAGCAGGATGAAGGTAAGAAGGAGTTGGAATCTCGTATCCACCATGAAGGGATTAAACTTACAACATTAGATGAAGTTCTGTCGCGATCTCAGATAATCCTCTCAGTCGTTACGAACCAAATGGCCGAAGTCTTGGCTAACCAGATAGCTATGAAACTTGAGACAGAACAGATATACGTAGATTTGAATTCCACTTCACCTGCTGTGAAAATACGAATCTGTCAGATTATTGAGAATGCCGGAGCCAATTTTGTGGAGGGTGCAATTTTAGGGGCAATTGGGGCAGTGGGAGTCAGCACACACATCTTGTTGGCAGGCGGCAGGGGAGAGGAAGTAGCTAAGTTTCTCAAGAATCTAGGGCTGAATTCCACATTTTATGCAGCGGATGTCGGCAAGGCTTCGACATTTAAAATGCTGAGGAGCATTTTCTCAAAGGGGCTTGAGGCGTTGATACTCGAGTTGATGATCGCAGGTAGACGAGCAGGTATCGAGGGTGATCTATGGAAGGATATTGCTGATTTCATGATAAAAAACCCTTTCGATCGGGTGGCAGAAAATTGGATCTGTACACACGTGAAAGCCTGTGAGCGCCGATATCATGAAATGATTCAGGTTGTCGATACCATGCGAGAGTTTGATATCGATCCAGTAATGTCGTCATCGACAGTTGCATTTTTCAAGCGATCAATTTCATTTAACTTCGATGACGTTTTTAAAGAAAAACCCGAGACTTATAACCCCGTCATCGATTTCATGGAGAGGCAGCTTACCACACTCGATTGAGACAGCGAGCTTTCAATT
>MGNI01000028.1:7985-8772 GCA_001795115.1 Chloroflexi bacterium RBG_16_48_8 | reverse complement strand
CTTATTGATATAGGTGAAATAGGCAAGAATTGTTGTTACCGATGTTGTCCAAGTAGATTAATTTTTATGTTCTAGTTGGTTTACAGCTTCTTTGGGTGTGACTATTTCGGCACCGATATATTTAGCAAGCTCTGGCTTACCTAATAAATGCTTTTTATCCAAGGTTACCAATAAGTCAGCTTTTGCTCTCTTTGCAGCTGCAATGATAGGTGCGTCTTTTAGAGCAGAATGCTTGGCTGCAGCAATCACTTGTCGCTTGGTTGGCCGTACGAATTCAAAGGGAATATTATCGATAATGATTTTCAAGAGATGTAATTTTTAAGGCGCTTTTCCAATTAAATTACGCTCAGTCTCAGTTATCACCAGTTGGCTGATGACCGCTGTTAGCTCCTTCCTTATAGCCATTAGGATTATTTTTCTAGCATTACCACGAGGCGAGTTGGCAGCAGAAAACAACACACTGGAATCAATGAAAAGTCGTTTCATTCAGCCGAGGTATCCCTAAGATCGTACTCATCTTCAACGAGCTCGCCACGGATTTCTCTGCCACGATCTAGCAACTCCTCTAAGCTAATACCCTTTTCTTTGAGGGCACGACCAATTTCATCCAGAGCATCAGAGACCACAACTTCAGCAGGCTTGATAACTATCCCCACATCGGTCTCAACGAAAGTAACCATATCACCCTTCTTAAGATCTAGTTTTTCTCGGATCTCTTGGGGTATAGTTACCTGGCCTTTTTCTTGGACACGTACTATTGGTGTTGACATTAGAAACTCCTGAGTCA
>MGNI01000028.1:7635-7957 GCA_001795115.1 Chloroflexi bacterium RBG_16_48_8 | reverse complement strand
TATAATTATATGAAGTTTAGCATTTTGATTCATAGTTGTCAAGCGGGCCAATACCTCTTAGCCAGGTTTTTTATTGTTACAACACGGCGGGGAGGGTGGGCTGCATTTTGAATAACTCAAAATGAGATTTTCCCAAACGCAGAACAAATTAAACCTACAGAAAAGCCAAACGCAATAAACCCCAATTTCTTATGGCTTCGTTAGAGGAGGCAATGATTCCGTTACAGTACCTCACCAAAATTTTCGAGAAGCTTCAAACCATCAAGGAAGTATTAATGAAGATCCCTCAAACAGCGATTTCTCCATATACACTGCCCAAGAT
>MGNI01000028.1:2867-7602 GCA_001795115.1 Chloroflexi bacterium RBG_16_48_8 | reverse complement strand
TGCCTCGACCAACTCCCCAAAATCCAGCACTTCACGTGGTTTCGAACCTCCTGTGGCTGGACCAATAACCCCCTGTTCCTCCATGAGATCGATCAACCGAGCTGCTCGTGTATATCCGATCCTCATGCGTCTTTGGAGCAAGGATATGGAAGCCCGACGCATAGCTCGAACGATTTCTACAGCTTCATCATAGAGTGTATCATCGACCTCATCCTCTGCCTCAACTTCTTCCCAAAGAGGCACCTGTTTGAGGGGAACTCCTGCAGGGATCGTTGCCTCAGGCAAAGCTGTCATTGGTCGTGTAATCTCCCCAGCCATAACAGCGTTCTTCCAGTAGCGGATCAAACGGTTCAGTTCCATTTCTGAGACAAACGCACCCTGCATTCGAATGGGCGAGCCGGCCTCTGGCGATTGAAAGAGCATATCCCCTCGTCCCAACAGGCGTTCCGCCCCAGGTTGATCCAGAATGACACGGCTGTCCACGGAGGAGGCGACGGCGAAAGCCACTCTGGCTGGAAAATTGGCTTTGATGATGCCTGTGACAACATCCACAGAAGGTCGCTGGGTGGCAATGACCAGATGGATGCCGGTGGCCCTTGCCAGTTGAGCCATGCGGGTGATCAGGCGCTCTGTCTCATCCGGCGCCAACATCATCAAGTCAGCCAATTCATCGATCACAACCACAAGGAATGACAATCCATGCTGATGGATGGTCTCCATGCGTTTGTTATATTCCGTGATATTCCTCACCCCTTCCCGCGCAAAGCGGCGATAGCGTTCATCCATCTCGCGCGAGATCCACTTCAACGATCCCACTACATTTTCAAGATCAACAATAACCGGAGCCAGCAGGTGCGGTATCCCGTTGTAGTAGGTAAGCTCCACTCGCTTGGGATCAATCATCACAAATTGAAGCTCATCCGGTTTGTTTTGAAGGAGGAGACAGGTGATGATCGAGTTGACGCGTACCGACTTCCCCGAACCCGTCGTCCCCGCGATGAGAAGATGCGGCATGGCTCCCAAATCTGCAGCAACAGCATGTCCAGAAACATCCTGGCCTAACCCTAAAGCGAGTTTCGACTTTACTTTCGAAAATTCTTCCGCTTCCATTAAGTCCCGCAAGGAGACCAGGGAAATCTCTGCATTTGGGACCTCCACCCCCACAAAGCCCTTTCTTGGTACGGGCGCCTCGATTCTTATGGAGGGCGCGGCCAGGGCTAAGGCCAGATCGTCTGCTAACGCTGAGATTTTACTGACCTTGACCTTTGTTCTTCTCCCCCCACGACCCTCGATATAATCCGGCTCCACACCGAACTGAGTAATGGTCGGCCCGCGATTGATCTCAACTACTCTTGCAGGCGCACCGAAAGCCAATAATGTCTCCTCTATCACTCGAGCCCTGTCCTGATCAAAGGCTGCATCCACTTTCCCCTCAACACCAGGCTCCAAGATAGTCTCGATCGAAGGTAGAGTCCATTTAACCGGCTGGGAAGAACCAGGCGCGGAAGAAAGTACAGGCACTCTCTCCGCCACAAAGCCGGCAGGTTGAGGTTTTGTGTATGGCGTTTTCATCTTGGGTTCAATGGGAGGAAGAATGGATTTGGGTGAAGCCGCGTGTGATTTACGTTCCCATGACGGGAGGCGAATTTGCGGCCATTGGGCCATCACCCACCGGAAAGCACGTGTAAGAAAATCCAGCAACTCCGGCACAGAGATACTCATTGTGAATGTGATTCCGATAAGGATCCATGCCAACATGACAATGATCGTCCCACCATTGCCCAACCAATTTAGAAGCAGATTGAGGAGAACTGCCCCAATCACACCTCCCCCTTGACCCTGGCGAGCCAATGCCAGCCTCCCCTGTAAATCCTCAGCCTCAAGAAAGGCATGCATCATAATCAGCAGTGCCAGGTATAAGAGTATTCCACCAAAAACTTGTTCGTTATCTAAACCCTTCTCTCGCTGCCTCACCGTTCGTCTTAACAGCAACACTCCCCCGATCAGGAACGCGAAGGGAAGGACAATCCTCCCCCACCCAAATCCAACTTTCAACAGCTTCAACCAGAAACCTGTTATCACGCCTTGCTCGGGGGAAAGCATACTCAGGAGACTGAAGATACCCAGACCAATGAGGATCAGGCCAATGATGTCCAATCTGCGATCGCGTGCCAGACGGAACGGCGTCTTGAATGTGCTCTGTCCTCGGGTTCGTCTGGTCGACCGACTCGTTCCAGTTCGTTTAGCGCTTTTGCTTGTGGAACGTCTCGATGATCGCGACGGGTTGTTCCGTCGTGATGACCTCGAAGTTTTTCTTTTCGTCACTGAAAAGCCTCCGCCAGGCGCGATTATAGCATACGAGCGATTGCCCTTAACTCCCTTTATCTATAGCAGGAAACGTGCCATGCGCAGAAAATCTTTCTCTGGGATAAAACAAGAATCGGATGCCCATGCTAAAATGGAAGCATGGCGAATGCTGACCTCACCCAATTTCTTCGTGAAGTGCCCTTCCTGCGTGATATCGATCAGGAGGACCTTGCCCAGGTTGTGAAGGATCTTCAGCGCAAGACCTTTGAAGAGGATGAAGTTATCGCTCAGCAGGGTGCCCCGGGCAATGGCCTTTATTTCATTTTTGAGGGGAAAGCCGAGGCGACCCATGTGGATCCCCGCAAAAATATCGCTCAAAAGGCGATCTTGGCGAAGGGTGAATCCTTTGGTGAAGTGGAGTTAAACCTTGGAAAACCCTGGAGGAGCTCGATCCGGGCTATAGAAAAAACGACCATCTTGCGATGGCCGCTGCCCTCTCTAGAACCCTTCCTGAAAACCCATCCGGAGGCATTGGCTCATCTTAGCTTTGCAGTAAAAAGCCGTCATTTGGCAACCAAGCTGCGATTGAATTGGTTGAGAGAGAATGAAACCATCCATGGCTTGGTTCGGAAACATCCGATCTTGCTCGTGCGTTCCTTAGTCTTTCCGCTGGTCTTTTTGGGCGGCGCCCTGGCGCTTGGCAATTGGGCTTTATCCGATGGCGGTTCTGTAGTGGGGTGGCTTGGGGCGATCATCGCCTTCCTCAGCCTGGCACTTGTGGCTTGGCGCTGGGTGGATTGGCGAAACGATTATTACATCGTGACAAACCGCCGTGCGGTCTGGCTGGAGAAAGTGGTTGGCATCTACGATCGTCGCCAGGAAACGCCCTTACACTGGGTGCTCTCAATCAGCATAAGCACAGATCTCCTGGGACGCCTTTTGGGCTATGGTGATATTGTCATTCGTACCTACACAGGCCAGATCCTCTTCCGGAATGTGGGGAAACCTCAAATATTGGCGGCTGTCGTGCAAGAGCATTGGCGTCGGATCAAACAAAAGCAAATCCATACAGATCGTGAGGAAATGATCCGTGCCCTGCAAGAACGCCTCCAATTAGAGGGTGAAGAGGCACAATTCCCAGAATTGGAACTACCCACGGAGGGTGAATCCGTAGAAATCTTTGAGGAGATCCCCAGTCACATCGGCCTGGATCAATGGACCTTTAAAATGCGTTTTGAAGAGGGTGGAGTGATCACCTATCGCAAGCACTGGGCAGTTCTATTACGTCAGCTTTCCCCACCAACGATTTCACTCCTTCTACTCTTCATTTTCCTGATCCTGAGGTTGGGAGGGCTGGTCGAATTTCTATCCTTGAACCAGGTCCTTTTGTCCAGTGTCTTCATGAGCGTTGTGCTGATTTTCTGGTGGCTATACCGTTATGTCGATTGGATCAATGACATCTACCAGATCACGCCCACACAGATTGTGGATGTAAATAAGAAACCGTTGGCGCGTGAGGTTCGTAAAGTTGCCCCTCTCGAGAATATCCTGGGCACCGAAGTAGAACGGAAAGGTCTCATCGGGATATTGCTCAATTATGGTGCAGTCATCACCAACGTAGGCACGGAGCAATTCACATTCCGGGGCGTCTACGACCCTGCCAGTGTTCAGCAGGAAATCGTCCAGGCCCAGGAAGCCTTCCTGGAACGCGAGTCTGAAACCCAAAGAAGACAGCGACGGGAGGAAGTGGTAGAATGGCTGTCGGCCTACCACGAAGAGGTTTCACAAAAAAGGGTAGAGCCAAGAGAGGACGATGAGGTTTAATTGGCCATTCGCGAGATTGTAACCACCCCGGATCCTATCCTGCGCCAACGCGCACGGAAAGTGCGAACAGTGACAAAAGAAATCCAAACCTTGATGGACGACATGGTCGAGACCATGCGGGTTGAACCTGGGGTTGGATTGGCTGCCCCGCAAGTTGGCGTCAGTCAACGCGTGATTGTGGTGGAATTCGCTGAGGCGAGCGAAGATCCAGAAGTCCCCCCGAAGCCTCCCAAACTGTATGCTGTCGCCAATCCCGAGATCGTCAGACACTCCTCTGACACCGAAATTGCCAATGAAGGCTGTCTTTCCATCCCGGGATACATCGGTGAAGTCGAGCGCTACAGCAGTGTGACAGTTAAGGGATTGAACCGGCATGGGGAACCTTTCCGTCTTAAGGCCCAAGGCTGGCTTGCCCGTATCTTTCAGCACGAGATCAACCATTTAGATGGGGTTCTATTCATCGATCTTGCCACCCAGGTAAGGCGATTGGAGGATCTGGAAATACCGGAAGAAATACCAACGGTTTAGCGCTTTTTCAACATCCCATATTCACCCGCAAATCGTCCGACCCTTAATGGTCGGGCGAATGTTTTCTGAAACTATT
>MGNI01000028.1:703-2799 GCA_001795115.1 Chloroflexi bacterium RBG_16_48_8 | reverse complement strand
GGATGGATGGTTTCACCTTGGAACCCTAACAACCTACTCACAGAGAGGTGTGTACCACGTTTGAAGATGGCTCACATCCATGCAGGTATTGCCACCCCCGACCTTCTCCCAAGAAGCCATGTCGCCATCGATGGTCACATGATAGCATCCGTCATCGGTGTAACCTGTGGTATAGATATGATATTCCTTCCCGGCTTTGATAACGAAGGAGTCGATATCATCCGCGCCGTTGTAAATTCCTGCGTTCATCCCGGGTAGACAGGTGCACTGGGAGCTTTGATCGCATTGTGAACATCCTTGTTCCTCTTGAAGGACAACGCACGCCTCGATTGTGGGTGTTGGTGTCACTTCAAACTCGGGCTCTTCCTGATCCTGGTCGATTCCTTCCACCTCTACTGACTGGCAAACGCCTGAGCTGAAGACATCCACCACATCGCAGTAAGCCTTTTTAACCGCGCCCCCAACCAGAGAAAAACCCGCCAAAACCATGAGGATGCTGCCTGGGATGAGGACAAAATACTCTACAAAAGCCTGTCCCTTTTCGTTTGCTTGTAACTTCCTGAGTACCTTGAACATATCTCACCTCGTACCATCGCATCCTGCTTTTCCACTTGCTACTACCATCACACTTTCTTGCCTATAAAGATAAGGCACGGACGTTTCCCGGGGGTGAAAGGGTTGTAACTTCCATGTAAAATCTTCGGCTTACGAATGGTTTGGCACGGCTCCGCCCACCGCTCAAACAATCCAGATGTAAAGACGCCCCGGCGGGGCGTCTCTACAGTCCCCTCCGCAGGTTTGAATCTGCGGGAGGGGTAACAATCTATTACCTTCCTGAAAGTTTAGAACTTACCCGTAGCCTTTCATCCATGAAGTTGGGGCGACCGGCCGGTCACCCTTACAGCCTCCACCCAGCCATGCGTAGGGATGGCTTGCGAGCCACCTTTTCCTTAATCGACCCTTGTGTAGGTTCAAAAACTGCGCAAGGTTAAAAAGGGCGAACAGCCGTTCATCCCTACGAAGTCTTACAAGCAAAACGATGGTGCATATCTCCTGGATGTTAATAAAAAAAGCTCGCGCTTCAAAATGTCGCGCGAGCTGCTATCGAAACCAATCTTGAGTACTATCCCGCTTCGGTAACTGGCTACCCTGGCTGCTGTACACAGCACAAGGCCCTTTAGTTTTGCGCATTCATCTCATGATGAACTTGCCCTTTCGATCGAGATCCCAAGCGAGGATTTATTTTTTTACTCAATCTTAGCTTCGATATTCCCTCCCTTCGTAAAGCACGCTCTCCAATATACCAACACGATTGAATACCAATAAGATTGAAACATAACAGTTTGCTTTACGAATTGATTGCTTGCATTGTATTCGATAAAAGTCCTTTTTAGGGACGATTGTAAACACGTTGAGAGTTAGATTAAGGACATCCCGCAGTTCCGCCCACAAGGTTATAAGATGGATCGGAGATCGACCCCAACCCTATAAGACGGAGGGATGGCGCAATGATTGGCTAGAGATCTGAGTCATGAGGAACCAGCCTGTGTTTGAACCCCATCCCTCAGGTACTACTCCGAGGGAGAAGTTTAACTGAAAAACCCCGTACCTTTGCACGGGGTTTTTCAAATCCTGACACGAACCATTTTCATCTAGATTTTAGCAACCTCCCCTCATCCAGATCTCATGGTGTTTGCCAGGTCTTCAATCAGAGTATCATGGCGCATAATGATCACTGGCAAATCGGGGTGTACCAGGACTCCAAGTGACTTACGTCCTTACAATCCCTTCCACCGGCATATTTCTGCCACCAGGCAAAGTCCTCGTTAAGCTCCACATAATAGCACCCATCATCGGTCCAACCGGAATAGAAAACATGATATTCTCTACCCGCTTTAATAACCAATGACTGTATTCCGGGCGAATTATAGGTCCCTTCGTTCACCCCGGGCAGGCACGAGCAATTGTAATTGTAATCGCACTGCGAACAGCCCTCTTCGCTTTGTAAAACCACACATTCTTCTGTAGGAGATGGCTCAGGTGTTGGGGTCTCCTCCCCATCCTCTCCACCACCGCCCGCAGGTGCCTCGCTTGTC
>MGNI01000028.1:369-690 GCA_001795115.1 Chloroflexi bacterium RBG_16_48_8 | reverse complement strand
GCTTCGCAATACATACCCTTCACCGGCTCGGCGATCAATACAAAAGCCGCCAGAACCATGAGAATGCTGCCTGGGATCAGAACGTGATATTCCGCCAGGGCTTGCCCCCTTTCATTATTCAAAAGTCGCCTCAACCATGTCGCCATGACACCCTCCTCACCGGCAGCCCTCCACCTCTTGTTTCGACTCTTTTCCTCAAAAGGAAAACCCGTGCATCTTCCTGTCTACACCAGTTGCACGGGTTTCTGAAAACGAGAACGTTTTCATAATTGTTTCCCGTTTCGGCAACTGGCTGCCATAGCTGTTCTTCACAGCTTTAGG
>MGNI01000028.1:0-233 GCA_001795115.1 Chloroflexi bacterium RBG_16_48_8 | reverse complement strand
CTCTTACAAATCCTTTGGGCACCTCTACATTCTCACTACGCTTCCACCTACTCATCCAAACAAGCAGCTCACCTTACAGAATGTACCTCTTTTCCTTACGTCTAACTTACATGCATTTTAAACGATGAAAGGTGATTGTAGGTGCTTTTGTAAGCCACCTGTAAGGTGAAGAAAGGGCACGGAAAAGAGGCGAATTACTCAAGGAATTGGTACTGCGGTCCTATGGTTTCGAG
>MGNI01000027.1:1695-4998 GCA_001795115.1 Chloroflexi bacterium RBG_16_48_8 | reverse complement strand
CAGTATGACTGTAGGTATCGTAAGTGCAGTTGGTCGGATGCTCCCAACTGGCGTGACAGCCTTTTCTATCCCGCAAGCAATTCAAACAGACGCAGCCATCAATCCAGGGAATTCAGGTGGTCCCTTGTTGAATTTGCGGGGGGAGATTATAGGCGTCAATGCGCAGATTGCAGCCAGCGGAACAGGGACAAATTCTGGCGTAGGCTTTGCTATCCCATCCAACATCGTACGCCTGGTCGTCCCTGTGCTGATCGAGCGAGGAGAATATCAATGGCCCTGGTTAGGTGTTGAAGGAACAGACGTCACATTAAGCCTTGCGATAGCCAACGAGTTAGATTCTCAAGGGGGTGCTTATATCAACGGAGTGGTTGATGGAGGTCCTGCTGCGAGTGCGGGTTTGAGAGGCAGTGTAGGAACGGAACTGGTAGAAGGATTGGCAGTACCTGTGGGTGGGGATGTTGTTATCGAGGCGGATGGAAAACCGATCAACTTTTTCAGTGATCTTCTGGTTGCGGTTGCCTTTAAAAATCCCGGAGACACGATCGAATTAACGATCATCAGGGATGGAGTTCGTCAACAGATCGGAGTTGAGTTGGCACCTCGCAGATAGGATTGTCAATGCATTAAAGAAGGGTTAGGCGTGCGATCGTACGCTTCAACTTGTTTAATGCGTAGAGACGCCCCGCCGGGGCGTCTCTACCTATGACTGTCTTTGATGGGATTTACAGAAGCGTGATCACAGGAAGGGGAATGAAAATGTAGGGGCTGTCTAAAAAGATCATATAGACAGCTCCGTCGTATGGCATTAGAACAAAGGTCGGGTTCATTTTCTTCCCCCAATCGACGGCGACTGAAGTCGCGTCTACTGTTCCGAAGTCCACCTGGGTGGACTTCTACCTCTTCCCCATCATCAAACCAGTCGCCGTAGGGCGACTTCGCTAATTGTAGCCGCGGTTTTAACCGCCGGCATCTACGGATATAAAGTCCTCCTTTGTAGACTCTACTACCTACAAATGTGGAATCGACGAAGGCTGATTTCGTAATTGTAGGGGCATCCCTTTTGGGACAGCCCCTACATCTCACCTGGGACAAATTTATTGTTCCTCGATCAAAAACAGCCACGTGTTATCGAAATGGCAAAGGGTATGACCCGATTCGTTCATCACCCCCAATGTCACGAAGCCTTCACGAAAATCGGTGTTATATTCCTGGTAGACGCGCAACTGCGCGTGGTAAGCAGCTTCCCCTTTTTCAACTTCCTCCTCATATTTCTCCATTAAATTATTGTAACGTTGAAGAATTTCGCCCACGAGAGGCCCCTCGGGTTTGGGAGGGGGAGTTGGGAGGATGGGTGGAGAGGGTGATTCCCCCGTTTTTACCTCACCAATGAAATGACCATTTGTATAAACCGTGAAAATGTATTCCCGGGCTACGACTGTGAGGCGGTTGGTTGTGTCATTGTCCCATGTGAAATCCGGATCTTTGAGGGGGACGTACATGTCCTTCATGCCAGCCAGCTCACCGTTGGCGATCGTCATGAGTATGACATGTCCTTCTGCAACGCGTGAGAGGATTAGCATGTAATGATTACCCTTCTCCTCTTTTCCATCGGACCGAAGGACGAAGCCGCATCCAGAGGTGCCATACTGGGTGTTCCAGGTGATATCAGCCGAGATAACAAAGTCACGAACGGTGGTGAAGAGATAACGATTTTCGAAATCCGAACTCATATATTCTTCGATTTCCAATGTCGTCGGGGGGTAAATCCAGGCAACTCTTCCCGAATCTGGATCGATATCATATTTGGGCAACTCTTTGAGAATCGGTGCGATGGCGGTGGCTGTTGCTGCCTGGGCTTCTCCGCCCAGGTTGGCTTGTGCAGCTTGTGTTTCTACGGCGGATTCGGCTCCGAGCGTCGCGATCGCTTCAGCCGTTTTCAATGAGTCCCCTGTGTCGAGACCGCTGACAGCACCCGCAGTGGCGTGAGAGAGATCGATTCGGCCATGGCTTCCACTGTGCTAGATTGATCGTTGGAGGTGGGGAGATTGCATGCCAGCTGCACGCAGATGAATAGCATGCACGCCAGAAGGATCAAGCAGGGTGATTTTTTGTTTAGACAACATCTTTGCGTTTCACCATGAACAGGACGGCTAGAATAAAAATAGTGTTGATGATCCCCTGAGCAGCCCATGTTGTTAAGATTTTCGTCCAAAAGGCTTGAGGATCATTTTTGTTAACGAAAGTCCAACTATAGTCCACTTTGTACGTTTCAATCATTCCAACAGCTGGCTCAACTGCGGAGGTGCGTACAATTTGCCATTCGATTAATTCTTCTTGATAAGCAGTCATCTCTGCTGTATAGATATCGGCTTCATTTTGATAGGCTTCCATCTCAGCCTTGTACTGATCTTGGATCGCATTTACTTCATCCTGATAATCTTGCAGATCTTCAAAATATTGAGCCATAGCGACTGCATCGGATTGATCCTCAGGCTCTGCTGGGGCTGGTGGAATGATAGGTTCGGGGGGAGGTTCACGTAAGGGGGGTGGTTCCAATGGCTTCGGTTGATCGATATCCTCGTTGTAGAACCTACCCACGCCGGGGAAATTGCAGGATTCCTCTTTTAAAACATTGATGTCCATGCAGGTGCATCGTTCTGTTGCATCGTCGATGCTCATGGCAGAACGAAGTTCCTTGGGCAATTGCCAGCACGGATCTGCAGCGATGTCGGACCCGACGCCTGTAATGCTCATAAAGGCTTCAAAAGCCCAACGGGTGGAAGCTGGGGTGCTCACAGGACCGGGTAAAGTGACCAAAGCCCCACTGAGGACAATCTGGGGCATGATTAAATGGATGACGAGCATGGGAACAGTGTTTGCGTTCGGGCTCCAGGCTGAGGTGAAAAGCCCTAACATCATGCCCGAGAAAACCAAGAGGATCATCGTGATATACATCAATACGAATTCCAATACACCGCCCGGCATCTCGAAAGCAAGGTAATGGATGCCAATGTAGGCAAAGGCATGATAGAGAGCCAGTAAAGCAGCCACCCAAATTTTGGAGAATACATAGGGAACGATCTTCAGGTTCACGAGTCGTTCACGTTTGTAGATCTGATCCTCTTTAACGATCTCACGCATCTGCGAAAGGGAACCGACGAACATTGAAAAAATGATGATAAGAAAGAAACTCGTTAGAATGGTCTCCGGACTTCCCTCATAGAAATCAAAAGCGTTTCGACCTGAAACACTGCCAATAAGCAAGTCCAATAATCCTGCAAAGGGCGCAGCGAATAACATTAA
>MGNI01000027.1:0-1634 GCA_001795115.1 Chloroflexi bacterium RBG_16_48_8 | reverse complement strand
AATTGACGAAGGGCTGAGACTTGGCGGGCTTTGGGAGCGCTCACCTGCCTGACAGGCGTTGCTGGCGTTTTAGATGAGTCCGTAACAAAATAGCCTTTTTCCTGTAATGGTTGCAGGATGTACTTTCGATAGGCAGGGTGCTCTCTAAATCGCTGATCCCAATCCAAAGGTGTTCCGAGAGATGGATTTTCGAGGATGCGGTAAATCTTGTCAAACTCCATGGAGCTGGTTCGCTGCTCATGTTCAGAACGATATTGGTTGAAATACTGCAGGGCTTCGTCCGGAGGTCCAAACCATGTCAAATAACCACCCCGCGCCAGGAAGATGACTTTATCCGCCAGCATCACATTCTTGGTTGCGTGGGTGACCAGTACGACGGTCCGCCCCTGATCGGCTAAGCGCCTGAGAAGCTGCATTAAAGATGTTTCTGTGCCAGGATCTAACTCGGAGGTTGCTTCGTCTAGGAAGAAGAGGCCTGGCTCGGTGAGCAATTCGACTCCGATGGAAACACGTTTTTGCTGTCCACCACTTAATCCACTCACTTGAACATCTTTACGATGGCTCAGGTCTAGATCATCGAGGACTTCCATGATACGCTTCCGACGTTCGTCCGGGGTTGTATCGGGGGGCATTCGCAACCGGGCAGCATACTCCATGGCTTGGTAGACAGTCAGTTCCATATGGATGATGTCTCTTTGGGGGACATATCCAATATTGTTGCGGACAGCGTCAAAATTCCGATAGGCGCCTACATTGTTGATCATGACCCGGCCTTGTGTGGCAGGACGATAAGCAGAAATGGCGTCCAGTAGAGTGGATTTTCCCCCACCGCTTTGACCCACGATCACGATGAATTCCCGTGGTTTGAAAACGATGGAGATGTCCTGGAGGATGTTGAGATCCTTACGAACCCATTTTTGTAACTGGATGGCATCTGCCCTCAAACCGTGGGTTTCGTCATATTGTGCCAGCTCATTCTCACCCATGACACAGCGGTGTTGTCCGACGCGAATGGTATCCTCAGGTCCCAGCCAAATCTCATCCTCGATCTGTTGCTCATTAACAAAGGTCCCATTCGAGCTCTTTAAATCGCGTATACGATATCGCTGACCGATCCGTTCAATTTGTGCGTGAAAGCGGGAGACGATGGGGGTATTCAATACAACATCATTGCTGGGATCTCGTCCGAATTGGAGCAGTGTCTTTTCCCCTAGTTGGACCCTCAAAGGTGCTTCAACGGGTGTTTCGGAAGGCGAGTCATACGTGATTGTAACCATAAGTCCCGGATCCAGGCTGCCAATTCGGAAGATATCTCCATGAACCAATCGATGAGGTTTGACTATGGGTCTTCCTTCGAAGAGGATGGGGTTGCTGGCGCCAGGAAGGACTACCATCTGGTATCCACCTAATACCTGTTCCAAACGGGCGTGGAATCGAGAGACAATTGGCGAGTCGATAATGACATTGTTCTCTGGAACCCGTCCCAGGGTGATTGTTTCTTGGGTCAAGGTGTACGCTTTATGGTTGTGCTCCAGCCAGGGTCACAATGAGTCGAGGTGGGATAGCTGGCGTGGGAGGTTTGATTTCATCTGCCAACATGGTGGCACCCACAGGATATTCCTGCTTCCTTGGTT
>MGNI01000026.1:1401-10100 GCA_001795115.1 Chloroflexi bacterium RBG_16_48_8 | reverse complement strand
GGAAACCACAAGAAATGAATCGATTATGTATCGATTTCCAACTTTCTGGAAATAATGTCGATCAAAGATAATTGTAATAAATGGATGATCATTCCGAGCCCCTGAACACGAACCCATTGTACAATTGGATCATGAGCCTGATATATTCATTTTGAAAGGATTCGACAAAAGGAATTTTTTATGCAATCTCAATACGAATTGCTCATTAAAAAGTGTCAATTACGTCATAAACCAGATCACCGATTCGATATAGCCATTGCGCAGGGTCGAATTCTGGAGATCAGCGAAAACATCCCAAGCACAGCTGATATCGAACTCGATGCCCGAGGGAACTTGGTCACTGAGTCCTTCGTCAATGCCCATCTCCACCTCTGCAAGGTTTACACCTTGGAGATGATGGATGAGGAGGCCATGAAGGAATACCAAGGTTCAGACATGGGGAAAGCCATGACTGCCATCGAGCTGGCTGCCAAGGTGAAAGAAGAATACGATGAAACCTGGATCCTTAAGAATGTACGTCGAGCGATGATCTTAGCCGCAAAGTATGGATGTACACATACGCGTGCTCTGGCAGATGTGGATACGAAAGCAAAGCTGGAGGGTGTCAAAGCCCTCCTCCGTGCACGGGAGGAATTCCGTGATTTCATGGATATCCAGGTGGTCGCCTTCGCTCAGGATGGCATCATCCGCGAAACAGGGGCAGCGGAGCTTCTTAGAGCGGCGATGGATCTTGGAGCGGATGTCGTGGGTGGGATCCCGTGGATCGAATACACACAAGCCGATATCGAAGAACATGTCAAAGTGATCTTTGATATCGCCGAGGAATTTGACAAACCCGTCTCCATGCTGGTGGATGATGCTGGAGATCCCGGGCTTCGCTCCTTAGAGACGATGGCAGTGGAGACCATCCAACGCGGTTGGCAGGGCCGATCTTTGGCTCACCACGCCCGTGCCATGGCGCTCTACCCATTACCCTACTTCCAGAAAGTTGCAGCACTGATGAAGAAAGCCCAAATGGGTGTCGTTTGCGATCCCCATACGGGCCCACTGCATGCACGCGTACGGGAGCTTCTGGAGGAAGGCGTGTTGGTTTGCTTGGGTATGGATGATATTTCAGATGCATACTACCCCTATGGACGGAACAATCTGCTCGAGGTGGCCTTTCTGGTCTCCCACTTACTATGGATGACCACCCGAGAGGACATGGAGACACTTTACGATATGATAACAACAAAAGCAGCCCAGGCGATTGGGCTTCAAGACTTCTGTCTAAAAGTAGGATCCCCCGCCAACCTTGTTGTTCTGAGTGAACCAAACGTATTAGAAGCGCTACGCAACCATGAGCCACCGACCTATGTCATCCGGCATGGCAAACTGTTGGATCAAGAGAAGGTGCAAGCCATCGGAAAACCCTGATCCACATCGAGGTTTCCTTGAGAGAAGGCGAACATGGATACGAATGGAGCCATTGCGGTTAAGCTCATTTTGAATGATGAGCACGTTAAAGTTGATGTTCATCCTGATATGAGTCTGATGCAGTTTTTACGCAGAGAGATGGGCTTAACGGGCACAAAGAATGGTTGTGAGTCGGGGCATTGCGGTTCTTGCACTGTGATCATCGATGGGAAAGCCCAGCGTGCATGTCTGGTGAAGATGAAAAGAGTCAATGGAGCACGGGTTGAAACCATTGAAGGCCTTTCCAAGAACGGTGTTCTACACCCTCTCCAGCAGGCCTTCATCGAGACCGGTGCTGTCCAGTGTGGGTTCTGCACGCCAGGGATGATCATGGCTGGCAAGTCTCTCTTGGATTCAAATCCGAATCCTGATCCTGATGAAATTAAGACCGCTTTGACGCTCAATCGGAATCTCTGTCGCTGCACAGGTTATGTCAGCATTATTGAGGCTGTTCAACGAGCAGCGGAGCGAATGGCGAAGGGCGGAGATGTTGAAATCCTTCCTAATGCCCAGGACATATTGAATAATCCCCAATTGAGAGAAGAATATATTAAGAAAGTTTCTGGAACCTGTTTATTTGCAGATGATATTGTGAAAGACGGAATGCTATACGGGAAGATCCTCTGGGCAGCTCACCCTCATGCCAGGATCCTGAAGGTCGACACCTCCCAAGCAGAGGTCATGGAGGGTGTGGCTCTTGTATTAACCGCCAAAGACATTCCTGGGAAGAACCAGGCTGGGCTTGTTGTCCGCGATCAGCCTGCCATTGCCCAAGACAAATCGCGTTACATCGGCGACTCGCTGGCTTCTGTCTTTGCTGAAACTCCTGAGATCGCTGATCGGGCGCGGGAGAAAATCATGGTTGACTATGAGATCCTGCCTGGTGTTTTCTCCCCCCAAGAGGCCGCTAAGCCAAATGCTCCCAAGGTCCACGAAGGTGGCAATCTAGTGCGGCATGCTGCCATCCTTCGCGGAGATGTAGACAAAGCCTTCTCCGCCTGTGAGGTTGTCCTTGAAGGTACGTACACCACACCTTTCATCGAACATGCCTTCATGGAGCCAGAATCGGGGATCGCCTATCCGGATGGAGACGGAGGCGTCGTCCTGGAGATCGGTACCCAAACGATCTTTGATGACCGCACCCAACTTTCCGAGATCCTGGATTTACCGGAGGAAAAGATCCGCGTAGTCCAGACCGCCCAGGGCGGTTCTTTTGGCGCCAAGGAGGATCTCATCCTTCAGCAACATTTAGCTCTAGCTGCTCTCCGGACCGGTCGTACGGTGAAAATCACGTTGACCAGAGAAGAATCTCTCCGGGTCCATACCAAGCGTCATCCGGCTTGGATACATTACAAAACGGGTGCAGATAAGAAGGGTAAGATCCTGGCCATCGAGGCAGATATCACCCTGGACGCAGGCGCATATACATCCTTGAGCATCGATGTGCTTGAAAACACGGTCGTTTTCGCTGCTGGACCCTATTACGTCCCCAACCTGAGAATCAACGGCCATGCCTGGTACACCAATAACGTCCTATGTGGGGCTATGCGGGGTTTCGGGGTAAATCAGATTGCGATTGGTCTCGAGCAGCAGATAGATGCCATGGCTAGAGCCCTCAATATCGACCCCTTTGAGTTTCGAATCAAAAACGCACTTATTGCAGGCCTGCCCACTGGGGCGGATCACGTGTTGGAAGAAGGAGTAGATGGTATTAAAGAGACGATTCTAGCTGCACAAAATGCGTACCAGCAACTTCGTATACCAACCGGATCTGATGAAAAGCCGATCGGCGTTGGTGTCGCCTGTGCCATGAAAAATGTGGGGTTTGGACATGCCATTCCGGAGAGTGCGGGAGCTATCGTCCGGATGAATACAAAGGGAGAAGCGCAGCTTATCGTCACGCACCATGAATATGGGCAAGGTGGTTGGGCTGGTCAGATCAAGATCGCCAGTGATGAATTGGGGATCCCCATGGAACAGATTGAAATTTCAAGACCAGATTCCGCCATAACGCCTCCCACTGGTCCAACCACTGCATCTCGACAGACCTTTCTTACAGGTAGTGCCGTTGTACTGGCATGCCGATCTCTCAAGGAGGAGATCTTCGGACGAGCAGCTGAAGTTCTGGATGTTGCTCCTGAGATTCTCGCCTTCCAGGGGAGCAGAGTCATCGATACAGAATCGGGCAAATCTGTAGAATTGCAAGTATTAGGCGATCTATTTGTAGTGGAAAAAAGATATACCTCCCCACCCACGGATCAGATTTTAGAGGATGAACCTAGTCATTACGGAAAGCCGAATTTCAAATCCATGGTCACACATGTAATGTATTCCTTTACCACTCAGGTGGCCATCGTAGAGGTGGATATCAAAAGTGGAGGGGTGAAGGTTTTAAAGGTCATTTCAGCCAATGATGTCGGCAAAGCCCTCAACCCGCACATCATCAAGGGGCAAATTGAAGGTGGCGTGATGATGGGTTTGGGATATGCCTTATCGGAGCAGTATCTCATTGAAAAGGGTTACAATCTAACCGATTCATTGCACAAGGTACGCATTCCAACAGCGGATCAAACACCTGAGATCATCCCTGTAATCGTTGAGGTCCCACACCCCTTCAGTCCCCAGGGGATGAAAGGCTTTGCTGAAGCGCCCTCCATGGCGACAGCTCCGGCCATTCTGAATGCAATTTATGACGCCGTGGGGATAAGGATCCACGAGCTGCCCGCAGATAAGGAGAAAGTGCGCGCTGCTCTCAATGAAAAACTAAAATGAGGGGATGATGAATAATTCATCATCCAGAGCATCCGGCAGCTGGTTTTCAAAGTCCACTTTCGTGGACTTTGCCCCAAATAGTAACTCGATCATGGTCGGGGAAATGCGAGAAGTTTAGACATCATCATCGCCCGAAATCAGCTTGACCGAGAGAGAACGTTCCTTCCCAAGAATGACCTCCTTTACCTTGCTCCTCGATCCTTCTCAATTAAAATCTTTACTGCTTCGATAGCCGTCCTTATAGCCCGATCACCATGAAACAAGACCTTCTCCTCCTCGGTTTTAGGCAAGCCGCTCCCTGCCCCCACCATCATCATTACACCACCCGCACGCTTACGGTGAATGCTGGATAGGATGAAGATTGCTGCCGATTCCATTTCGGAGCAGATGGCACCCCCTTCAACCCATGCTTTCCAGCGCTTGTGGAGCTGGTCGGAAACCGGCATTCGATCCATCTCGATCTCTCCATAGAAGGAGTCCTTGGATTGTGTGACCCCAATCTGATAGGGGAGTTCAAGCTTCACGGCAGCTTCGCGTAAGGCCAGGACAACATCCACATCCGCAACGGCCGGGAATTCGATCGGGAGGTACTGACGAGAGGTACCTTCGTCTCGAATGGCGGCGGTCACAATAGCGATGTCACCCGTTTTGGTGTCTGGTTGGATCCCGCCCGAAGTCCCAACGCGGATAAAGGTGTCGGCTCCGATCTTGATCAATTCTTCGACCGCGATGGCAGTCGATGGGCCCCCGATCCCGGTTGAAACGACGGAGACCATCTCCCCCAGTAAGCTACCCGTATAGGTGGTATATTCGCGATTTTGGGCTACGAATTGTGGGGAATCAAAGAAGGCTGCGATCTTTTCACAACGCCCTGGATCCCCAGGAAGAAGGATATAACGGCCCACATCACCTTTTTTCAACTGGATATGATATTGGAATATCTCTTCTTTCATCGGTTCTATCCTAATGAACGATAACAAGGATTTGAATCTGAGAGCCTGCCGCGATTCGGAAAGGGACAAAATCTTACACCAGAAGTTCAAAAGGCACAAAGACGGAACAATAGGTTGCTATCTCTAGGAATATGGCATGAAGTGCACCTGGGATGAGAGTTGTAATGGGATATATCAATCGAAGACTACCTAATTAGGGTAAAAGGTGAGATATACTTTAGAGATGGCTACCATGGACAACCTTCTTCCAGATCAACTTGACCTGGATGTAAAAGTTCAGAAGTTAATCGAAGATTTAAGAAAATATCACCGTGTTGCAGTTGCCTTTTCAGGTGGTGTAGACAGCGGATTATTGTTGAAAATTGCAGCGGATAGTTTAGGCGAGAATTGCATCGCCCTAATCGGCACTTCACCAAGCTTCCCTCCCCAAGAGAAGGAGGAAGCCGTTGAAGTAGCCCGTCAAATCGGAGTCCCTTACGAGCTTATCGAAACCAGCGAAATGCAGGATCCGGCCTACCTCGAAAATTCAACCGATCGCTGTTTTCACTGCCGGATCCACTCCATGGATGATCTCTTTCAACGGGCGAAGGATTTGGGTTTTCATTACCTGGTGGATGGCGCCAATGCCGATGACACTGCTGATTACCGCCCTGGCCATAAGGCAGCCAAGGAACTAGGCGTAAGAAGTCCATTAATGGATGCAGGTCTGACCAAACAGGACATCCGTCAATTGGCTCGCCTGCTTGAACTGCCCATCTGGGATAAACCTGCCTCTGCCTGCCTTGCTTCTCGCATTCCCTATGGAACAACCATCACCATCGAAGCTCTCAATCAAATCAATGATGCGGAAAGCGCTCTCAAGAAGCTAGGTTTCACGAACGTCCGAGTGCGGCATTACAATGATCTTGCTCGGGTTGAATTGCTCCCTGAGGAATTTGAGCAAGCCATCGACTTACGTCAGGAAATCAGCAGATCCTTGAAGGAGATCGGATATACCTACGTAACCCTGGATTTGGATGGCTTCCGCTCGGGGAGCATGAATTTGATCTTTAGGAACGAAGAACGCGATGGATCTAGATAGATTATCAGGATTATTAGAGGCGATCCGAGGCGGAGAGGTATCGGTAGAAGAAGGGTTACAACGCCTCCGCGATTTACCCTACGAGGACCTCGGATTCGCACGGGTTGACAACCACCGGGTGTTGCGTCAAGGGCAGCCTGAGGTGATTTATGGAGAGGGGAAAACACCAGAACAAATCTGCAGGATCTTCTCGGTTCTCATTGAGAAAAACGCCAGAGCGTTAGCAACCAGGATCACACCAGAAGCTGCCGAAGAAATTCAAATCCAGATGACTGGGCTCAAATATGATCCGGTATCACGTCTGCTATGGTATCCATCCCAACTTCCCAGGACATCCACCCTGCCAGAAGAAAATTATGCTGTAGTATTGAGCGCCGGCACCTCAGACATGCGGGTGGCGGAGGAAGCCGCTCAGACTTTGGACTATTATGGCGCGACCGTCAAGCGGATTTATGACGTGGGAGTGGCAGGAATACACCGCTTGCTTGACCACAGAGATTCCCTGTTCCACGCTAAAGTGATCATCAGCGTGGCTGGAATGGAAGGAGCCTTGACCAGCGTAGTAAGTGGGTTGGTTTCATGTCCAGTCATCGGGGTGCCGACCAGCGTCGGCTATGGCGCTAGTTTTGAAGGATTAGCAGCCCTCTTAACCATGCTGAACTCCTGTGCCTCAGGAGTAGCTGTTGTCAACATTGATAATGGTTTTGGAGCAGCCGTCCTGGCCTACAAAATCCTTCATCAACTCAGCGAGGAAGTAGTTTGATGCGTATCGCTTATATCGATTGTATCGCAGGAGCCAGTGGGGATATGCTCCTGGGGGCACTGGTCGATGTTGGGTTATCCTTAAATGACCTGAAAGAAAAGCTCGAGTTGCTCAAGCTCTCAGGATTTGAGATAGAAGCGCAGCAGGTACAGAAGAACCACCTGCGCGCCACCCACTTGAAAGTCCTTGTCACAGACCAGAAAACCGAGCGGCAAGTGCCTGAAATGATCGAAATCATCCAAAGGAGTGATCTCCCTGAGCATATTCAAAATCAAGCGATTGAAATCATCCAGAAGCTTGGCGAGGTTGAAGCCAGAATTCACGGCACCAGCCTGGAGCAAGTGCATTTACACGAACTCGGGGGAATAGACACGATCGTAGACGTTGTTGGTTTTATCGTTGGCTTGGATCTACTCAAGATCGACGAATTGATCGTTTCACCTATCCCACTAGGTCGTGGTCACATCCAATCTGCTCAAGGGGAAATCCCACTTCCGGCACCAGCCGCCTTAGAACTCCTGAAGGGCGTTCCCGTTTACGGTGTGGAAACCGACAAAGAACTCGTAACCCCCACAGGAGCTGTGCTTTTAACTTCATTGGCTACAAGTTTTGGCTCTATACCGCCAATGAAGGTGGAGGCTGTTGGATATGGCGCAGGGACCAGGGAGATGCCCTTCCCCAACGTCCTACGAGTGTTGATAGGCACAAAGGAAAGCCATTATCCAGCCCACATCGACCGACTCGTGCTGCTTGAGACGAATATCGATGATATGAATCCGGAACTCTATGATCACCTCATGGATCGGCTCTTCCAGAACGGAGCCCTCGACGTCAGCCTCTTCCCCATCCAGATGAAAAAAAATCGCCCTGGCACAATGCTTCAGGTCCTCACGCCACCTGAAAAGGTTATGGAACTCAAACACATCATTTATGAGGAAACCACCACCTTAGGGATCCGGCAGCAATGGATCGAGCGTGAATGTCTCCTTCGCCGCTTCGATCGTGTCGAAACGGTTTATGGTTCTATTCAGATCAAGATCGCTGATTTAGGAGAGGGAAAGATCAAGTACTCTCCGGAGTATGAAGACTGCAAAGCCCTGGCAAAAGAGCACAACCTTCCAGTTCGAGTGATCATCGAGGCTGCCATAGCTGCATTTGAACGTCAGCAAGCCTGACACTCTCTCTTGCAGACTAACAGATCCTATTGATCGGACCTTGTCTTGGCCTGGTCCCAAAGCAGGACCAATCCGGTGAGCACGATCCACAACTTCATATCACGAAGACCGGCAACAGCTATCTTCGCAGACTCCTTGTGCACAGTGCTCATTACATCCTCGGTCCCTTCGGTGAGGACAGCGATTTGCGTCGTTGGGGCTTGGGGATAGCCGAGCGGGGAGGGAAGAATGCCAAGAAACGAGCGGTTGTGGGCGTGGCTCGTAAGCTGGCTGTCCTGCTTCACCGGCTTTGGATAACGGGAGAGGTCTATGAGCCATTCTTTGCCTCTTGCAATGCGGTGAAAGTCGCTTTGGCTGGCTCATGAAGTTCTTGTCGATGAGTTATTCAGGTTTCCATTGGTTTTCGATGAAGTGGATGAAGTGCGTGTGAAATCGGTTTGATAAGTTACTGTGTTGGTGTTGATTTGAGTGGAATGCCCAGCTTATGCCTCGTTTGGGTG
>MGNI01000026.1:1052-1133 GCA_001795115.1 Chloroflexi bacterium RBG_16_48_8 | reverse complement strand
CGTTACCGCCGTCAGCTTCAACGATTTGTTATCCAGCAATCTGTTACGGTTGCAGATGCTGACGGAACCATCCCACTGCCT
>MGNI01000026.1:808-1032 GCA_001795115.1 Chloroflexi bacterium RBG_16_48_8 | reverse complement strand
CCATGTACCAGGAGAATACACGGGAAAGGACGCGACCCAGCTCTAGGAATGCCCAGTAGACATGGAACAAGGCTGTCGTGCGCACCGCGAAAGACGACCCTGTCGCGTATGTAGGACTCGGTCTCGTCGCGACAAATGGCTCTTGCATTCAAAGGGAAAGTGCGATCATAGTCGTAGAACTGCATCAGGATGGAGTAACCCTCTTCTCCGATGCTTTCGAACCC
>MGNI01000026.1:0-725 GCA_001795115.1 Chloroflexi bacterium RBG_16_48_8 | reverse complement strand
ATCGCGCCACTTCTGGCAAATCACGCCCGTTTTCGAGCGGCAGAGCCGCTGTCCGCTGGAGCCGGTGTTGGGCTGCTATCTCTTTGCACCTGGTTTTGTTTGCGCAGCCGGTAACGGCTAATGAACCTAATACTTCCATAGACAATGGTGCTATAGAAGAGAACATCTAGCAAGAAAGGTACAATTCTGAAATAGTCTTCATCACCTATCTTTTTCTCTACCGAAATGCCCGTGAAATCTAAAACGTATTGCAGTGGCAATCCGGCGCCGAGTAGTGGACCATAGCAAAAGCCATGAGGCTGATCTTCACACACATTTCCATAAACTCCTAACTCAGGTCCCATTTGCTGATAAGCAAAGGAAGCGCATGTGAGGCCAATGCCAATGAATGTAGTGATAACTAGCAATTTGATCTTCAGATAAGTGGCTATCAAGACCATGATGGCAAAGGAAATAATGAGACCAATCCAAATAACAGCAGCTCCTTCTGGATAAAACATAAAGAAAGGCACTATGTGTGCTAAAGAAAGTAAATGAACGTATACCCCCCACGACTTAAGGTGCCAATAGCCAATAGCGGTCACAATTGACAACACTCCAATTAGAACTGACTCTATTAGCAGAAATAGGAATCCCAATAGTGGGTAATCTAAGAACGAAACTACTCCAACGACGGAGAAAGAAATACCAATAAGAGCTACTATGCTTGAAGCCACAATTATCTT
>MGNI01000025.1:20369-21834 GCA_001795115.1 Chloroflexi bacterium RBG_16_48_8 | reverse complement strand
TGAGGTTAAAATTTTGATCGATGTGACCAGAATCCCCAGCATCGATCGGATCACACTGGACAGGAACGGTTGGATCCACCTTGGTCCTATGGTGACCCATAACCACTGTGCTGGATCCAAGTTAATCCGAGAACATGCCTTTACTTTAGCCAAAGCTTGTTGGGGGGTGGGGGCGCCTCAAATTCGGAATCGTGGGACGATTGCGGGTAATTTGATCACAGCTTCACCTGCAAACGATTCAATCACACCCCTCATGGCTTTAGGCGCACAGATCACTCTGTCATCCGATATCGGTGTACGGGTTATTCCTTTGAAGGATTTCTTTACGGGAGTTCGAAAGACGGTGATGCTGGAGAATGAGTTGCTTACAGATATTGCCTTCCCGTTTCCTCCACCATCTTCAAAGAGCACCGTTATCAAGTTGGCATTACGTCGTGCTCAAGCCATCTCTGTCGTCAATGTCGCTGTGCTGCTGGATTTTGAAGAAGATCTCATTCGAGAAGCATCTATCACATTAGGAGCCGTTGCACCTACGATCATTCATGCCCAAGAAGCAGAGCATTTTTTGGCAGGCAAAAAGCTCACATCTGAGGTCACCCAAAAAGTGGGGGATTTGGCCAGCGAGGCTGCCCGTCCAATCGATGACCTGCGGAGTTCTGCAGAATATCGCAAGGAGATGGTGCGTGTCTGCACCAGAAGGGCATTAAGGGCTCTGGCTTCAGACTCTGAGACCCAAGGCTATCCCGATCATCCAGTCATGTTGTGGGGAAAGGGTGAGTGGCAGTGGCAGAAAGAACTCCCGACCAGAATGGAACACTCCCAAGGTACACCTATTGAAGCGACCATTAATGGAAAACCATATCACTTTACCACAGGCCATCATAAGACAATGCTTCGACTTCTAAGAGAAGAAGCAGGGCTAATCGGATCGAAAGAAGGGTGTGCAGAGGGTGAGTGCGGTGCGTGTACAGTTTTATTAGATGGTATGGCAGTGATGTCCTGTTTGGTGCCTGCGCCTCGAGCTCATGGAAGTGAGATCATCACGATCGAAGGATTGGCACAGGATGGGCAGTTGCATCCTATTCAACAAGCTTTCATCGATGAAGGTGCAGTCCAGTGTGGCTATTGCACTCCGGGTTTCTTAATGTCTGGTGCGAAATTACTTGAAGAGATTCCTCATCCCAATCGCGGAGAAATTGAGCAGGCGATTACAGGGAATCTATGTAGATGTACAGGGTATTACAAGATACTTTCGGCTTTCGAGAAAGCTGGCACCTACATCAAAGACTAATCTTTCAGATTGTAGGCCAGCCACTTATTCTCTAATCAATATTGGAAGGTATTGGGAGGGTCCGATGGGACGAGATACATGGCGACATCAGATGCACGATAAGGAGAGAGAGAAGAAAAAGGAGTTAAATCCGATTTGGAGAGGTGTTGGCTGCGTGCTCATGCTGATTTTATC
>MGNI01000025.1:16769-20350 GCA_001795115.1 Chloroflexi bacterium RBG_16_48_8 | reverse complement strand
GGGTGGCTATCTCTTTGCTGATTGGTTTTTATCCCAGAATAAAGCCAATAATTGGTTTCCATTGCCGCAGGGGTTGGTCGATATTCCCTTCTTGCCTTGGTTACCCTCGGGAATTCTCTTGAAACTGGCCGTTGCTGTGGTATTTTTGATCATGAGTTTTGGATTGATTAACCTGGTCTATGCTATTTTGTTCCCTGTCCGGCCAGGGAAGTATGACTCACCACCGCTCAAACCACCTCCACGTAGAAGATCATAAAGGTCAGTTGATGGATCGAACAGTACCAAACACAGGCTCAGAAGAGATCGAACTATACATCCGTACGTATTATTCGCTTCTTCGCACAACAGCCGATATACAAATCCGGACAATGGAAGAAGTCCATGCCAACATGAACTCTTCATTGCATTTGAATGCGCGTGCTTCTGAACCGGACATGTCCGCGTTTATATACAGCTCATTAAGGCTTCCTCCTTGTATCCTAGATGTCGATAGAGTTGTCTTGGGGCAAAGCGAAGAGGTTTTTGTTCAAAAAGGGATCGGGGATATCCGGACTTGGCGATTGGTTTTGGCCAATGCCCGACGGCGTCGCACCTACTATGATGGAGAGGGTTCAATGGCCTGCTTTATCGCTAGCAGGTCGGACATTGATGATCTTCTTCCCATCCTGACCGCTTTTCAGATTGAATGGAATAAACTTCACCGACTGCTTAGCAGCGACCAGATGCGAACCTTCTTATCTCAATTTCGCGGAAAGGAAGATCTGCTCATCCTTGCCAGCGGTGCAGGGCTAAAATTGGATGATCTGGAACAACTCCAACGAGTTTGGGACGATCAGTTTTGGACGTTCCTCTCCGCAATTGCCAAACGAGAAAAACGCTTCAGTATCCGCCTGCTTGCGGGTTCTTTAAACGATTACAGAAGGGCGACATTGCTTTGGTGGGAAAATGTTGAAGATCTTTGTCGCTGCAGCCTTAATCGCCCGGTTTATTTTGTCTCCAGTAATAACCATAGTTTTGCCAACCTCATTAGTGGCTATGCTCTTCAGGTTGAGTCTGATCTTGTCGATTTTGTCCAGGAGTCTCAACAGGCGGATTTACTGGAAGAGTGGCAAGCTATCCAAGCCCGTAACGTGCCCTCCAGCAAGGAGAACTTTCTCTACTATCTGCTGAAGAAATACCTCGCAATGGAGGAACATGCTGCTCTGGATAAGGCTCGATTGAGAAATGAGGAAGAAGGCGGAATACAGCGGATCCCCGGAGGACATAGTTTCGATATTGAGCTTCAAGTGATTGAATTAGCTAAAATCAGGTTCGATCAAATTGACCCAAGGATAAGCCGCGAGAATCTGGAACTTCTATCAGCAAGCGATGCAGTTATCCTCAATATCGACTACCCATTGGGGATGTCGGCCTATCTGATCCTCACTCAACTGGCAACACGAGTAAAGGAAATCCGTGGTGTGTATATCATGGGTAAATCGGCTGTGTTGAACGGTGTCATCGGAGATGTGCTCATCCCTTCCGTAGTCCATGATGAGCATTCTAAGAACACTTATCTCTTTCAAAACTGCTTCTCGGCCAAAGATGTTGCAAGCGATCTTACTTATGGAACGGTACTCGATAACCAAAAGGCGGTTTCCGTACGTGGCACTTTTCTTCAGACGCCTCGTTATATGGATGTGTTCTATAGAGAAGGTTATACCGACATTGAGATGGAGGCTGGTCCTTACCTCTCGGCGATTTATGAGCTTTTCCGTCCAAAACGCCATCCTGAAAATGAAATCATTACGCTCTATGGGCTCCCCTTTGACCTTGGGATCCTGCACTACGCCTCTGACACACCCTTGAGTAAAGGGAAGAACCTCGGGGCGGGATCTCTGTCTTACTATGGTATGGATCCCACCTATGCTTCCAGTCTTGCAATCCTCAGGAGGATATTCCACCTTGAACTATCCTCCCTGCGTCAGGGAGAACCACCACCATGATGGTCAGGGAGTATTTCATGTGTTGATGCATGACCCCTTTGGTGTTGGGTTAGAAAGTGATGTGGGAGTAGGGCTGCTCGACATCACTTCAAGTCTTTGTCAAGGATACGGGATGCACTATTTCTAGGGATGCATCCAAAGATCTTTCCAAATTGAACTGAGGGGATCGATATGCCTGCCATTGGTCAATCCATCCACCGAATCGACGCTCGTGGAAAAGTCACCGGGGAAACGCTCTACCCAGGAGATATTAACCTGCCAGATCAGCTCTATATGAAGATCCTCTTTGCGGGTCGACCCCATGCCATCATCAAGAAGATAGACACGAGGGAGGCGGAGGCGATCCCGGGCGTTGTAGCTGTTTTTACCGCTAAGGATGTCCCCGTGAACGAATATGGTTTGATCATGCCTGATCAACCTGTCCTTTGTGGTCCGGGTTCAAGCAAACCGTTTGCTGAGCGAGTCAGGTTCATCGGTGACCAGGTGGCGCTGGTGGTTGCAGAAAGCGAAGACATCGCAAAGGAAGCTCTCAAACGCATTGAAGTTGAATTTGAGGATTTACCTATTCTCACAGATCCCCTTGTGGCGATGAAGGATGAGACCAATCTTATCCATCCAGATACAGGAAGCAACATCTTCTATCGCCCCAGAATCCGAAGAGGTGATATCCAAAAGGGCTTCCAAGAGGCAGAGATTATTGTTGAAGAGGAGTATCGGACCCCTGCTCAAGAGCATGCCTACCTCCAGCCTGAAGCAGGTGTGGCTTATATCGATGATGAAGGTCGTGTGACAGTCGAGGTAGCTGGCCAGTGGACCCATGAGGATCGTGAGCAGATTGCCCACGCCCTCGATTTGCCCGAAGAAAAAGTGCGTGTTATCTATCCTGCCATTGGTGGCGCCTTTGGCGGCCGTGAGGACATGTCTGTGCAGATTGTCCTGACCTTGGCTGCGTATCGATTGCATGAGCGAGGAATCCAACGGCCTGTGAAGATTATCTGGACGCGAGAGGAGTCCATCATCGGGCATCATAAACGCCATCCCTACATCATCCGTGCCAAGTGGGGGGCAACTCGGGAGGGGAAGATCACCGCGGCGGAGATGGAGCTGATACAAGATGGCGGAGCTTATGCCTACACCTCCACCAAGGTGATGGGAAATGCCATTTTGATGTGTACAGGACCATACAATATCCCCAATGTACAAGTCGATACCTATTCTGTTTATACCAATAATATCCCTGGCGGCGCCTTTCGTGGTTTTGGTGGTCCTCAAGCAGCTTTTGCAGCTGAAGGGCAGATCAATAAACTGGCTGAAAAATTATCCATGGATCCAGTTGAAATCCGAATGCGGAATCTGCTTTCGGAAGGGGACCTGCTCTCAGTAGGAACACCCTTACCGAAAGGGGTAACCATCAATCGGGTAGTACAGGCCTGTGCTGAGAAAGCAGGGTGGCAGCGTTCGGAGAGGGGGTGGGAAAAATCCGATCAAGATTCCTTAGGTGATCCCGGGACACCTTATCTTCGACGTGGGATCGGTTTTGCCTGTGGATTCAAGAATGTGGGTTTCTCCTATGGATATCCTGAAAGTAGTACTGCC
>MGNI01000025.1:15926-16759 GCA_001795115.1 Chloroflexi bacterium RBG_16_48_8 | reverse complement strand
AAACGAAGTTTGAGAAAGTTATCCTTCATCATGCTGGGGCAGATGTTGGGCAAGGCGCGCATACGGTGATGGCACAAATGGCCGCAGATGCAGTTGGTGTGCCTGTTGGAAAGGTAGAGTTGATTGTCTCCGACACGGTTAACACTGGAAATTCGGGATCTGCATCGGCTTCCCGCTTAACGTTCATGTCCGGCAATTCCATCCGTGGGGCAGCTGAAGAAGCGTTGCAGAAATGGCGGGATGAGGATCGACCTGCCATTGCAACGTATACCTATCGTGCACCCAAAACCTCCGCACTTGACCCTGAGACGGGGTATTGTGAGCCGAACTTTGCCTATGGGTATGTGGCGGAAGCAGTTGTGGCGGAAGTGGATCTGGAAACAGGTCATGTGCGACTGCTGAAGGTGATTTGTGCTGATGATGTAGGCAAAGCAATCAATTACCAACAGGTCGAGGGTCAGATTGAAGGGGGCATTGTGCAGGCGATCGGGTATGCCATCCTTGAGAATTTTATCCAAGAAGGGGGAGACACCATCACCCGGCATCTATCTACCTATCTGATCCCAACGATACTTGATATTCCCGAGAAGGTAGAGTCTTTGATCCTGGAGTATGCCGATCCTCGAGGACCTTGGGGTGCACGTGGGATGGCCGAGATGCCTTATATCCCCCTGGCTCCGGCTGTGATGGCAGCTGTCAAAAACGCCGTGGGGGTGTGGATGAACGAGTTCCCTCTCACACCGGAGCGTGTGCTTTTCGCAATAAAAGGGGCAGGGGTCCATTGAGCTTTGATCGATCTATTGTTTTGATTCGAGGGGGTGGGGACCTTGCTA
>MGNI01000025.1:12233-15894 GCA_001795115.1 Chloroflexi bacterium RBG_16_48_8 | reverse complement strand
TTCAATCTCATCCTGACCGAAGTTGCTCAACCACGAGCGGTGCGGCGCCTGGTTGCCTTTGCGGAAGCGGTCTATGCCGGGGAAGTCCAGGTAGAGGATCTATGCTGTCGATTGGTTAAAAGCTCGGAAGGTGTCAGAGAAGCTTTTCAATCTGGGATATTGCCTATCCTTGTAGATCCTGAGGCGTCCATTCGTCAAGCGTTCGATCTCATTGCCCTGATCGACGCCCGGATGCGCAAGCGTCCTCCTGAGATGGGAATGGATGCAGCTCCCTTGGTCCTTGGATTAGGACCTGGGTTTACCGCTGGTTTGGATTGCCACGCGGTCATTGAGACCAACCGTGGGCATCACATGGGACGAGTGATTTGGGAAGGCAGTGCTGAACCTGACACGGGGATTCCCGAACCCATTTCGGGTCATGATATTGATCGTGTTCTACGGTCTCCAGCCGATGGAAAGGTGGAAAATGGATTACCACTGGGTTCACTTGTCCAGGCAGGGGAGGTCATTGCCACTGTGAATGGGATTCCCCTGCTCGCTCCCTTCAATGGGGCGTTGCGTGGATTGCTGCATGATTCTCTTCAGGTAATAGTTGGCGAGAAGGTGGGGGATCTCGACCCTCGTGGTGATCCTTCCTATTGTTATCAGATTTCTGATAAGTCGCTTGCAGTAGGTGGAGGGGTCTTGGAGGCTCTTCTCAGCCGACCGGAAATTCGCCGCCACCTGCGAGGTTAACATGCGTCTATCAGATTCACTCCGCATTGAGCCAGGATATGTCGTGGCATTTGTAGGAGCAGGGGGAAAATCAACCGCTATCCGTAGGCTTGTTCCAGAGATTACCTCTCACAGCCCTGTTGTTGTTACGACGACAACCAAAATCGCCCTGGATCAGGTGGATCTTGCAAAAGAACATTTTGTTGTTGATTCCATGGGTGATCTTGCATCAGCGATTGAGCAATACCATTCATTCGGATCGATTGTGATGACAGGTCAAAGGGATGAGAACGAGCCCAAATGGCTTAGGCTTAGATTGGATCTCGTTGAGAAGCTCATTCAAACTGTGAGAGCAGAGGGCTGGGTTCTTCTTATTGAAGCGGATGGAGCCCGTGGGAGATCCTTGAAAGCCCCGGCCGAATATGAGCCCTCTTTGCCCTCCTACTGTGATCTGGTAGTGCCTGTAGTTGGACTGGATGTGATTGGGGAAGAAAGCACATCGCCTAAAGTCCATCGTTCAGAGATGGTGAAGCGATTGTTGGGTCTGAAGATGGGAGAGCGGATTGGCAATCAGCATGTGGTGGACATCCTGACATCCCCGCATGGTGGTCTGAAGGATATCCCGGCCTCATCTACTGTGCGGATTGTGCTCAACAAGGCAGATTCAAATGAAGATCTGGAAAATGGTCGGCAAATTGCCCGGGGTTTGATCAGGACTGCGGGGATTCAAAGCGTCCTTTTAACCTCCATGATGGAAGCATCCCCTGTTAAGGAGTCGATCGCACGTGTAGCGGGAGTTATCTTAGCTGCAGGGGCATCCACCAGGCTGGATGGTCTGAAACAGCTGATGACATTTCGCCGTAGGCCACTGGTAATCCATTCTGTTGAGACCGCCTTGGAAGGGCACCTGGACCCTGTAGTTGTCGTTGTGGGGCCGGAAGGTGAAGCTGTCAAGAACGCTTTAATGCATCACCCCGTTCACATTGTAGAGAACACAGAACCAGGACGCGGTCAGAGCAGTTCAGTTCACCTCGGGTTGGAGTCGGTACAAGATCAAGTTGAAGCTGTCATTTTCCTCTTGGCGGATATGCCGCTCGTGAAGCCTGATTTGCTAAAGGCGTTGGTCGAACAACACAGACGCAGCCTTGCTCCTGTCATTGCGCCTTTTGCGCAGGGCAAGAGAGGAAATCCCGTATTGTTTGATCGACGGACCTTCCATTCATTGCGGGAAGTGAAGGGAGATCAGGGAGGTAGAGCGATCTTCTCTCACTATCCAGTTGTGCAGCTTGAATGGGATGATTCTGTGCTCTTTGATGTTGATTCAGAAGAAGATCTTCGCAAAATGAGGGAGATGGAATAAACGATCGTCTATGCCATCCTCCCTACAGGTCTTGAAAAGCTGCGTTTATAATGGACCCAGTTCCATCTTCACACTATCGAAGGGTCCGGGCTTGCGGCAGGATTTCAACTCTCATCTTGGGAGTACAAGATACAATACTTTAAGAAATGCATCCCTCTAACCGAACGCGTTGACCGCTATTCTTCGTGCGTGCTATAATTGCGCATCGAGGCAGAGATGGTGCAATTGGCTGATATCAATCCAAGGGATCATTATTCCAGTGGTTACCATGATCGGGCGGAACGTCTATCTGCTGATTGACTCTCTGAATGATTAGAATGATCGCCGCCCGACGTTCGTCAACCGGGCGGCGAAGTGTTTTCAGGTGGAGGCAACATGTACAGAACGCACAACTGTGGATCATTACGGATTGATCATGTGGGTCAGAAAGTCACTCTGGCTGGTTGGGTTAACCGCCGTCGCGATCATGGAGAATTAATTTTTATCGATCTACGAGATCGGGAGGGGCTCATTCAACTTGTGACGAATCCGAATTCTTCCCGAGCTGCACATTCCGAAGCCATGAACGTCCGACCTGAGTGGGTAATCCAGGTGAGTGGCACTGTTCATAAACGACCGGAAGGTATGGAAAATCCACAGCTTGCCACGGGTAAGGTTGAAGTTGAGATAGAAGAATTAACGATACTCAATCCCGCTCGCACTCCTCCATTTTTGATCAACGAAGAATCGGATGTGGATGAGTCGGTACGTTTGAAGTATCGATATCTTGATCTTCGCCGTGAACGTCTTCGTAAGAACATCGAACTGCGGCACAAAGTCGTCAAGTACATCCGTGATTTTTTGAGTAACCAGGGCTTTTGGGAGGTGGAGACGCCCATCCTGTTCAAGACCACCCCAGAGGGTGCGCGAGATTACCTGGTTCCCTCCCGTATCCACCCGGGTGAATTTTATGCTCTGCCACAATCCCCACAGCAACTGAAGCAGTTACTCATGGTGGCAGGCATAGAAAAGTATTTTCAGATCGCTCGTTGTTTTCGAGACGAGGATCAGCGTGGTGATCGACAACCTGAATTCACTCAGTTGGATCTTGAAATGTCCTTCGTAGAACGGGAGGATGTAATGTCTCTGGCGGAGGAACTATTCACCACTTTGGTGGAAAATCTTCTGCCTGATATGAGGTTGTTCGCTAAACCATGGCCACGATTGACCTATCGCCAGGCCATGGATCGATTTGGAAAAGACAATCCCGACCTTCGGTTCGAAATGGAGATAGGGGATATCTCAGATATCGCTGCCGATTGTGGTTTCCAGGTATTTGAACGGGTGGTCCAGGATGAGGGGCAGGTGCGAGGGCTGAATATAAAGGGTGGCGCTCAATTCAGTCGGCGAAAGATAGATGAACTCGGTGAATTCGTAAAAGGCTATAGTGCCAAAGGATTGGCTTACCTGGCGATCATGGAAGATGGGGAGTTCCGATCTTCGTTCCAAAAGTATTTCACGCCTGAAAAGATACAGGCAGTCATTGATCGTCTCCAGGGCGAACCGGGTGACCTGCTTGTCTTTGTCGCGGATCAGCCATCGATTGTT
>MGNI01000025.1:10676-12223 GCA_001795115.1 Chloroflexi bacterium RBG_16_48_8 | reverse complement strand
CTTGGGGACGCTGCGCGAGCATTTAGGGGAGGAGCTTGGATTGGTTCAATCCAAGCTGCTCGCATTTTGTTGGGTGATTGATTTCCCATACGTTGAATGGAATGAAGATGAGAAACGTTGGGATCCAAGCCACCATCTCTTCACAGCACCTATGCCCGAGGACATCCAGCTTTTAGATAGCGATCCGGGCAAAGCTCGAGGCCAGCAGTACGATATGGTTCTGAATGGTCATGAAGTCGGTGGTGGCAGCATCCGAATCCATGACCGTGAATTACAAGAGAAAGCCTTCAAGCTGATTGGTTTGGAACCCGATGTCGCTCAAGAACGTTTTGGTCATATGTTGGAAGCTTTCGAATATGGCACTCCGCCGCATGGGGGGATTGCACCGGGGATCGATCGTCTGTGCATGATCTTCGCCGGAGAACCCAATATCCGCGAGGTGATTGCCTTTCCCAAGAATCAAGCTGCACGCGATGTGATGGCTGGTGCACCATCACCGGCTGAACCCAAGCAGTTGTCAGAACTGCATTTGGAAGTAAAAAATCTGGAACCTGACGTTAGTAACATTGTCAAGAAGAATTGATCATGGTATATATAGTTCTGTCCCTGCTGTGTTGGTGATGCGACATTACGTTCTGAGCCAACACCAAATATAGGGGATTTGAGATTTGGTGAGAGACGCGATAGGCTTTAGCCAAGGCGAAACTCATCTGCCAGATCCCACCTGCGAAAGCAGGTTCAGAACCAGTAGCACACGGCATAGCGGGGTCTTGAGCCAGCGGATGTTTCACAAACAGCGCTGGCTCTTTTTTTGCCCGTGGTTGAGATCTCAAGGTGTCAACAAGTCGATCTGTTATCGATTCGATAACAGATGAATGAATTCGATTTTGGGAGTTCAATGGTAAAGGTACTGCCGATACCGGGTTCGCTCTCCGCGTGAACGATTCCCCCATCTTCTTCATTTTTCCTCTATCCGTTCTTAGATCCTCTCCAATAGGGTAAATTGTTCTATCTTAAAGGAGTAGGATTGTAAATCGATTGTGAAACTTTTATGGAATCGCAACAACTATAGGATTAGGGTTGGAATTTATACCCAACGCCCCGTACTGTTAGGATCCAACGAGGTCTGTGGGATCTTTCTCTAACTTGGTTCGCAAATGGCGGATGTGAACATCAATGGTTCGATCACTGTCGATATCGCGATCATATCCCCATATCGATTCAATTAATCTACTGCGGCTGAGGGAGAGATTGCGGTGAATGATCAGTTGCTTTAAAAGTCGGTATTCAGTGGGAGTGAGGGGGATTGATTCTCCTCCACGATTGATCTGAAGTTGCTCAAAATCGATCTCAAACTCTCCAAACCGGAATCGATTTCCGGGGAAGACGGGAGCCAGATCACCCAAGGTCCGCTGTAAGTGTGCCTTGATGCGTGGGATCACCTCTCGGATGCTGTAGGGTTTAACGATGTAATCATCTGCTCCAAGCTCTAGCCCTAGGATTCTGTCTACTTCACCATCTCGAGCGGGAAGCATTATGATGGGCAT
>MGNI01000025.1:5443-10638 GCA_001795115.1 Chloroflexi bacterium RBG_16_48_8 | reverse complement strand
ATCCACTGATATCTGGCAAGCGGATATCTAGGAGAAGGAGGTGAGGATCATGTTTCCGAACCAGTTCTAAGGTCGCCCTGCCATTTTCAGCCCAGAAGACCTGGAAACCCTCACTTTTCAACCCATTTTCGAGGCCGTGTGCGACGGCTGGTTCATCCTCAACGATGAGTATCCGTTCACCTGACATACTCAAACCCTTATCCGATTTCCCAAAGGCACATCCATAGTAAATTTACCTTGCTTTTCTATCGAGATGTTAAAGGTTGGAGGAGTTTGATAATAGGATGGGCGCTGGAATTTGGCTGGCTTCTATCAGGCTGTGCGAGGACAGGATCGGTTAATTGGTATCTCTTATCAATGAGTCATGAAGATAAAGGTAGAGGAATCGCTTTATCTTGCACTCCCATAGGATCTCAGGTAGACTTCTATCAATCCATTAAACTTGAGGGTCGAATGACCAAAGATCGCGAACAAGCCCTGGATGCTGCAGTTGCACATATTAAAAAGCAATTTGGCGACGGGGCTGTCATGCGTCTTGGTGAAGCGACGCATTTAAAAGTGGAGGCGATCCCGACCGGGTCTTTAGCCCTGGATCTTGCCTTGGGAGTGGGGGGTATCCCTCGTGGGCGGGTGACAGAGATCTTCGGCTCAGAAGCCTCAGGCAAGACAACGCTGGCTCAACACATTGTAGCAGAAGCACAAAAGCAAGGAGGCGTTTGCGCCTTTATCGACATGGAACATGCTTTAGACCCGGCTTATGCGGAACGCTGTGGGGTGGATGTAGACAACCTGTATATCTCCCAGCCAGATACGGGGGAACAAGCTCTGGAGATCGCTGAGACTCTGGTACGAAGTGGAGCCGTAGATGTGGTCATTATTGACAGTGTAGCTGCACTGGTGCCCAGGTCTGAGATCGAGGGGGACATGGGAGATCCAACCATGGGGATGCAGGCCAGGTTGATGAGCCAGGCACTGCGGAAGCTGTCGGGAGCCATTAAACAGACCAATACAGCAGTGGTATTTACCAATCAGCTAAGGATGAAAATTGGAGTGATGTTTGGGAATCCCGAGACGACCACAGGGGGCAGGGCATTGAAATTCTATGCCTCTGTACGATTGGATATGAGGCGGACCGAAAGCATTAAGAGCGGACAAGAGATTGTGGGAAATCGCACACGCGTAAGGGTGGTGAAGAATAAGGTTGCCCCGCCCTTCAAAGTAGCAGAATTTGATATCATGTATAACGAAGGGATCTCGAAAGTTGGGGACCTGCTGGATCTTGGAGTGGAGATGGGGATGATTGAAAAAAGAGGGTCCTTCTTCTCCTACAAGGATGAAAGAATTGCGCAGGGTCGAGAGAACGCAAAGAACTTCTTACGGGAGAACCGTGAAGTAGCGGAAGAATTGGAGAAGAAAATACGCACTGCAGCACCATTAAATGTGGTGCATGAAGCATCTGAAAATGAGGAACGCCGGTAAAAATGGCGTATACTTAAAATACTGCGCATATCGTTCATTGATTGCACCAAGGCGCGGCTATGGATTTGCAATAAATCTCAGGGATGCGATTTAACTCCGCTGAGAGAGGAATAAATACTAATGAAGGTGACGGATCTTTTATTCTTGCCCTCTTCCGGGGCGTCAACTTCGGGATAACCGCATTTGGGTGGCACCAGCCACTTAGATGGCGGTAAGCGGCGTTAAATCATCTATTGAGATTGCCTGTACCAGGTATTTTGCATCCAGCCGCGATCTGGGTAAAAAGATTGCGGCTGTTTATTTGAGGTTATTTTAGAAGTAAACAAAGTAGTTACCGCTCTTAAATTTTCCGGTAGAGATCGTGATCGGGTCGATATTTATCTCGATGGTGAGAAGGATTTTATGATCATGAAATCCATCGCTGTGGAGCTTAGAGTTGGTCAGGAATTATCTCCTGATCAAATCCAGCGATTAAAAAATCGAGATTTAGAGGAACAAGCCTACCAACAATCTCTCAGACTCATCAGCCGCAGACCACGCTCGGAGCAAGAATTACGCGACCGTTTCCAGCGTACGAACGCCAATGTTGAGATTCAGGATACGGTGATTCAACAGTTAAAGGAGAGAGGGTTGGTTGATGATCGATCCTTTGCTCAAGGGTGGGTCGAAAATCGGCTCACCTTTCGACCTAGAAGTGCTTGGGCATTGAAACAGGAGTTGCGCAAGAAGGGCATACCTGATGGCGCCATCCAGATAGCCTTGAAGGATTTCGATGAGGAGGATGCAGCTTACCGGGCAGCGTCGAAGGTAACTAGAAAGATGGCGGATCTATCTTGGGACATCTTTAAGGGACGCCTCACCGGTTATCTGAGGAGGCGTGGTTTTCAATATTCAACCATTTCACCGGTTGTCAAGCGGGTGTGGATAGAGATGACCGGCACTATTGGTGAAAGTGAGGATTAGAAGTGGGTTACACATGGACAATCATCATTGGTTTAACGGCTTTGGTCTCTGGCGTGCTCATTGGCTTTTTTATTCGCCAGTTTCAGTTATACCGGGATAAGAAAAATCAGCAGGCTGAAGTAGAAGGCATGCTGGAAAAAGCCCATGCCAAGGCACGCGAACTTGAATTACGAGCGCGCGATGAAGCTTTGCGTTATCGTGATGAGGCAGAAGCCGAGATTTCCCGACGGCGTGCGGAATTAAATCGGGAGGAAGAAAGAGTACAAAGTAGGAGGGAGGATCTCGATAAACGTCTGGAGAACATCGAGAGGCGTGATCAAGCCTTGAACAAACGACAGAGTTCCCTTGATAGGCGTTCCAATGAACTTGAGAAGCAACACAACGACATCATTACCGAACTTGAGCGTATTTCCTCCATGACACAGGATGAGGCAAAGGTTCAATTGCTGGAAGAAGTTGAACGCGACGCACGTGCTGATATGCTCAGGATTATCCGTCAAATCGAGGAAGAGGCTCAGATGGAGGGAGAAAGGAGAGCACGTGAGTTGATCGCTGATGCCATCCAACGTGTGGCTTCGGATCATGTGTCCGAGGTGACTGTTTCGATTGTACCCCTCCCCTCGGACGATATGAAGGGAAGGATCATTGGTCGGAATGGTCGCAACATCCGGGCTTTTGAACAAGCCGCCGGTGTGGATGTCGTTGTCGACGATACTCCTGAAGCTGTCACGATCTCTTGTTTCGATCCTGTTCGTCGAGAAGTCGCTCGAAAAGCGATGGAAAAACTTGTTCTTGATGGCAGGATACATCCTGCTCATATTGAAAAGATTTTGGAGCAGATGAATGAAGAGGTCCAACGCGTCATCTTGGAGGAAGGTGAAAGCGCTGCCTATGATGCGGGTGTGCCCGGGCTCCATCCCGAGATCGTTAAGAAGTTAGGTCGATTGAAATTCAGGACCTCCTACGGACAAAATCAACTGGCTCATGCAGTGGAAACGGCACAGCTTGCAGGGGTGATCGCGGCCGAATTGGGAGCGGATCCTGATGTTGCGAAAGCGGGTGGGTTGTTACATGATATTGGTAAAGCCATGGACCATGAAGTGGAAGGAACCCACTCAGCTATTGGCGCCGAATTCTGTCGCCGGCATGGTGTCAATGAAAAGATCATCAATACTATTGCCTCCCATCATCATGAGACTGAGCAGGAAAGTGTGGAAGCCGTCATTGTCGAGGCAGCAGATGCCATCAGCGGCGCACGTCCGGGCGCACGACGAGAGAGCTTGGAACAATATATCAAGCGCATCAAGGCTCTGGAGGAAGTTGCTAACTCCTTCACTGGGGTTTCGGAGAGCTATGCCTTGCAAGCAGGTCGTGAAATCCGAGTGATTGTCAAACCGGATGATATCGATGACTTGGACGCCACTCGTTTAGCGCGCGATGTCGCCAAGAAGATTGAGGAGGGGATGCAATATCCTGGGCAAATTAAGGTGACGGTCATTCGGGAGACAAGAGCTGTAGACTACGCGAAATAAGATGCTGGATGCAATTGAACCTCCTCCCGTAAACGAGTCGTCTGTGTGAATTTGTCCTTGATGATTTGCGGATAGGATTGAACCAATATAGAGGAATAAAAAGCGGGTGATGGATTTCACCCGCTTTTTTGGTGCGCCCGGCATGGGCGTTGGCTAGAGGGTGAAAGTCCCTTACGGTGGTTGATCGCACCAACCGTTAGCTGAAGGCAAGGGCGTCGTCGTGAGGCGGGGTCTGAAGGAAGCTGTAGGCAAACCTGCGATGCTTGGGCTTCGCTCAGCACAGGCTCTGAGGAACACAAACCCCATAAAGAGACTGTGAGGTTGGGCGAGTTGGCGTATGACAACAAAGCCCTGAGGAATGCTTATTGGAAAGAAGCGGGGTTAGTAAGCATCGGGAAACGCTACCAGGAACTGCGTTTGACTTGACAAACCTCCGGATGCGGACCCGCATGTCCGGAGGTGTGAGAGGGGGCGGCTTGCCGCTGCTCCCTACTCGATTGGAACACCAGCAGATGTTAGAAGAGGGTGCTTGCTACCGGTCAGAGAATGAACGGATGATCGAATCGCGCGGTCTCATATAAAGGAAGGGAAACGTATCCCGAGGATAAAGTTGCTGCAACGGATCCTCCCAGATAAATTCCCCCGGCAAGAGAAAATTATGGATTCGGTCATCGAGATATTTAATAGCCTGAAATTCAACTTCCAGGTCAGGATTAGGACCGATGATGGCGATGAGGTGTTCCATCATCACACGCGTGCGAACTTCCCGCGGATAATTTTCGATCCATTCGGGCTGTTCTTCAAGATCGTGCAGGTAAGCCCGCCACAAGTTTAAACGTGCCTGTAGTTCTTGGATCGCTTTATTTTCAATAGCAACCCGCCATTTTTCAAGCATCCCTTCAAACTTCCGAAGCAATCTGTCATGCCGCATGGCTTGTTTGGGAGTCATTTTTGGATTCAGAGCAGTCAGTTCATCCAGGATGAGCAACAAACCCCCTATAGTCAATCTAGGCAAAGGAGTACCTCGGATCCCTCCCTGGGCCAATGGCCAAAAGACCTCTGCTGAAAGGATGAAGAGCTCAAATTCTTCCAGCATCCTTTCCAGTAAGGATAGATTTTGTTCGATGGGTAGCATAGAGATTATTCGCCCAGGATTGAGCGAATCGTATCTAGGAGGTCACCGCGTGTGGTAGGTTTTGTTAGGAAAGCAGCAGCACCGAG
>MGNI01000025.1:3627-5433 GCA_001795115.1 Chloroflexi bacterium RBG_16_48_8 | reverse complement strand
CCATCTCTCGATCTTCCTGTCTGCTTTTAGCCGTTAAAAAGACAACCGGAGGTATTTCCACTTGACGTTGGCGCAGGATTTCCAAGAGATCGAACCCAGTCATGCCTGGCATCATGATATCAAGAAGGACTAAATTAAAAGTGTCATTCAGAAGGATTGCTAAAGCCTGATCACCATTTGCAGCTTTCCTGACACTGAAACCAGCTGTTTGTAAGGTGAGTTCAATCAATCCCAGGGTATCTGGTTCATCATCGACAATTAGAATTCTTGCCGAACTCATCATTTGCCCTCTTCTGTGTTTGTTGGCCTAATTTTAGCTGAATAGGAGAACATTAGCCAATTCCAATAAATAGTGGGATGTAATCTGTTATTGGTAGCAAACTCCTCAAGTGTTGGGTTGGAGGGACACTGCCCGATTCTCGCCTTGGAAATGCCTGATGCAACATCTCTTGGGATATACCCAAATAGTGATCCAATCAAATCAATAGTCTCAACGGATCCTCGATGGTACCCTTGAATAGCTGAAGCCATCGCGCAACCTCGGCACCATCCGTCACGCGATGATCTGCAGAAAGTGTAGCTTTGAATCTCTTTCCAGGAATGATTTCACCATCTTTCACAACAGGAACATCCATTACGGTACCCACTGCCAGGATCGCGGTTTCGGGCGGATTGATGATCGCAATGAAATTTTCGATATCGTACATACCTAAATTGGATACTGTGAAAGTTGAACCTTCGACATCTTCGGGTCGAACACGTCCATCACGTGCTCGCGAAATGGCGATACGGGCGGAATTGGAGATAGTCCGTATGGATTTTTGGTCGGCATTTCGGATCACAACAGTAAGTAAACCATCCTCCACCGCAACTGCGATCCCGATATTAATATCACCATGCCGAAGGATTTTCTCGTGCGAGAGCGTTGCATTTAGATTGGGAAACTGACGTAGCGCTAAGGCAGCGGCTTTGACAATAAAATCAGTAACAGATAGCTTTTCACCCTCAGGAAGACGTTCATTAATTTCGCGTCTTAAGTCCATCAATGGAGCTGCATCATATTCACCTGTCAGGTAGAAATGAGGCACTTGTTGTTTAGCGGACGTCATTCTCTTGCCAATGATGGATCGAAGTTTCGTCAACGGGACCTCAACCGTCTCTCCAAGGAGTGCCACTACTTCAAAGGCTTCGGTGCGGGTGTGTGGGGCAGGCGCTTCAATAGCCGGTGAGATCCCTTCTCGGGTCGTAGCCAATACTTCTTCGACATCTCGCTTGACTATTCTGCCGCCTTGACCTGTCCCAGGGATGGTTCTCAGGTCTAGACCTTTTTCCTCGGCGAGTCGGCGTGCGATAGGCGAGGCCTTTACACCGCCTGGAAGTCGACCTTCCCTCGCAGTTGATGGCTGCGTGGGTTCAGGAACTTTTTCTTTAAGACCGACATCTTTGGCCTCGGGTGAAAGCGTCGCTGCCTCTCTTTCAAGTAGGCGTTCATAATCAATCTCCTCGTCCACCTCACCAATAACTGCAATAACATTTCCTACAGGTACAACCGTTCCTTCCTGAACGATGTGCTTTCGCATTACACCCGAAGATTGGGCTTCTACTTCAACCGTTGCTTTATCTGTCTCTATTTCTGCTAAAACGTCACCTTTGACAATTTGCTCTCCCTCCGACTTCACCCAGCGTATGAGTTTCCCTTCCGCCATGTCGAAGCCCAACTTTGGCATAACAATTTTCTCAGCCATTAGAGCACCTCTTTCACTGCTCGAATAACGTCCTCTACTTGCGGCAGCGCAAGCTGCTCCA
>MGNI01000025.1:0-3585 GCA_001795115.1 Chloroflexi bacterium RBG_16_48_8 | reverse complement strand
CCGCTTTATGGGAGCATCCACATAATCAAAGGCGCGCTCATAGATGCGCGCAGAGATTTCAGCGCCGATCCCGAAGGAACCCCAACCTTCTTCAACAATGACGGCACGGTTGGTTCGTCGGAACGATAGGATCACTGGCTCCATATCCAGAGGGCGTAATGTTCGTAGATCGATGATTTCAACTTCAATTCCCTCGGAGGAAAGCTGATCCGCTGCTTGGATTGAGACCTGCAGCATTTTCGAATAGGTCACCAGGGTGACATCTCGGCCTTCCCGTTGGATTTTAGATACACCGATGGGCTCCAGATATTCCTCATCAGGAACCTCACCCTTACTCTGGTAAAGCGTTGCATGTTCGATGAACATGACTGGATCATTGCTACGAATGGCGGATTTGAGGAGGCCCTTGGCATCATAGGACGTTCCTGGTGCGACAACTTTAATACCTGGAAAATGAGCAAAAACGACATCGGGGGTTTGGGAATGTGTTGCACCTAATTGGCGTCCTCCGCCGCCAACTGCCCGGATAACGATGGGAAGGTTAAATTGCCCACCGAACATCGTCCGGAGTTTGGCGGAGTGATTCACGATCTGGTCCATAGCTAGGAAAGCGAAGTTAATCGTCATCAACTCCGCCACCGGTCGTAATCCTGCCATGGCAGCGCCATTGGCGGCGCCAATGATGACACCCTCTGCAATGGGCGTATCCCGTATTCGCTCAGGACCGAAGTGGTCATAAAAACCACGGGTTATGGCGTAGGTTCCCCCCCACAATCCCACTTCTTCTCCCATGATAAATACATTCTGGTCTCGTTCCATCTCCTCCCACAAGGCTTGAGAGATGGCTTCACGCATGGTAATCATCGCCATTGTTTCTTTGCCTTATTCTACGTAGAGGTAATCGAACAGTGTTTCCGAAGCTGGATCTGGACTCGCTTCAGCGAATTGCACAGCTTCTTCGATCACATTTTCGGCTCGAAGCTCCTCCTCGTCAAGAGTTAATTCACTGAACCCCAGGTCTGCCAGAAGTTTTTCCCGGAAGATGCCGATGGGATCATCTTTCCGCCATTTTTCGATCTCGTCGATTGCACGGTAGCGTTCTGGATCACCCATGGAATGCCCACGATAGCGGTACGTCAAGGCTTCTAACAGAAAGGGACCTTCCTTGCGTACATGTTCCAATGCTTTCTGGGTTGCATTGTATACTTGGAGCACATCCATCCCGTCTACCCGCTCACTAGGCATGCCATAACAGCTCGCTTTTTGGCGGATCTCACTGACTGCAGAAGCACGTTCTACCGAAGTTCCCATTCCATATTGATTATTCTCACAAACCCAAAGGACAGGTAGTTTCCAAACCATGGAGAGGTTTAAAGCTTCATGGAAATATCCGATATTCGTCGCACCGTCGCCAAACATGCAAAGGGTGGCAGCATCCGACCCTCGATATTTATCCGCAAGCGCCATCCCAGCCGCCAGAGGAAGGTGTGCCCCCACGATAGCATGACCTCCCCAGAAATTAAGTTTCACGTCTGCCAAATGCATGGAACCACCGCGCCCTTTTGAACACCCCGTTTCCTTTCCTAACAACTCTGCAAAGACGACCTTAGGTTCCATCCCACATGAGATTGCCACACCGTGATCACGGTAAGCTGTGATGACTCGATCCTTCGCCTGACGGGCAGCGATAACACCACTGCCAACGGCTTCTTGTCCTATGTATAAGTGTAAGAATCCTCCAATCCTTCCTTGTTGATAGAGGTTCGCACTCTTCTCTTCGAGACGGCGTACAAGTACCATCTCATAATAGAGGCTTTGAAGTTTCTCTTTTTCCATTCTTTCTCCTCAGAGACATTAATCTTGGCAGGTGAGAGGAAATTCATGCAAATTAAATGTTTCATTAAGATCTGTGAGTGGTACAAATCGATCTGAGCAGAACGGATATTATTATATCAAAAAGAAAGGTAACTGCTCAGGCATAGGTGTTAAAAGTAATGGGCAATTGGTTACATTTGATTCTTTTAATGAGTCGATGAAGCTGTCACAATACGAAACATGACACTTATCCAATTTCCCACTGAAGACGAAGTACGTGCGGCCTACCGCCAGGGTGAAGAAGCTGTTGTGGTGCTGTTTCGCGAGATGATGCAACACACCCTAATTTTAGCCGAACGGATGCAGAAACTAGAAGATCGACTTGCCAAGAATAGCCGCAATAGCGGAAAGCCTCCTTCCAGTGATGGTCTGAATAAGCCGGCGCCCAAGAGTCTGCGCAAGCGCCGCAGGAAGAAGAGAGGTGGGCAGCCGGGGCACAAAGGGCACACCTTGCAAGCGGTCGAACATCCGGACCGAGTTGTAGTGCATCAAGTGAAAGAGTGCTGCCGCTGTCATACATGTCTGGAAGAGGTGGAAACAAGCAGGCACGAGAAGCGACAGGTATTCGACTTGCCCGTTGTCAGACTAGAGGTGACCGAACACCAGGCAGAGATCAAGCGCTGTCCGAGATGTGGCGAAGAAATCAAGGCAGATTTTCCGGAAGATGTCACCCAACCCGTGCAGTATGGGCCGAGGGTCAAGGCACAAGCGGTGTACTTCAACCAATACCAGCTGCTGCCATTGGAACGAACGAGCGAGGTGTTTGAGGATATATACGGCCAACCATTGGCTGAAGGGACGATTCTGAAGGCCTGTGAAGAGGTGGCAGAACAGGTACAGCCGGGGAATGAAGCGATCAAGAATCATCTGATCGAAGAAGAAAAAGTGGTTCACTTTGACGAGACCGGGGTACGGGTGGAGGGAAAGCTGCACTGGTTGCACACGGCGAGCACGGAACGGCTCACCCACTATGTGGTCCATGGCAAACGAGGCTCAAAGGCGATGGATGCCATTGGCATCTTACCTCACCTCAAAGGATGGGCTGTTCACGATGCTTGGGGTTCTTACCTGAAATATGACGTCAAACACGCCTTATGCAACGCTCATCACCTGCGGGGATTAGCATTCCTGCAGGAGCGCTATCCGCAAGGCTGGGAGAGCGAATTGGCTGACTTGCTGGTGGAGATAAAAGAAGCGGTTGAGACAGCTCGAACAACGCAGCGTTGCCTCTCACCGGAACAAGTGACCGACTTTGAAAGCCGCTATGATCGTTTGATCGAACAGGGGTTGCAGGCCAACCCCCCACCGGAACGAGCAGAAGGACAACCCAGGAAGCGAGGGCGGATCAAGCAAACCCCGGCCAAGAACCTGCTGGATCGGCTCCATGATCATAAGAAGGCTGTGCTGGCGTTTATGCACGATTTTGGGGTTCCGTTTGATAATAATCAAGCGGAGCGGGACATCCGAATGATGAAGGTCAAGCAGAAAGTGTCCGGCAGTTTCCGCACTAAGGAAGGTTCTGATACCTTCTGTCTGGTTCGCGGTTACATCTCGACCGCACGGAAAAATGAGCAACGTGTTTTGGATGTTCTTCGATCAGCCCTTGTTGGTGACCCATATTTGCCCGAGTTTGTTTCGTCACCAGGCTGAGCAGTTACTTTTCCTTCGCCATTTTCTTGATGAGGGCGATGGTTTCATGTGAAATACATG
>MGNI01000024.1:16612-16752 GCA_001795115.1 Chloroflexi bacterium RBG_16_48_8 | reverse complement strand
ATTCAGCTTCTGAGCACTTAGCGTGTCCTTTCCAAAAGGTTTTTCAATGATCACTCTCCTCCACCCATTCTCTTCTGAAGCCATGCCTGAATCCCCAAGTTGTTGGACAAGGATCTCGTGGAACTGTGGAGCAACCGCAA
>MGNI01000024.1:16414-16593 GCA_001795115.1 Chloroflexi bacterium RBG_16_48_8 | reverse complement strand
AGGGGAGAGCGAAAGGAGATTTTCCTTAATGAAGAGGTCAATCTTTTGATAGTCTGATGGCTCAGTCAGATCACCGGAAAGATAGTAAAGCTTCTTTGAAAATTTCGTCCAGTGCTCGGGACTATATTCCGCCCCTGGCATCGCCTTAATGGATTCCTGCATCCTGTTTCGAAAGGTTT
>MGNI01000024.1:16000-16365 GCA_001795115.1 Chloroflexi bacterium RBG_16_48_8 | reverse complement strand
AAGCTGATTCTTACTGTAAAGATGGAAGAGCGCGGGTATGAGCATCCGCTTTGTAAGGTCGCCTGAAGCTCCAAAAATGACGAAGGTCGCTTGCTCAGGAGGGCTGGATCGGTTGTACGGCGGTTTATTCACTAGTGCTATCTCCATTTTCATTCCGTATGAATCTTTTATCAATGGTCCATGTGCCATAAATGGGTGGTGAGCTTCTATTGGTCGACATTGTATTCTGCTCTTGTGTTAGGAGAGTATACTCTGGTACAGTCGTAAAGCGATGATTTTCCTTGGAATTAGGAGGTCGTTCTCAAAAGAGAGGCACTTTTACCGAACAACGTTCATAAGGCGCGGACACGTAGAGATTGACTTGT
>MGNI01000024.1:15491-15921 GCA_001795115.1 Chloroflexi bacterium RBG_16_48_8 | reverse complement strand
TTTTAGCTTTCTCGGCCCATTTTTCAACATCTTTTAAGGAAGGCAATCGCCGAACGAGGAACTTTTCAGCGTTGATTTTTTTCAAAGTTTCAAAGAGATTGGTTGGATTTCGATTGCGCAGTTCTTTAACGGTATCAACTCCAGCTTCTTCAAGTAAGTCACTATATTCCTCACCAATACCCTTGATCCGAATGAGATCGGATAGATTGACCCACTCGAGAATGAGCTTTTCCGGGATATTTGTTTGCGTTGCCAGATCATGGCGACCTTGCTTATGAGAGGCTACTAGCAACAGTCGTTCTGTTGAGCGAATGCCAATATTCTGAAGAGTTTCAGCGTACTTCAGGCTAATTCCTTCGATATTGATTATCTTTGCCATATCCGTTCTCCTGGGTCATCTCAAAGAGGACTGCATTCTAACTTTTAGGAA
>MGNI01000024.1:15040-15319 GCA_001795115.1 Chloroflexi bacterium RBG_16_48_8 | reverse complement strand
CTTCATGAAATGGTAAAAGTGAGAACAAAAGGAGATTCCATAACACTCAGATATTTTCATACCTCTAACTTATTTGATCCACTATAATAATCGCGGGAGGTAGCGAAATCCGTGTATAGCCTTGGCATAAACGAGGTTCAGAAAGCATTAAATGGGAAAGCGGACGAAATCCAGCGAGAGTTTGTGAAGGTTAGCGAGAAGCTGGATGAAACCGGACGTTTGCTACTGGAATTACGTGGGCAGGGGAGGGATCAACTCCAGGCTGAGCAGAAGAAATTA
>MGNI01000024.1:12382-15004 GCA_001795115.1 Chloroflexi bacterium RBG_16_48_8 | reverse complement strand
AAGCAGTTAAACAACAACGTAGCCTGGAGTCATTGAAGGCATTTCTTACAGACCTACTCCCCAAGGTCGAACCTCATATTCGATCGGTGCTTGAACGATCGATCTATCTCATTGATGCGCCTGAAGAAGAATTGGCTCATTTTATACAGGATCAATCTGCTTCTTTAACTGTTTCCCCGGCTGGTCGGTTAATTGAAAGAGCACGAGTATCCTATGATTTGCGAGGTAGCGATCCGGTGGAACGTCAAAGGGCAGCTGTGGAATTTGCAAATCGCCCTGGAATGGCTTTAGATAATAATGCCGTTGCTGAAATAGAAGAAGCTATCGATGACGAGGATCCCTTGGTTAGAGAAATTGCCATTCTCACGACGATTCAATTACACCGGTATCGTGCTTTGAGATCTGCGGATCCAGCGCTCGTATATGACTCCGTAAAGCGGTTAACCCAAATCAATCATCCTGTTGTGATCTCTAGGTTAATTGAGATTGTTGAGAAACCACAAACGACCTTTACAGCCGAGGGGGGAAGCGTTGAAGAAGAGTTTCATCTACGATCTCGCATGATTGCACTCCTGCGGTTGGTTGAATGGCATACATCCGATGCTCAAGCAGCAGTTCAAAAACGGCGTTTTGATCAGAATAAACAAATCGCTCGTGCGGCTGGAAGAGCGTTGGAACTTTTCCCTGGTCCATGGACGGGTCCTCTTAAAGGCAAGAAGTCGAATTAACCATTACCGGGAATCTGCGTGCTACATTATTTCATAGGTCGGCTCATCTCGGTTGAGTAGTTTATTTTCGTGGGGTCTTTTTCCATTTTCCTCTATCCGTCTTATCCGCAATATCAGAGGTTTTCTCTCATTAGCGACTATGAGATCTTCATCATCACATTTTTTCTAGATTTAGACTAAAGATCGGATCATTCGGGTTTCTCCCCACCCATTGACGGTTATTTTGCACCCTTTCTTGGATTACATCTCCGACATTTCTGAATTGACGTAGGGGTTTGATTTTTGCTATAATCCTGCTAATCTTTCATAAAGGATTTAACCAGGAGGAGTAGGCTGCGTAGCGCTGATAGAGAAGGATTGGTCGTAGGCTGAAAGCCCCCGCAGTAGCTGCAGCTGAATGTCGCCAGGTTTTTTTACCGAAGAAACCCGTAAATGGGGTATAGAACGGTGCGGGTTAGCCCGTTACAGCGAAGCCCTGATGCTGGTCGGGGTACTGAGTGCATCGGTCTAAAAACGACCGATGAACCGAGGTGGTACCGCGGAGGTAAACCCCTTCGTCCTCGTGGGCGAAGGGATTTTTATGCTATCACGTTGGTTCGGGGCAGTCCGCAACATTTACTGCCTTGACAAAGTTGGGAAAAAGAGAAGATATGATGACCCTTACGAAACGATATATCTCATCCGAACGGGAATCTCACATTCAAGCCGAGTGGGAGGAAATGGGTCTCTATCGGTTTTCAGGTGAGAACGGTAGGTCGGTTTATTCCATCGACACACCCCCTGCAACGGTATCCGGGCATCTCCATTTGGGGCATGTCTATTCCTATAGCCAAATAGATTTTTTGGCTCGTTTTTGGCGAATGAATGGCTATGATGTCTTCTATCCCATGGGTTTTGATGACAATGGATTGCCCACAGAGAGATTGGTGGAGCGTATAACTGGTCTCAAGGCCAAGACGATGGGGCGTGAAGCCTTCAGGGAGAAATGTATGGAGGTCAGTGAAGAATTCGAAAAAGAGTATCGAACGCTTTGGCAGCGGATTGGGTTGTCAATTGATTGGCGTTATACCTATAGAACCATCGATGAACGAACGATCAGGATCTCACAAGCTTCTTTCTTAGATCTCTATCGAAAAGGTTTCTTATATCGGCAATTAGCCCCTTCCATCTGGTGCCCCGAATGCGAAACTGCACTGGCCCAAGCCGATTTGGAGGATATCGAGCGCGAAAAGGATTTCTACATCCTCGCTTTTCGACTGGAAGATGGTGGTGTCTTACCCATCGCTACTACTCGACCGGAACTGCTTCCAGCTTGTGTCGCGGTTTTTATTCACCCAGGTGATGCTGATCGGAAACTTTTATTGGGCAAAAAAATTCGAGTGCCTCTTTTTAATCAGGAAGTTAGGATCTTGGAGGATCCAGGGGTTGATCGGAGCAAAGGCACAGGCGTGGTAATGTGCTGTACTTTTGGTGATGCAGCAGATATCCAATGGTGGCGTACCCATGATCTTCCGCTTAAGGTTGTGATCGATGAGAATGGTCATTTAACCCGTGAAGCGGGTCCATTCGCAAGTATTCACGTAGATCAGGCACGGGGCAAGATTATCGATGTATTAGATCAGGATGGCTTAATTCTCGATCAACAAAGAATCCAACAATCCGTGCGAGTACATGAACGCTGTGATACCCCCATCGAGTTTCTGGTGACGAAGCAATGGTTTGTCAATGTTCTCGATTATAAAAAAGATCTGCTGAAGGCCGCTGAACGCATCCATTGGCATCCTGAACATATGAAAACACGCTTTACACAGTGGGTTGAGAACCTGAATTGGGATTGGCTCATTTCTCGTCAGAGGTTTTTTGGTGTCCCATTCCCTTTGTGGTATTGCACACT
>MGNI01000024.1:10723-12360 GCA_001795115.1 Chloroflexi bacterium RBG_16_48_8 | reverse complement strand
GAAGATGGACAACTTCCCGTGGATCCGAACCGCGACCAACCGTTGCACAAGTGCTCTTGTGGGAGTACAACTTTCACCCCTGAGCAGGATGTGATGGATACATGGGCTACTTCCTCTATGACACCTCAAATTGCATGTGGTTGGTTATCCGATAAGGATTTATATCGAAAGACTTTTCCCATGTCTTTGCGACCCCAAGCCCATGAGATTATTCGTACCTGGGCTTTTTACACCATTGTGAAATCCTTGCACCATTTTAAGGAATTACCTTGGAAGGATGTTGCCATATCCGGCTGGGGATTAGCTCCTGCCGGTACCGGGAAAATAAGCAAAAGTCGAGGTGGTGGCCCGGTCTCTCCCCAGGAGATGATCGATCGATACTCTGCAGACGCGGTCCGCTATTGGGCAGCCAATACTGGGTTAGGCAAGGATTCTGTGATCAGCGAGGAGAAAATCCGCATTGGATCCAGATTGGTCACAAAGATTTGGAACGTGGCGCGTTTCAGTGAAAACTTCTTTTGTGAGTACAATCCCCCAGAGGAGTTCGAAGATCTTCTACCTATTGATCGATGGATCTTGAGGCGGTTGCAACGTGTTATCGATATTTCAACTTCAGCATTTCAAAGCTACGATTACTCGACAGCACTTTCTGAGATGGAGACCTTTTTCTGGCATGATCTCGCTGACAACTACTTGGAAATGATCAAGTATCGTCTGTATGGGGAATCTTGCAATGGGAATGAGAGTGCGAAGTTCAGCCTCTATCAACTTGTACTCAACATCCTGAGGCTGTTTGCACCTATCCTTCCACATATCACAGAGCAGGTTTATCAAAACCTGTTTAGCGAGAGGGCGAATCATGTCTCGATCCATCTTGAGGAATGGCCAAGAAAAGGCATGTTCCAACTGGATGAAAGGTCGGAGTCCTTTGGGGAAATGATGATCCAGGTGGTTACTGCAGTCCGACGCTACAAGAGTGAGAATAAGCTTCCATTATCGACAGAATTGCCCGGGCTACATATTTCCACAATGGACCCATGGATCGCAGAGCAGCTCAAGGATTCTCTAGTTGACATAAAAAGTGCTACACGAGTTGCGACTGTAGAGATCCTGGAGAATCTACCTCTGGAAGCGAAAATCTTAGTTTCGGAGGACTTATTCCAGGTTGCGGTAACAGCGTGATAGGAGATGTCCCTGAAAGTGGAATGCTTATGGTTGATCAAATGGTTCATTCTTTTTTCTCAATGATTGTGGATTTCTTCGGCATATATTAGGAGGCTCGATGTCCGTTTATGATCTGCCCAAGACATATGATTTCAAAGATGTGGAAGAACGGCTTTACGCTTGGTGGGAAGCACAGGGTTTTTTCCGACCGAAAGAGGACCCTGATAAAGATCCGTATGTGATCTCGATACCGCCTCCCAATGTTACTGGAGAACTCCACCTGGGTCATGCCATCACATTGGCGATTGAGGATCTGATGATTCGTCACAGTCGAATGAAGGGTATCCCAACGCTGTGGGTACCAGGTTCCGATCACGCCGGGATTGCTACCCAGCTGCAGGTAGAGATGAGCTTGCGCCAAGAAGGTATCTCACGTGAGCAATTGGGGCGAGAAGCATTCGTCCGGCGGACTT
>MGNI01000024.1:9452-10691 GCA_001795115.1 Chloroflexi bacterium RBG_16_48_8 | reverse complement strand
AGGATAGGGGCATCCTGCGATTGGGAACGAGAGCGTTTCACCCTGGATGAAGGTTTATCTAAAGCAGTTCGAGAAGCCTTTGTTCAATTATATGAACGAGGCCTGATCTATCGCGGCTCCTATCTGGTCAATTGGTCCCCTGGTTTAAAGACAGCTGTTAGCAACCTTGAGGTGGAATATTTCGAGGAAGAAGGAAAGTTGTATTATTTCAATTACCCTCTTGCGGATTCAGATGAAAGTATCCCCGTTGCGACCACACGCCCTGAGACCATCCTGGGGGATACCGCAGTTGCCGTCCATCCTGATGACGATCGTTTCAGACATCTAGTGGGTAGGAAGTGCCTGGTGCCCATCCTGAACCGTCCCATTCCTGTCATCATGGATGCCTATGTTGATCTCGAATTCGGTACAGGCGCATTGAAGATCACACCTGGTCATGACCCAGCCGATTATGAGATTGGTCAGGCACATGGATTGGAAATAATCAATGTGCTAACTCCTGATGCCAAGATGAATGAGAACGCTGGACCCTATGAGGGATTGGATCGATATGAATGTCGAGAAAAACTATGGCAGGATCTGGAAGCCGCTGGCCTTACGATTAAGGTTGAGCCATACCTGATGCAGGTTCCAAGGAGCCAGCGTGGGGGCGAAGCCATTGAACCCATGATTTCAACGCAATGGTTTGTAAAGATGGAGCCACTAGCAATGCCAGCGTTGGAGGCGGTTCGTGATGGGCGGATTAAAATCATTCCAGATCGGTTTTCTGCCGTTTACTACAACTGGTTAAAGAATATCAAGGATTGGTGCATTTCCAGGCAGTTATGGTGGGGACATCAGATACCCGCCTGGCATTGTGTAGATTGTGGAAAGATCACTGTCTCCCGTGAGGATCCTGACTGGTGCGCCTTTTGCGGTTCGGAGAATATCGAACAGGACCCGGATGTCCTCGATACCTGGTTCTCGTCAGGATTATGGCCTTTTTCAACCCTTGGATGGCCAGAAGAGACGCAAGATTACAGAAGGTATTACCCGACAACAATGATGGAGACAGGATATGACATCCTTTTCTTCTGGGTAGCTCGGATGATCATGATGGGATTGGAATTTACCGGCGATGTGCCTTTCCGCTATGTCTATCTTCATGGACTCGTCCGTGATGAAAACAGCCGGAAGATGAGCAAATCCCTGGGAAATGTGATCGACCCGCTGGAGCTTATGGAGGAATATGGCACAGAT
>MGNI01000024.1:2562-9325 GCA_001795115.1 Chloroflexi bacterium RBG_16_48_8 | reverse complement strand
CCAACGAAGTTGGATTGGATGCCCGGATATTCCCTGGCAGACCGTTGGATTCTTGCCCCGCTTTTCCAATTGGTTCAGGATGTAAATCGCATGTTTGACACTTATCAATATGGGGAAGCAGGGCGCCAATTGTATGATTTCTTCTGGGGCGAGTTTGCTGACTGGTATCTGGAGGTAGCTAAACTACAAATCAAGGAAGGTGAGGAAGGATATTGGCGAAGTGTTAAAACAATGATAAAGGTTCTGGATGCATGCCTTCGTATGCTGCATCCCTTTATCCCCTTTGTCACGGAAGAAATTTGGGACCATTTAAGAATCGCCTGCTTACAACATCCAGCAGGTTTCAGCCCTGATCGTCCCTGGGAAGAGGCCTTAATGGTCGCAGAATGGCCAGAGATAGGAGTAGATCATGAGATAGACTTCGAGGCGATCAAAGAATTCTCGTTTATCATGGATCTGATTCGTTCCATTCGCAATGTCCGTTCTGAGAAGAAAGTCGAGGCTGGGCAGAAAATTGTCTGCAAGATCCAGGCTGGTGAGTCTGTGGAATTGATCCGAAGCATGAAGACGGTCATTACAACTCTTGCACATCTGGATCCTGAAAGATTTGAAGTCGCTGAGGAATTGGGTGAGATACCTGTCGATTCTGTCCCACTGGTGATTGGTTCCATTGAAGCATATTTGCCTCTCTCTGGGATGGTGGATCTGGAAGCAGAACTGGACCGGATTTCGCGCGAATTAGGGGTCGTTGAGGGGCAAATAAACCGATTAAGAGATTTACTTGCAGGACCATTCTCAACTCGGGCACCGAAGGATGTTGTTGAAAAAGAGGAAGAAAAATTAGCCCAATTGGAGGAAACAGCTCAAAAGCTTCTTTCTCAGAGAGAATCACTATCTTAAAGGATGCAATCAGATTATGCCAAGCGGATAGCACAGCTTGAACTTCCGTATGGGTTTTATCCCCGTAATCCAGTTTTCTCCTGGGTGATCTAAGGAGGTGATATGCCAAGCGTCATGGATCCTGAGACGATTCATGTGGATGATCTACCTGGAATTTGGAATCCCATTCAATGGGAGATGACAGAGCAAGAGCGCATTCAAGAATTGGAAAGCCAGGCGCGAGCAAGCCTTCTATGGGCAGTTGATGTCCCCGAAGCAATCCTACGGTTGTTGCTGGAAGAGACGCATATTGAACGAGCCTTTACACCCCCTGAAGGCTTTGACCCTGAGATGCAAGGTGAATGGAACGATCATCTGATTACATTCAAGTTCAAGAGAATTTTCCAACTTAAGAATGTTGATCGAGAACATGATCGACTAACTGTAACGTACCGTGTTGAAGACTTGGGGTATTGGTGCGTCGAGATTGAACCTGAACGTGTGACAATTGAACGTGTTTAAAATGCATGGTTCCACTGAAAAAAGACCCTAAAGATAAAAAAGGGAGGTATCTGTGGGAGAGCAGATAAAACTCACTTCCCCACATGCGCCGGTTCTTCTAGCTGGAGTGGATTTCTTCTAATTGAGTCAAATGATGAATATGTCTGTTTTTTCAGGAAAGGGATACGTTTATGCTCCTATGATATACTTTACGCCTCAGAGGTGAGATGAGGCGAGGTCGTTCAGATCTCCTGCGTTGGATATCCATCGGGCTCTTACTGGCTGCTCTGGCGCTGGTTTTCTATGAATTGGTGAGCTTTAGCCGATTGCGCGCAAAGCTTCCAGATCAACTGACCATTGCAGGCGTCCCTGTAGGCAACCTGGATAAAATGGATGCCCTGGAACGTATCATGCAGGTGTATAGCACGCCAGTTGAGATGTATTACGGGGATGAGCTTATCCTGCTTAATCCTGCCAGCGTCGGCTTTCGATTGGATACGGAAGTCATGCTGGCAGCCTCGGAGTTGGCCCGAACAGAGACAGACTTCTGGAGTGGTTTCTGGGATTTTCTGTGGAATCGCCCGGGTGAGGCTTACAGTATCCCACTCAAATCAGAGTTCTCACAATCTGAATTAGAAACGATATTAAAAGACATTGCGGTGAGGTATGATCAGCCCCCCAGATCGCCAGAACCCATTCCTGGGACAACTAGCTTTTCCTCTGGACAAGCAGGACGTGTCTTGGATATTACGCGAGCACTTGAACTTGTCAGTGAAGTAATCAATAATCCCCAAAACCGGAATGTCGGTCTACCCATCGTTTCCCAAGAAGCCGATCGACCCTCGCTTTCGATCCTGGAGATTCTTTTAAAGCAGAACCTTGAGGTTGCGGCCTTTGATGGACTTGCTGTGATCTACCTCCAGGATTTACGAAATGGAGATGAAATCCATTTTACACGTTATCAAAGTGTGGATATTGAGGTCGAGCCGGATATTGCTTTTACGGCTGCCTCCACAATCAAAATTGGTATTATGACGACATATTATCGGTATTTTGATGAACCTTTGGATCCCCAGGGTGAGCAGTGGATGTACGAGATGATTGTTTACTCTGCCAACGAGACCTCGGATGAATTAATGACACGTTTGGAAGGTATGGATGGTGAATTATCTCCGGGACCGGCAGTTGTCACCAACACCTTGCGTGATTTGGGGTTGGAGAGCACTTTCCTCGGTGGCTATTTTAAACTGGGCTCACCCCTTCTCATTCAACCACAGACTCCTGGAAATCAACGATCGGATGTGACAACAAGCCCGGACCCATATAATCAGACCACGGCTTCTGAACTTGGCACGCTTCTATCGGATATCTATCGCTGTGCCGAAGGAGGAGGGGCATTCGTAGCGGCATTTTCTGGTGGCATCGATCAGGAAGAGTGCGTCACAATGCTGGACCTCTTATCCCAGAATAAGCTGGGATGGCTGCTTGAAGCAGGGGTTCCGGAAGGAACGCGAGTAGCGCATAAGCACGGATACATTGATTCGCCAACCGAGTATCTGATCGATGCAGGGGTTATCTACACTCCTGGCGGAAATTACGTCCTGTCCATCTTCCTGTGGAATGATCCACCTATGATTTGGGAACCAACATCCCAGTTGGTGGCAAATTTATCCCGAGCGGTTTATAACTACTTCAACGCACCTGAAGGTAGATCATCCTATTGATCTGATGAAAGTGGTTTGTTCTTAAGAACGATCCTTCCTCCCCCTTGGATTGAATTACTGAGATCTCCAATGGTAGGTCTTGATTATTAGCAGATGAAATGGGTGTTTATTCCTTGATTTTAGGCCACTTTTCTATTGGTGTTGTGGAACGGACGATGTTCATTCCGGCATCAGCAAATCTTTGAAAAGTTCGATCGGCATCCTCTGTGTAGTCTATGATACCTTCGATAACAACAGGTGACGTGCAGTCTTCCAGCAAGTAAACCTTTCGAACCCATTCTTCATCCTTTGAGTGCATCTCCTTTAGAAGATCATCGATAGTCCAGGCCACACAATGGCTTTTTGCTTGTCCTGCAATAACGATCATTTCGAAATTGGTGAGCTTCTGTAAGAAGGCATCGTTCCTGGTTGCAATGGATTTGCCTTCAGCATCTTCCATTACTTCTGGTCCAATCACGGAGTAATGTTCAGTAAGTGGATGATCACCCTTGATCTGGAAGTCTGGTTGGCAGCAGCGAGCGACGGAATGGAAGAAAATAGCCTCTTCGATTGCTGGGACGAGTGCATGGCCAATTCCCCCTAACATGGCATGGTAAGGCCAGATGGTGAGATCATACTTTCCGGTTTTTCGAAGTTCATGTACGTAATGTTGAAGATAGGCTTGAGTATAGGAGCTTTCTAATTGCAGGGTGGGGAGGATCGCGGGATTGATTTTCCAACGTCCTGCTCTGATTTCCTCCTCTGAGATAAGCGTGTAGGAGGAGGGGTGTTCTCCAACTTCATCGATCAGGAAGATGCTGTGGAAAATCTGTAGGATTTGATGCGTATCCATGGTGGGAGAGATCTGTGTTATTCGATGCAGATTCTTATAGATGAATTTACACAGCCTCCTGTTGTCATCGATTGCGCCTGTGCCGGAACGACCCCGCACATAAAGCTCAAAATCTGGCAAGCAGAATGTATTTTGGACGTCAACGAGGATCAAACATACACCCAAAGAATCCTCGTGCGCAGGAGGGATGGATTGCAGTTTCGACCATTGAAGGGCATCTCTAAAGCGCTCCTCATACGAGACCCGCCATAATTGACTTACCTTATCTGGATTAAAATAAGGCGGTAAAGGCAATTCCTTTTTGCTCATGGAATATTCCTTTCAACTTTGTATTGCCGGTCCTTCATCATTTAGGCTCGAATCCATTTCAAGGGTTCCTTTTCTGGTAAACTTCTTTTACAGAGGCATGGTTTATCCATCTTCAGTAAAAGAAGCAGAGAGGCATTGATAGTATAAATCCAAACCATTCATGCAGAGAGTGCCTTCAGAAGAAAGCCTTCGAGTTGTGTAAATCGCATTGAAAGGATGGGAGTAGCCATTCTCAATACTTGAATTAAAAGCATAAAAATTTCCGTATCATTTGTGATCATAGCGTAAATGGGCGAGGGAAATTTGTATGAGGTGGTAGTGACGGTAAGCACTGGAGATTAAATCCTTTGAGGGGTAAGGTGATAGTGATTTAAAGAGAGGTTCTTTATGGCAAAAGGCAGAATCGAGATCGATGAAAATCTTTGTAAAGGTTGTACGCTCTGTACATTGGTTTGTCCAAAAGATTTGATCGAAATGACGGAAGATCGCTTGACACCAAGAGGCTATCACCCAGCGGTCTTTATTAATCCGGACCTGGAGTGCACGGGGTGTGGCATCTGTGGAGTAATCTGTCCAGATGCGTCCATAACCGTCTATCGTTTGGTTTCGAAAGAAAAAGCCGTTCCAGTTCGTGCATAGGGAGGGAAAACCGAGTGGCCAAAGAACTACTCAAAGGAAATGTCGCTTTTGCGGAGGCGGCGATCCGGGCAGGTTGTGAGGCATATTTTGGATATCCGATCACCCCCCAAACAGAAGCTTTAGAGCATATGTCCCAAAGAATGCCAGAACTGGGACGTGTTTTTTTGCAAGCGGAGAGTGAAGTTGCAGCCATCAACATGGTTTATGGAGCTGCATGCGCAGGTGTACGTGTGATGTCCTCCTCCTCTAGCCCCGGAGTGAGTCTGATGATGGAGGGTCTGTCCTACATCGCAGGGTCGGAGGTTCCTGTCGTCTTGGTCGATGTAATGCGCGGAGGGCCTGGCCTAGGGAATATTGCACCCTCACAAGGTGATTATAGTCAGATTGTTAAGGGCGGGGGTCATGGTGATTATAAGATGATCGTTTTAGCTCCTGCGACCATTCAAGAGCTGATCGATCTTACCGTGGAAGCTTTTGATTTGGCTGAAAAGTATCGCACAGTCGTTGTCATTCTCGCGGATGGTAGCATTGGGCAGATGATGGAGCCGGCGGAACTACCTCCCATGCGTCCTATTCGCAGAAAAGAGGATCGTCCGGATTGGGCTTTAACAGGAGCTAAGGGTCGAGATCCCCAATTCATTAGCTCAATCTATATTGATCCCGTGGAAGAAGAGGAATTTAACCTCAAGCTCATGAGTAAATATGGGGAGATTGAGAAAAACGAGATCAGGTACCGTCTGAATGAAATGGAGGATGCCGAAATCGTCGTTGTAGCTTTTGGCACGGCGGGCAGGATCGCCCAATCGGCTGTCAAGATGGTTCGGGAGGAAGGCATTAAGGTTGGACTATTCCGTCCCATCTCGCTCTACCCCTATCCGTATACGCGGATCAGGGAGATTGTCCAGGATCGAAGAGCGGTTCTTGTTGTTGAGATGAACGGCGGGCAAATGCTGGAAGATGTCCAATTGGCTGTTCAAGGCCAGGTGCCGATATCCTTTTATGGGAGGATGGGGGGAATGGTTCCCCTTCCTGATGAGATAGTAGAAGAAATTCGTAAGATCCACAAAGAACTTGATTAGGGAGTATTGATTTGGGAGAGAAATCAATGGCTGAATCAAATCTGGTCGAGGTGCAAATCTATAAAAAGCCAGAAAGTTTAACGAAAATTCCAACACATTATTGTCCTGGATGTACGCATGGCGTTGCCCATAAGCTCATCGCTGAAGTGATCGACGAAATGGGAATGCGTGAAAAGACCATCGGAATAGCCCCTGTGGGGTGTTCCGTATTTGCATATAACTATTTCAACATGGATTTTGCCGAAGCCGCTCACGGACGTGCACCAGCCATGGCCACAGGTTTGAAGCGGGTGAGTCCGGATCATATTGTATTCACTTATCAAGGCGATGGCGATCTTGCTTCTATTGGAATGGCTGAAATTACCCATGCTGCAGGTAGGGGTGAGAATATCACTGTGATCTTCATTAATAATGCCATCTATGGCATGACAGGGGGTCAGATGGCTCCTACAACTTTGCCTGGGCAGAGGACAACCTCAACTCCCATGGGGCGGGATATTGAGATGCATGGTTTCCCCATCCGCATGTGTGAAATTCTATCGCAATTTGATGGAGCCGCTTATATTGTCCGCCGAAGTTTGCATAATTATGCTAACATTAGGAAAGCCAAAGATGCTATCCGGCAAGCCTTTGAAACCCAAAATCAAGGTATTGGTTTCTCAATGGTGGAACTCCTTTCGAATTGTCCGACCAATTGGAGAGTCTCCGTGGAAGATTCGCTTCAATGGATTGAAGATCACATGATACCGTTCTTTCCCTTGGGAGATTATAAGATCCACCCCGCGCTCCAAAAGAAATCA
>MGNI01000024.1:2182-2536 GCA_001795115.1 Chloroflexi bacterium RBG_16_48_8 | reverse complement strand
TCATCATTTCTGGTTGTGGCGGTCAAGGGGTTCTTTTCGCCGGTCAACTTCTGGCTTATTGTGCCCTTGATAATAAAAAGCAGGTCACGTGGTTTCCATCCTACGGTCCAGAGATGCGGGGTGGCACAGCCCACTGTACGATCATTATCAGTGAAGAGGAAATTGGTTCACCTGTGATTAAGAATCCATCGGCTGCGATCGTAATGAATCTGCCATCACTGGACAATTATGAACTTCAGGTCAAAGTAGGAGGGTTGTTGGTTGTTAATAGTTCCCTTGTGGATCGTTCGCCGAGAAGAACGGATATCGATGTCCTTGAAGTTCCAGCCAATGAGATTGCAGAGGAAATGGGAA
>MGNI01000024.1:0-2174 GCA_001795115.1 Chloroflexi bacterium RBG_16_48_8 | reverse complement strand
TTGTGCTTATCGGAGCTTTGTTGCAGGGACTGCCGATTTTTTCAATCAAGCAGGTGGGGGTATCGTTAGATAAGCATATACCCGATCGAGATAGAGAGATGCTTCAGTTGAATATTGCTGCACTTCATCGGGGTTTCCAGGTGGCAGAAGGAATAAAAATCACAGTCTAATTCAAACTAATCTTTCAATGAGCGCATTGATTTTTAAGCCTGGACTCCTAAAAATCAGTGCGCTTCACTTTTTCAATACAGGACTGGGATCACTAAAGGCCAGGCGTTTTTTGAGATTAGCTGATAAGGGGATCGTCTCCAAGACGAATGGGATAAGTGGGTAACATTCTTCATGTCCTACTCAAGCATAGCCATTCGCTTTGATTCCCGAGCCAATTCGTGCACTTTTTATGAGATGGCAGACCCCCCAATTAAGACAGCTTATTACCGCATTGAGGGCACACAGTTGCCTCGGCAGAGGTGACAAAACCACAGCGGGAGCATGCGATGGGTTGAGAAGGACCGAGAGGAGCTCCACAGGAAATGCAATGCGGTTCTCCCACAGGATTGGCAGTCAGACAATAGGTGCATGTGAGACGTCTTAATCGTTCAGAGATTTGGAAAGAAGCCCCGGCAGCGTTGGCAACCCGTTCAATCGTTGCGTGTACATGATCTCTTAATTGAAGATAATTGATGTCAGCAGCTAAATCATCCAATCGCGTTAACAGGGTTATGGGTTTTAACAATGCCCCGATAGCTGTCTGTCCTAAGCTTGCAGCCACACCGAACCACTCCTGTTGTCCCAGTTGGACCTGCACGCCATCTTCCACATGGGATAAATGCACAGAAAGAGCTGTTCGTCCACCTGATGCGGGATGACTCACGGTAGTGATCTGCACTACTGTTGTCTTGTCATCGCCGATGGCTTGGGCACGGAGATGACCTCGGTTGAATTCTGCGATGAGTGCGGTGACAATATCTTTAATGGTCAGAGGGCCATGGTAGATTAACCGATCCATGCTGTGGGTTCTTTCCTGATGCTACATTTCTATGGATGCACATATAATCTATCTTCAAGTGCTTAACACATGTAGTATAATGCGAGCTTGGCAGATAGGGAAGAAGGGAGAGAATGGATGAAGGGCATTGCAAGGGTTTCTGTGGGTTTGGTTTGCCTATCCTTTCTTGTCATCACAGTGGGAGCTCCTGCATCTCCCCGGCTTGCACAAGCAGAGACCCCCGTCGCCACTTTGACAGGCACACCGGAGGGGCCTCAGATCCTTGTCCCAGATCAGGTCAATGTTCGCATATGTCCAAAAACAGAATGCGATTTGGTGGGTGTGTTGATTGCTGGTCAACAAGCTTCAGCTATTGGACGCTCGCCCGGCGGTGATTGGATACAGATCATCTATCCTGGCGTTCCAGGAAATGTAGCCTGGGTCTATTCTCATTATGTCGTTCTTCCACCAGGGCAAAGCCTGCTCCCTATTGTGGAACCCCTACCCACGTCCACACCGAATATCACCCCAACCGTTGATCCAACGTTGGCGGCTCAATTCAACCTTGGGGGAGCCATTACTACACCGTTACCGACTTTTACAGCTGCAGCCCCGGTTTTTCAACCTACCTTCGAACCCGCTCAGGATGTGAAACAAACCAGCTTTCCTCCCATTCTCGCTATTCTGGCCTTGACTGTGCTGGGGTTGTTCGGGGTAGTGATCTCTGTGCTTCGTGGCTCAAGCGCAGGATTATAAACTGGAACCTATCGCTCTACGTTTTCACGGAGGATGACACAGTCCCCTAAAACAGGTCTAAATAGATCTGTTTTTTTATTTTACCTCCCTGGATGATTGGGGCTTCCGGGGAGGTTATGGGTTCTGTGTTACAAAATCCGTGAGTTTTGCTGGCAGCAATTTCTCTCGGAAGAAGCGATGTCTCCGTCACTTCAAGCGCTTTGAAGGAATGATCGCACCCACAAGAGGAAATGGCGTTAGGGTTACCCATTATTAATCCGCCGCCCATGAGGCCTTCATGAGAATCGATGGTTGTACCCTTCAGAAAATGAATGGAGTCTGGATCGACGAGGATGTTGATGTCTTCGAATGGAAATTCTAAGTCACCCTGCTGAGACTGGTTATCTAAACCCATACCATATTGATATTCAGAACAGCCTCCCCTGGAGAT
>MGNI01000023.1:6865-7215 GCA_001795115.1 Chloroflexi bacterium RBG_16_48_8 | reverse complement strand
GGATTTTTCGGTCCTGGGACCATCGTGTTGGAGATCAAGGAATTCGATGACGGCTGGGTCTGAAGGCACCAGTGCAGCCGGACCGTCATGGATTTCGGAGATGACCTTCATCTGCAGTTCACCGCCATGGCTCACACCAAAGCAAGACACTCGATCGGCATCCACAAAGGGAAGATTTTGGATGTAGCGGAAGGTGCTGATGATGTCCTTGTGATCCAGAATTCCGACGTCCTCTCTGCCGTAGTAACATTCCCACTCCATGCGACCTTCGGTGTAGCAGGTGACATAGCCTTCTGCCAGGAAGCGATCGAAGGCGTAGCTGCGATGCAGCATCTGATCCACCAGGAAGG
>MGNI01000023.1:928-6853 GCA_001795115.1 Chloroflexi bacterium RBG_16_48_8 | reverse complement strand
GGCCTCCGGATCCTCCGTGCATACTGATCACCGCCGGGAAGGGACCTTCACCTTCGGGAACACGCATCACCACAGGCGAATACAAACCATCGAGGGTGAAGACCAGGTGCAGTTGAATGGGCGGTCCTGCGATGGCGGTGGGTACTTGTAAAGTGTAATTGAGTGGGCCTGTAATCGGGCCTTCCGTGCGGTGAGACCAGCCTCCAGGTCGTGACAAATCGCGCTCTTCTCGGTGTTCGGGCATCTCTATCCTCCTATTTTTCAATTATTAATGAATCCAGTGTTGTCATGAGACGGTTCCACCTAATTGCATTGCCAGCCAATCTGCAACCAATGGACCCGCTTTGTATTGAATGTTGTTGCAGCCGTGATTGCCCTCATCAAACAGTATGAATTGTTTATCCTGGCTACTGGCTTCATCCACGATGCGCTTGCCTTGCTCCCAGGGGATAAGTGGATCCTGCTTACCGTGTACAATAAGGAGTGGGCAAGTGATGTTTTTAGCTGCGCCTTTGAGCGTCATGGTTTTGGATTGTTCAAAGGCCTCTTCCCTGCTCTTTGCACCCGCGTAATGGATGTAGGCCTCCCGTGTCACCTGAGGGATGATCTCGAAGACCTCCGACCAGTCGAAGGGGCCACAATTTCCGACGCAGGCTATGACTCGCTTCTCAAAGGCCGCTGCGCGAGGGGCGTAATAGCCTCCCAGGCTAGCACCATTAATTCCCACCCGATCCACATCAACATCAGCACGGCTCTCGAGGTAATCGATGGCTGCCCCCACTGATTTTTCGTAATCAGGGCGGATCTTCAACCTCAAGCTGGTCTCACCCTGCCCGGGGGCATCGATGCTGAGGACCGCCATTCCTCGGCGCATATAAGTGCCTCTTGCATTGTGACGACCCTCCTTGGTGGAGTCCAGTCCAGGGATGAAGATGACCACAGGAGGGGGGGACTCCGTTTTGGGTCGGCTGAAAAGACCAACGAAGAAGGTGTCTTCAAAGGGGATGGTCACCTTCTCGACAGATGGTTCCATGTACCCTAAGATGCGATCATAGCACTCCAACATCTTGCGTAGACCCCGATCGTGGACTTCAGGGTCGCGAGTGTAGATGAAATAGGCCATGTGATAGTAGCGAGCCGCAGTTTGAAAGGCTTGAACGGATGAGATCCGCCGCCCTGCCTGCCAGGCCTCTTCAGCTAATGCCTCGTGCATTTCAGCCATCTTAGTCCATTCGGGACCCCAATCATCCCAGGACTTCATGCGCCCGGTAGCCTTCTGGATGTCGTAGTAATGGATGCCACCATTCAAGAAACGGGGCATCCATACATCTAAAGTCTCCTGGATAAGTGGATCAGGATGTTTCATAAGTCTCCTCCTCAGGTGATGTGGCACTCTCTGTTTTCAACTCAATGTCCCGCCTAACTTTTCTGCCAACCAATCGGCTGTGAGCGGGTTGGATCTGTACCCCACATTGCTGGTGGAATGGATCCCATCCTCGTATAGCACAAATCGCTTATCAACACTGCTGGCTTCATCCACGATGCGCTTCCCTTGTTCCCAAGGGACGAGAGGGTCGAGCTTGCCGTGCAGGATCAGCAAGGGGCAGGTGATGCGTTCTGCCACGCCTTCCAAGGATATTTGTTGGGCGAATTCGAAGGCCTCTTCTTCCGTTTTGCACCCTGAGTAGTGCAGAAAAGCCTCTCGGCTCACTATAGGGCGCGAGTCGACGATGAAACACTCGGCATAGTTGTATGCCCCGCAATTTCCTACACAGGCTTTGATACGGGGTTCGAAAGCAGCCGAACGGGGGGCATAGTAGCCACCCATGCTCATGCCAAAGATGCCGATGCGGGTGGGGTCCACGTCAGGTCTCGTCTCCAGGTAGTCGATGGTGGCTGAGGCTGCCACCTCATAGTCCGGGCGGATTTTCAACCACTGGCTGACTTCGCCTTGCCCGGGTCCTTCCAGGCTCAAGACCGCTAAACCTCTCCGCAGGTAGGGTCCTTTTCTCTGATGACGGGTCTCCTTCGTGGAGTCCAATCCGGGTAGAACGATCAAGACGGGAAAGGGACCTCCCCCGCGGGGTGTGCTGAAGAGACCCAGGATGTTTGTGCCTTCAAAGGGGATTTTGATTTTTTCGACCTTTGGCTCCATGTACTCCAAAACACGGTCATGGCATTCCACGCTTTTTTTCAGGCCACGGTTATGGATCTTGAGGTCGCGGACGTAGACGAAGCAGGCGGTGTGATAATAGGCGGAGGCAGTTTGGAAGGCCTGCACCGCGCTAATGCGATGCCCTTTCTTCCAGGCTTCCTCAGCCAGCTCCTCGTGCATTTCCGCCATCTTCATCCATTCTGGTCCCCAGTCGTCCCAATCGCGAATGCGACTTAATACAGTTTGGATGTCGTAATAAGCGATACCACCGCCCAAGAAACGGGGCATCCAGGTTTCCATCACTCGTTCAATGATCGGATCAGGGTGCATCATGTTCTCTCCAAAACTTGATGTATGTCAAGGTTAAGCTGGCATTTATCTGTCTCGAACATGTTCATTCAAAAAAGCGATGACATCATCCAACGCTTTTCTTTGGAGATCATCCACCGCATACCCACTGGTGTAGTTAACAATGGCACCGTGATATTCTTCTATTTTTTCTGTCCGACGCGGCCCCCAGTGAAAGGCGTGAATGTTGTGGTCGTAGCTCTTCCAGCTGGCTTTTTTCCCGGTTCGCTGGAGTAATTCATACACTTTCTTGAAGAGACCCTGGAAGTGGTCCGTATCCCGGCCCAGGATCAGGATGGGGATGTCAGGGTTGATGGGCGAGATCCTCTTCAGGGCCAACTCCAGGTCGATCTGGGAATCGTCCAGATCAGCGTTAAAGACCAGATTTTCCTCTGTCCGGGAACCTGTGAATTTCAAGCCTAAGTAGGCACGTACAGCGGGTTCGGCGGGGACAAGAGCTGCTGGCCCAGGACCATCCCCGATCTCGGAGGCGATCTTGATCTGCATCTCACCCCCGTGGCTCACGCCAAAGAAGGCCACGCGCTCTCCATCGATATCCGGCTGTCGCTGCAAGTATCGGAAGACGTTGATCACATCCAAATGGTCCAACTGGACCGGGGTATCCGTGCCGTAAAGTTCGTCGTATTCCATGCGGCCTTCCGTGTAGCAGATGGCATAGCCCGCTTCCAGGAAGCGTTCAAAAGCATAGCCCCGGTGCAGAACTTGGTCGACCAGAAAGGAGATCCCTAAACCGCCTGATCCGCCGTGGACGCAGATGACCGCAGGAAAAGGTCCGGGTCCGGGGGGCACTCGCACAACCGCTGGGATATAAACCCCATCCCCCATGAAAACAAGGTGCAGCATGATGGGCGGTTCCAGTGCTACGCTGACCTGGGTGACGTAATCCAAGGGACCGACGATGGTTCCTTCGGTACGGTAGGACCAGCCACCGGGGCGAGAGAGATCACGATTTGCCATGACGAACTCCTTTTATCGAAATTTGATGGTCGATTTATTAAATTCAAATAATTTCAGATCTTGCTTACCCCCTTAAAGGTGTTGAATTTTTCCCTCAAATAGATCATGGGGCCACTCGATCCCATCATGAGCCTCAATGGTTCCCTGGAGGCAACATAGTGGGCGCATCGTAGCCCCATGGCTGCTGCTGATCAATGAAAAGTGTAATGTGAGGTTTGATGAATGCAAGCAGGCTTTGCTTTGTATTGAGATCAGCATTTTTGCCTATGTATCGGTCATTAATGATCGCTTCTACGCCTCTTTTTTGAAGGATGGGAGCGTCGTCCTCACGACGACGCCCCCATTTTCCAACCATTGGATTTTAGTAGTCGCCAGGCTTCAAGCCATAAATGGTGAATACATCCATGGCGTTTTGCGGTGGCCATTGCATACCGATGAGCTCGGACTGCGCCTGTCGTAAGAAGCTCATGTCGTTGTAGTCCTCGTAAACGCTGTCGGCAGGGATAATATCGTATTTCGCCAGGTCGTCCAGGAACAAGCGCATGGAGACCGAGCGGAACATGGCCGCTGTGGCCATATGCTCAACTTGGGTGACCCATGAGTTGTCGAACTCCTCGCTCAGCTCGAGGTCGTGCTTCTCCTTCATGACAGCCTTGATATCGTCCTTCATGGTGATGTCCTGCCATGTCCCGAGGGATTTGAGCCAGGCTCGCAGGAAGTTCACCACCGCTCGGGGTGATTCGTTAATCGTGTCTTGATGGCAGATGATCACCTCCTGGGGGTAGTCGAAAATACCTGCGATGAAGAAGGTGCAGCCTGCATCCAGAAGGGACTTCATATGACGATTGTACTGCATGCCAATCTGGACCTGATCGGATACGATCGCCTGGTTATAGGCGTCCGATCCGCCGCTGATGACGATGGGTTCGAGGTCTTTTTCAGGGTCGACCACACCTTTAGACCAGTTGAAGATCTCAGCTGCTCTTTGGGCATAGACGCGCGTACCAGGGGCACCCATGATCGCCTTTCCACCCTTGAGATCTTCCGGTTTTTTGATGCTCGCGGAGAGGCCCATCATATGCCACTCCTTATCTCGGTGGCATGCGATGCCTATCACGGGAACGCCTTCGAGTATACTAAGGGCTACTTCGTCAGGCTCGCCGAGGGCGAAGGTGATGTCCTTTCCAACAACGCCCAGTAAAGCCTCATCTGAGACGAGGAATTCGTACTTCTCAAATCCTTCCTCTGCAGCGTAACCATAGTCATCCATCATGTGCCAGGGAGCCACGGTGAAGAAATTGGGATTGGATACAGACGTGACAATTTCCTTTATTTCAGGCTCTTGAGGTGGAAGCCACATCCCGCCGCGCTGACCTTCAACAAGACCGGTTTCCCCACCACCCGTTTCGGGCGCCGGGGTTGCCTCTTCAGTAGCTTTAGCACAAGCTGTAAGAACGGGCAGGCTGATGGCGGTCCCGCCTGCAATTCGAAGAAAATCTCGTCGGGAGAATCTCTTTCTTAAGTTAGACATTTCACGTTCCTCCTTTAGATGTCTACGACAATGAAAATTGGATTCTGATGAACCATCTCTTTTTCCATGTTTGTTTTTAGCTCACCTCCTTTATCTCTCCACTCTTCAATGTCTCAATCGTCATGAGTGTTTTTAAGTGAAAGCGATCTTTCCAGGCCTAAATCTTGTAGGCTACACGCCAGGGTGTCGCCTTCTGTTCCAACCAACCGAATCCATTGATGATGAGCAGGGAGATGCCCATCAAGATCAAAATGGCGGAGAAGGAATTGGCGCTGTTGAAGGTCTCAGCCTCTCGAATAACCATATATGCCAATCCCCGGATGCTGCCAAAGATTTCGGCGACAATCGCACCGATGAGGCCTCGCCGGGCGGCGAGGCGGATGCCGCTCATGATCCAGGGAAGGGTGAAGGGCAGGATGATTTTGCGGAACTGCTGCCCCCGGTTGGCGCCGAACAGGCGACCACATTTGATGAGGATGGGATCGACGGTGGCAACCCCCGCCAGGACGTTGACGAGGATGGGGAAGATGCTCATCAACACGACCAGGACGATTTTCGATTCGATCCCGAAACCTAAAATGACGATGATGATCGGCTGCAAAGCAATGTTCGGAGTGCTATAGCCAATCCATACGTAGTTTTGAGCCACCGAGCGGATGGTGGGATTAAGACCCATCACGATTGCCAATGGGATGCCGATGACAATGCTGATGGCCATCCCGAGCGAATAGTGTGTTGCAGTGAAGACGGCGTGAGGGATGATCCGACCATTGGCGATGTTCTTGAAGAGGGCTGCAAACATGGCCAGAGGGGTTGGGATGAAGCGAGTGTCGATAAGGGGGTCCGACCCACCTTGAACGCTTTGCCACAAGTAGATGAAAGCAGATAGAATGATCGTGGTGGTGATGGGTGA
>MGNI01000023.1:501-832 GCA_001795115.1 Chloroflexi bacterium RBG_16_48_8 | reverse complement strand
TGTGTCCATTAGATCGCCACCTCCGATTTCCATGGTCTTAATTTGTTATCAGTGTAATCAAAGACGGTAAGGACGGTCATCGCTGAGACCACCAGGACTAAAATACCTGCGAAGGCTCCGGACATATTAAGGAGTTCGGATTGCCTGACGACATAGGTGCCTAATCCATGGGCGCTACCGAAGATTTCCGTGGCGTACATCACCACCATTCCCGTCCTGGCTGCTACGCGCATTCCCGTAAGGATGAAATTCATGGCATAGGGAAGAACCACTTTGCGATAGATCTGCAGGCGGGAACCTCCAAAAAGTCGTCCTACCTTCACCAAAGAGG
>MGNI01000023.1:0-487 GCA_001795115.1 Chloroflexi bacterium RBG_16_48_8 | reverse complement strand
ACCCCAGCAATGGTGTTAATGGCGATGGGGAAGAAGGTGGATTCGATGATGAACAGGATTTTTCCTTCAGGGCCAAATCCCAGCAGGATAATCACGAGAGGGAGAAAGGCGATACGGGGAATGACGAAGATGATCCAAAAAAGTGGGGATATGAGCCGGTTTATGAGGGGGATGCTCCCCATTGCCAGTCCGAATGGAATGGCGATCGCCAGCCCGATCAAATAACCAATTGCATAGTTTCTTAGACTCCACAAGAGATTCGTAGGGATGTCCAGGTTGATCGTATCTCGCCATATGGTCCGAAAGATCTTGGATGGAGGCGGAATGAAATACGGCTCAATGATTTTCAGGGATGTCGCCTCCCATTCCCAAAAAAGGAAGAAAAGCACAATACCGAGCGTTGTTAGGATTACCGACTTATAGCGATCCCAGAACCTCTGGAGAAAAGGAGCTTGCACAAGTGGGAGGAACTTTTCTGGGGCGGTTG
>MGNI01000022.1:5202-6177 GCA_001795115.1 Chloroflexi bacterium RBG_16_48_8 | reverse complement strand
ATGGCTGCACAGAATCGAAAGCACGTGGGGGTTATCACAAGGGACACCATTAAACTGTCGTTCTCCATAAAGGATGGCTTCAGATCGAGCACGGGCTGTTAAAACTCGCTGATAGAAGGCCTCCCACCCCGCCTCCTGTCCGGACCAAAGCATGGGGACAAAACCAGCCATGATCAAGATGGCAAACATTGCCCGCTCCGCCTTTGAGCCCCGCCAGGCATAAGCTGGAAGGCCAGTGCGAGTGTCATGTGTTTCTGTAAAGGCCACACGTATCGCAGACGGGGGCATCACGGCCCAATAATCTCTCAACCACTCGCTTATTTCATAAGGTGTTACCCCGTTCGATAGCAGCGCAGTAAGAAGGCCATAGGGATGGTAGTCATATTGGAGATCATGAGACTTGACGAAAACCGGACCGAAGGCTTCGCTTAGTAGTGCAGCTTCAGGGTTCATTTCCTTGATCCCTCTTTGGAGTTGTTCAAGCAACCCCAACACCCCCAGGTTTGTGAAGGAGGCGTGATAGGGAATGGTACGATCCCAATTGGGCTCTTTTCCATGGGGCGCATCTATCCGATATCCATCCAGATCAAATTCCCGCATAAAACGGAGCGACCAATCCAGCATGAAGGCCTGATATTCTGGATTGGCCCAATCGATGGAATAGGTATCGGTCCAGTCATGGGAAGAAACAAGGTTGTTTCCCTCATCTCTACAAAACCATTCAGGATGTTCGTGCACATAGCAGGCATCTAGAGCGCATCCTTGCGCTACGAAATCCATGAGAACTTTCATGCCCAGGCGATGTGCTTCTCCTACAAGAGCATGAAACTCCTGCTTCGTCCCTAATGTGGGTTCAAATTTCTCGAAATCCTTCATAGCGTAAGGAGATCCGGATCCTACCCAGTTCTCATCCCACGCCACTCCGCTGCGATTGTCGAACGCCATCACGGGCATGAGGTAGAGCACATTGAACCC
>MGNI01000022.1:4185-5133 GCA_001795115.1 Chloroflexi bacterium RBG_16_48_8 | reverse complement strand
GGTGTACCTCATAGATAGCAGCCTTTGCCACCCATTCCGGCGCAATGCCGTAGGTTGGAGGTTCTACCCCTAGATGGTGATAGGTTCGTCGAAAAGTTTGCAGCGCCTCTGACCACGTTCCCTTGACCAATTGTATGTACTGGTTTCCCCCTTCGAGATAGGTCCCTGGCGCCATCCAACCCGCTAGCCCCAATTCATGCCCCAACGTCAGCATATCCCAATTTCCAGATAATTGAGGTTGGGCCGCTTCAACTTGGCTAAAATACCAAATCATCACACTTTCATTGGAGTCTGGATTGTGGATCGCCATCAAGCCTGGGGTCACATCCGGTGCGCCTGTGATCCATTGTATCCAACCAACAGCTCGAGGGATGAACCTTTCATCCGCGGCGCTATTGGGGCTTTGCCTTACCGCAACCTTGAGGGGAATTCCTGGGCGGATAAAGGAGGCAGGTGCTTCAAATACATTATTCATCGAGTTCTGGAACTGAATTCCGACCAGTTTCAAACGTACACCTGTTAGCTGAATCTCCTCATCAGAACGATTTTCCACCCTTACGCTCCGCGAGATCAGACCCCCTTCTACTTTGTACTCATCGTGTAATACGAGCGGACCGAGGGCCACTTCGAGGGTGATGCCATCCGATTGCTCTCGGGAATGGATCAAGGTCAGGTTATGATGTTCTGAAAGCCAATTTTTCCATCCCAATTGTGCATCTAGGGCGGGTTCAAAGTCCTCATTGTGGAGAAGGTTTGCATCATGAATGAAACTCAGATGGTGAAGAAGTCCAGATCGTGAAGAAAAGCCCAATGAGATTGAATCATTGGAGTATTTAATCATTTCACTATCCATGGTCACAATCCATCCTTGTGCCAACCTTGAAGCTGTATGGGAACGTTTGTTTTTTTTATGCGTTCCCTTGTGGATTATTCCGTATTGAAAGTTGG
>MGNI01000022.1:3809-4148 GCA_001795115.1 Chloroflexi bacterium RBG_16_48_8 | reverse complement strand
TCCAAACGCATTTTAACGCTATGCAGTATATGCTACTGCACCAGGAGCAATGGAATTTGAGCAAAGTCATCAGGCCCTAGCTCTCCGGCTGGATCCTGGCTGGAGGGATAGGTCCCTAAGATGTCAGCTTGTTCCCCTGCGAACACCAATTCCATGATTCGAGTATGGTTGGTGTCATCAGGAGCACCGCCAATCCGCCATTGTTCCGCCACCTTCTCCACATCACGAACGCGCCGAACCCCGGGGCTTGGGAAGCCATCTTGGCTGAGAACCATAGCCGCATACCCGAATGTGGAGGCGTCCAGGGTCCACTCTCCATCCGCTGAAGCGCCTAATGCT
>MGNI01000022.1:3448-3774 GCA_001795115.1 Chloroflexi bacterium RBG_16_48_8 | reverse complement strand
CAATGGCAGTGACGTTATTGCCGCTCACCTCGCGTGGGATGCCCTCCTCATCCGGAAGGAAGACTTTTTGGTTCCATCCTTCGACCCAGATGGCGATATCCCATCCCGAATCGGGGGTCAGGGCTGCATTTCGACCTTCCAGCAGGAGTCTGGCGCCCGTTGATGCCCCAGGATCAATATCGATATAGATATCAAAGGTTTGCACGGAGAGGTTGATCCCCGAGCCCCAGACGTTGTTGATGGGTCCATCGAGATCAAAGCGGAAGACGAATTCATCCCCATCCATCCCTGCGCTGAAGGTCACGATGTCGAATACCCCCGGTTCG
>MGNI01000022.1:2139-3419 GCA_001795115.1 Chloroflexi bacterium RBG_16_48_8 | reverse complement strand
TCTCCAACGGGATCATACACCATCAGGTAGAAGTCGGCCACGCTCAAGTCGGGTAGAATGGCTTGTGCAGGACCATCGAAGGGTACGAGTTGCATATCGCTTCCGGAAGCGATCGTACCCTGGCTCCAGATCACCCTGAGGTTGACCTGATCGCCTGGCCTTGGATCACCGAGAAGGTCAAAGGGGATGCCGATTTCAAATAAATCCTCATCCATCTCGAAGGAAATGAACTCAGATACAGAGGGTTCATTCCAACCACCCGCCGGGTTGGAAGTGCTGAAAGTGACTTGAGTTGTCCCATCAGCTCCCAAGCTGATTTCAACAAGGGAAGAGGCTCCGAATCCAAGCAAAGTATCCGTACCTCCAAGGCGGCTGTACCCCGTAGTTGGACTTACTCCACTTAACCCCAAGTAGATCCCGAGGACTCCTTCGCCTAAGGTTGTCCAGTTTTGCTTCGCATTCACTCTCAAGTAGAACGTATCGGGATCGTAGCCATAGTAGAGTGTCGACAGGACTTCGCTGGCTCTTGCCTGTGCGCCACCGCGAATTTCGTAGTAGCCCGCGGCTGTCCATTCGTCCTGGGTGATCCGCCCATCAACCACGGGTGAGATCACATCCTGAACCGTTTGCGTGGGTGGTGCTGCCCGTTCGGGAATGATCGGGATGTTAACAAAATCCGGAACTGGTTCCCCCAGGCTCTCGAAAACGCCTCGCAGCAATGCACGGTAAGCTTCATCAAAGTACTCATCCGTTCCCGAATCTTGGTCACTCCCATACCACCAGAACCAATCCGACCCCTCTGCCAGGTACATGAAGTCCAGGGCTGCAGCTAAGTTCTCTGGACTGGTTTCCTTCGTTTCCTTCATGTCATAGGCAGCCAGAACATCACGAGTTTCTCGCAGGTAATCCCATGCGATTTTCTCTTCTTCCTCTCCAATCCAGGTACCGTAATCGCTGCTGAACCAGGCGCCAGGCCATAGCTCCTCAATCTCACGTTGCTCAGGGAAGCGTTCTAAGTATTCGCTTGGTGCTATGGTCTGGATCGTTGTGCTCTCCTGCAACTTCCGGTAAAGGGCATTTAGAAATGCTATGCCATCGTTGTCATAGTTTTCCCAGGCGTTTTCACCGTCGAGAATGACGCTCACCAGATGAGGGCCTTCTGCGCCCTCTTCTTTCAGCCGGGCACGGATGGCTTCCAGCCGATCCATGAAATCCTGTGCAGCTTCCTCCCCGGGATCCCCCGAGTACTCAAAACCCACAAGATCGCTGATGCGGAGATC
>MGNI01000022.1:1930-2034 GCA_001795115.1 Chloroflexi bacterium RBG_16_48_8 | reverse complement strand
AGCTCTTGGCCAGGACATGTTCCCCTGTCGCCATCCAGGTATACCCGGCATCGGCGACAAATTTAACGATTTCCTCTGAGACGGCGCCTTCGGCTGGCCACATC
>MGNI01000022.1:0-1920 GCA_001795115.1 Chloroflexi bacterium RBG_16_48_8 | reverse complement strand
AGCGTCCATAATGTGATTCATAAACATCAACTGACTTCTGAACATGAGCGATCGCGTCATTGGGGTATGAAAAACGCTCAGGCAATAGGGCGCCTGGATCGCCAATTTCAGCCAGATCCGTAGCGTAAAGGAGAGGTAGAATGGGATGGGCATAGGGTGTGATAATAACCTCTATTTGCCCACTGTCCTGCATCTCCTTATGGATAGGGATCACGTTAGAGACGACTTCATCAACCTTCTGGAAAAGAACGGTTTTATCCCCGCTGTCAAAGTCCTTTCCTTTTTCAACCAATTGTTTGAGAGGTTCCTCCTCTAAGAAACTTGGATCAAACCATGCCAAATTCCACCAAACTTGTAAATCACGGAAGTCCTGCTCAGTGAATTTATTCAGTGCTTTTTCGATCGTTTCAGCATCCGCCGCTCGCCCACGTTTATTCAGAAGTTCCAGGTAACGCGGGAAGCGGGCGATGATGTGATCCCAGTTGGCGTCGAAGAAGCGTGTCAGGACGAAGCGTTTTTGGTCATCGGTTAATTCCTCCGTCCGGATTTCCGAAAGGACGCGATAGTAATCTTTGGTTCCAGAGGCCAGGTCATCCAGTTGGCGAATGAGGACCGGAGTGAGGTTAAAAGTGACATGAACTTCGGGGTAATCCTGAAGGATGGCTGCCATGTCGTAGTAATCTTTGGTCGCATGCGCACGGGCCCACGGGCGCGTGTAAACGCCATTTTCATCTTTGTAGTAGAGCGGCTGATGTTGGTGCCAGACCAAATTTAAATAGAGAACATCTTCTGCTACGAATGGGATTTCTGTAGGTTCTTCGCTAGGAACGGAGACCTCTTCAGAGGTAGGAGTGGGTGTTAACGTTTCTGATGTGCAAGCAGTTAGAAGTAAAGTTATTGCGATAATGAGATTGATTAAATATCGACTCTTCATTTGAACCTCGCGTTTGAAATTTTCCAATAGCCTCAAGTTCCTGCAGGTTTATCCCCTTTCCGCCTGCTATCCTCAGCCAATATTTCAGCCATGGCCCGGTTTGCCAACACCGCGATGAATGAAAAAGTGATCAGAATCGGCAAGATTGGGATGAAGAAACTAATAAGGCAAAAACATAGGCTTATGAATGTGGCAGATAGCGCAGGTATGGGCCAGCGTAAAATGATTTGTGCAGCAAAACTTAAGGTGTTGCGAATTCCTGGCTTCTCGAGACGGGGGTACACAGTGAGGGCAAATTCCTGCAGCACCATCCAGAAAATGGCAATGGAAATGAAGAACGAACTCACCACGGTTCCAATCGTATTTCCTCCCCAAGGAGCGTCGGGGTTGCTGTAAAAACTTATGTTGGCCACTAGGATAGGAATGACGACGAGATTCATCCCTCCCCATAGATAGGCCTGCCGCCAGACTTGGCGTCCCAAAACAAAAAAACGACGAAAGCCAATGGCTTTTCCCTCGCCAACCTCATAGGCCATATGGAAAAGGGAAAATGTCAGGAATGGCCACGGGATGATAGTGATGAAGCCGATCAATAGCAATAGCACGGCACGGGTAATGGCTCCATACGCCAGCAGGAGCAAACCAGGGGCTGAACCTAGAACCCAGATGACGTTGAAGAGAATCAATAAAAAGGATTCGCTCCAAATATCAGAAAATGTCTTTCGTATGATGGTCCACACAAGTGACATGGAAGGTACTTCTGCTTGGCTTTAAGAGATGATTGAATTTGCATCTGGGCTGGCTACTATTTCAATATTGAATAACATGTCATGTTGCTCTATACCCAATTGCGGAATACCAGTGTCTCCCTATTAGGGTTGATGTAGAGGCAGGGAATTCCTGTTACCTGCCTCTGAATTTCTTCTCCTATCCTTGATCTTCACGCCTGAGATAGGGTAGCTGCTGCATTGTCAAGATTTAATGCA
>MGNI01000021.1:7102-7254 GCA_001795115.1 Chloroflexi bacterium RBG_16_48_8 | reverse complement strand
CAACAACAGCGGAAGTGATGAAGTGGATCGGGTCTAGGCGGAGCAGGGTGATGGTTGGGGTTTAAACCCTGGATCAGTGAGCCGCAATCCATACGAGCAACAATCCGCTTGGGGTGGCTTCAATCGCAGATCTCAACCCGCAAGATTGAAGT
>MGNI01000021.1:6876-7003 GCA_001795115.1 Chloroflexi bacterium RBG_16_48_8 | reverse complement strand
CATCCTGCTGAAAAGCGACGAATCACAACCGTGTTTTCTACACGCTACCTGCGAGTCCTGATGTATTTTGGCGGTGTGACTATTGGGGTTATCTGGTGGCACATCATTTTGAGGAACTTAGGACTAA
>MGNI01000021.1:5628-6831 GCA_001795115.1 Chloroflexi bacterium RBG_16_48_8 | reverse complement strand
CTCGCCGTTTCCGACACCTGGCGACAAGTTTGGGTGGGATTTGGATAAAGGTTGGCCAGTTTCTTTCTGCGCGTGTGGATGTATTACCAGAGGCTATCACAAAGGAGTTATCTGGATTGCAGGATGAAGTTCCCGCGGAATCATTTGATGCCATGAGTGCCGTACTTCAAGCCGAATTTGGGGATCAAATAGAAGAGAAATTCACATGGTTCGAGGAAGCTCCCTTAGCCTCGGCCTCCTTGGGTCAGGTGCATCGTGCAAGGTTAGCTGATGGCGAAGAGGTTGTGGTTAAGATTCAACGGCCACGTATTGGTGAGTTGATCCGAATTGATCTGGCGGCGTTGAATGTGGTCCTTGGATGGCTGAAGCGTTTCAAGCCGGTTGCCCGTCGAGTGGATCTGGACGCCCTTTTCGCGGAGTTCAGTCGAACTCTTTGGGAAGAAGTGAACTATATCTCCGAGGCTGAGAATGCATGTCGCTTCAAGCAGATGTTTGCTGATGACGCAACCATTCGCATTCCGGATGTCTACCAAGATCAAACAACGAAACGCGTGCTCACCTTGGAAGACGTTTATCACATTAAAATCACGGATTATGAGGCCATTGAAGAAGCCGGTATTGATCGGGCGGAGGTGGCCAATCGGCTGTTCCAGACATATCTGCGCCAAATCTTTGAACAGGGATTCTTCCATGCTGATCCGCATCCGGGCAATCTTTTTGTTGAGCCTTTATCCGGTGAGAATTGGAGGTTGATTTTTGTCGATTTTGGAATGGTGGGACAATTGAAGCCAGGCGCAAGAAAAGGGATGCGCGATTTAGCGATAGCAGTCGCTACCAAGGATACCCACCGCCTGGTTGATGCCTATCAAACCCTGGGTATGATCCTTCCAGGTGCAAACATGCAACGCGTTCGTGAAGCTGAAGCTGCTGTTTTCGACCGCTTCTGGGGAAAGAGTATGCGAGAGCTCACAAGGCTCGATATCAGGGCGATGCATGAATTCGCGCGTGAATATCGCGACTTATTGTATGAATTACCCTTTCAGGTGCCCTCTGATTTGATTTTCTTGGGCCGCTGTATGGCGATACTTTCGGGTATGTGCACTGGATTGAACCCTGATTTCAACCTGTTCAAAGGGTTAATGCCCTTTGCAGAGAAATTGCTCATGGAAGAGGAAGAGGATACGCTTGGGGCGATTCTGAAGT
>MGNI01000021.1:4648-5613 GCA_001795115.1 Chloroflexi bacterium RBG_16_48_8 | reverse complement strand
CCCGCCTCATCGCCTCCCTTCCGAAACGGATCGATTCTGTCTTGGATAAAATGGAGCGGGGGGAATTGGTGGTGACCACGAAACCCACACCCGAATTGGATCGGCGATTGGATGGATTAACAAAAGGGGTTAATCGATTGGCAGCTGCTGTGGTTTTTACAGCCCTCTTGCTGACAGGTGCGTTGCTCTATCTGAATGGCGAAGCGATCCTGGGGGTATGTTTCATGGGACTTTCCATCCTCACGTTGTGGTGGGTGTTGAAGAGATAGTTGGGCAGGGATCGAATTTTAATTGAAGAAGGACCGCCTGAGATCGAATGGTCTTGGCGATCCTTTATGATTTGTAGAGACGCCCCGACATGGCGTCTCTACATTTCGCGATATGGAGAAGCACCGATCATTCTCTCCGGTTTGGAGGATCTTTACTCAGTGACCTCGTAGGTGGACAAAATTTGAAGCAGGACCATCTTTGCTTCTGTCAGGTAATCTTCGTAGGTTGCATCCTGGATGGGTAGCGAGCCATATTCGATTCGGGTGCCGTCAGGAAGCCTGATCACAAGGGTTTCATTGTGTTCGGGAAGGTTTTCATCGCTGCCGATGAATTCAAAACCTTCTGCCAGGTAAAAACCACCTGCGATGAAAAATCCTCACTTTTATCGACAAGTTCTCCCACCCCTACACCCGTCCGACCACAAATAGCATACCGAAAGGAATCGTTTTCTGGAGGTGAGAAATGGATGTAACCAGAGGAAAACTTCAGACTCACGCATAGTCGTTCCCCGTATTGTTGCTCGAGCTGTGCAAGATAATCATCAATGGACATGCCTTCGGGCAGCTCCTCCGTTGGAAAACCCATCACCCCAGATTCCTGGATGGTCGCCTCTGCCGGATGACGGAACTGGTAACCATAATCCTCATTGGTATAGGTCAGCCAACCTTCGTAGGGAGCAACGGCTGTTCCATTGA
>MGNI01000021.1:4331-4553 GCA_001795115.1 Chloroflexi bacterium RBG_16_48_8 | reverse complement strand
AGGCTCTCCAGTTCTTCGGCATAGATGGGGAAGCCGTTCTCGGCGATGAAGGAGGAGATACCATACTGCACGGGATAATCGCCATCCAGCACGAAGTAGTCATCGAACTGCATGCCGGGATCGAGGCCATGAATCTTCCCGGACCAGCTGTCGATGGGCTCCAGATCCGTGATCTGGCTGCCAACACGGACTCGATTTACAAGCAGTTGGCAGCCTCCGTAG
>MGNI01000021.1:3928-4247 GCA_001795115.1 Chloroflexi bacterium RBG_16_48_8 | reverse complement strand
TCGATGGCATTCTCTGCACCTTCGATGCCAAACTGGCCAACTCCTTCAGGAAGGATCACAACATAATCATCAAATTGAGCGCCTTCGGGAGTGCTAAGGACATAACCCATCCAACCAACGACTTTGACGCCACCTCCTGAGGATGAGATTTCTGTCACGTTGCCCTCCGCATCCACCTCACCCTCCCAGCGGAATGGCATGGCCTCATTCGTCACTTCTACCTGGTAGATGACAGCGTCAGGAGCAACGACAGGGGCGGTCAGGATGATGCCCCAATCTTTAGAGGTGTATTGGAAAGTGGAAGATCCAACCAACCCTT
>MGNI01000021.1:2523-3913 GCA_001795115.1 Chloroflexi bacterium RBG_16_48_8 | reverse complement strand
CTACGGTCCAGGTGATATTTCCAGTGGTGGCAAAGGCGGGATAGGTATCCCGAATAAAAGCCAGGGCTGCATCTCGGGCAGCAGCCTGAAGCATGTCGGCGGGTTCATCCGTGGGCATATCTGTTGCGACAATGACTGGGATAATAGGGGTGGGCGTTTCGGATGCAAACAGTCCTGGTAGATTACATCCACTGATGGCCAATGCTCCTAAGATAATCACAATGCCAGTAACTTTCCATTTGTTTCTCATTTTTGCCTCCGTATTAAAGTGCCGTTGTGCTGTTGGATAAACCTCGTTTGTTCACCCTCTGGGTTGGGCCAGTTTCTATTTTTTCACATTAGATAGGTTCCGTAAAGACGAGATGAATTTTTCAACTGGCTCTACTTTACTTAGAAAAGCGCTTGCCCCTGCGGCAATGGCCTCCTGTTGAGACATGATACAGGCACTCATTGCGATCACATACAGGTGAGGAAATTTCTTTATCAAATTACTTCCGGTCAATCACCTAGCATATCCCAGGCTGAATGCCCTTGCGCTGATCCAATGGTGTATCTTAAGGGTAGTGACATGGGGGGTCTTTATCCTGGTCGGATGGCCAGGGCAGATCGCCTTTTTGAGAAGATTGGAAAATTATCACCTTGGAAGGACTTACTGTAATTTCTTTCTAGTTGACGAATGGGATAGGTTATTCTATATTGCAGGTAGACAAGATTACGCATGGAGAAACTGACGGAGGGATTTTCAATGTATGCATCAGATGTCTTCAAAACAAAGGGGGAGGACCTTGAGATCACCTTCATAGGTCACGGCACCTTAATGTTCACATTTGGCGATTTTGTGATCCATATTGATCCAACCAGGATGTTTGGGGATTATTCCGATCTGCCCCGAGCTGATCTGATTTTAATTACCCACGAGCATCATGACCATCTTGATAAAGAATTGGTTAAAGAGCTTCGAAACGATGGCACGGTGGTGATCGGGAATGAGGCCGTAGCAAAGCAGGTTGCGAATTGCGTCATGATGAAGAATGGAGATGGAAAAACAGTTCATGGGCTTAATATCGAAGCTGTGCCAGCATACAACATTCAACACTTGCGCTCGCCTGGAACCCCCTTCCATCCGCAGGGGGTGGGCAATGGCTATGTGATCACCTTTGAGGATAAGAGGATTTATATTGCAGGGGATACAGAGAATATCCCTGAGATGAAAGAACTCAAGGCCATTGATATCACCTTCTTGCCCATGAATCTGCCCTATACCATGACCCCTGAGATGGTAGCCGACGCGGTAAGGATGTTTGCCCCCAAGGTCGTTTACCCCTATCACTATGGTGACACAGACACGTCCAAGCTCGAACCGTTGTTGGCCGATTCGGATGTTGAGGTA
>MGNI01000021.1:2212-2429 GCA_001795115.1 Chloroflexi bacterium RBG_16_48_8 | reverse complement strand
AAATGCTAACTCTGAGGTTCCATTTGACTCACGTTTAGCGTTAATTTATAGGGGCTGTCCCAAAAGGGTAGCCCCTCTTCAGGAATACGCCTTGGCGAAGTCCATGTTCGTTTTGCAGATTCGTAGGGGCGAAGCATTCGATATCGATCTTGAACGAATCAATGCTTATGCCACGAATGCTTCGCCCCTACCTTCGAACACCAGGCCGTGCAAAGTT
>MGNI01000021.1:0-2203 GCA_001795115.1 Chloroflexi bacterium RBG_16_48_8 | reverse complement strand
GCAGCCCCTACAGTTAAGGGTCCTTCGATCCATCCATGTGTAAAATGTGATCTGAAGAGTCCAGCCAAGATTACTTAACCAATTGATGTTGCAGTGCCAGTGAGACAGCCTCTGTCCTGCTGGATGCCCCTAATTTCGAGAGAATGCTGCTCACATGAAATTTCACCGTCGATCGGCTGACCACAAGATGTTCGGCGATATCGGGATTGCTCAATCCCTCCACCAGTAATGCCAGTACCTCCAACTCGCGTGGGGTGAGGTCAAAGCCTAATGCTTTGGGTTTCATAGCAGCGTGCATCAAGGCTTGGGCAGCTTCAGGAGACAGGGTTGGTTTTCCGGCTTTTGCTGCACGAATGGCATCCGCCAACTCATCCGCTGAGACGTTCTTCAGAAGGTATCCTATCGCGCCCGCTGTTATGGCGCGTTGTACGAGGTCCTCTTCCTTGAAGCTGGTGAGAGCGATCACTTGGATTTCAGGGTGGCGTTCGCGAATAATGGCTGTCGCCTGTGCTCCATCCATGTTTGGCATCACAAGGTCCATTAAGACTACATCTGGCTTGAGCTTTTCACACTTCGTGACCGCCTCTTCGCCACCCACGCGGCTGTTGGGCGCGTACAGGCTTTGAGAATTATGTCTTTCTAATATATCTCATATAAGCAAAAACTGTTTTCTTCAAGAAAACGACGTTCTAGAACTTCTATTTATTCCATTCCACGTACGCTTCGTACACCTGCCTTTGGGTGGCCCAGGTGATGATGCCCTGTTCCTGAAGTGTTTGCATCAGCTCGAAGAAATAGCGCAGAACTTCTTCATTCTCGGGAACATAGGCATTGGCCGGCAGGTAAACGCACAATTTGGCAATCCGCGTCCGGTCGCGGTTCTGGTTCACTTCCTGGATTTTTTCCAGTAGCGCGTCCACATCGGTTTTGTCGAAAGTGAATTCGTCATCGTGCAGGATCGGCCCACCACCATATTCGCGGCCTTTTTCCGCCATTGCAGAGAACAATCCCAGTTCGCCCGAAGAGACAACAATGACCGGGTTTTCATCGGGCAGGAAATCCTGGGCATTTGCCACTTCAAAGGGATAAATTCGCTGGTACAAATCAGTTGGCGAGTTCAGGTGGAAATGTTCGTCGCGGATGAATTCGTCCGTCCACTCCGAGCCGGGGCGATTTTGAATTGGCATGGATAGGTAGTGCATGCTGACAATCCCGTCCAGATACTTGAACCCGGCCTGGCTGGCAGCCAGCGCCCAATCGTTGACCGAGCCGCCGCCGGAACAGCCCAGGTTATTTTCCGCACCGATGAGCGCGTCCACCAGCGACTTATTCTCCGTAAACATGGCCGCAAACTTTTCCACCGATATGGGCGGTTCTTTGTAACCAATGTCGCAGTGCGTGCCGACACCAAAGCCCCGGTCGCGGATTTCGGCCATGATATTCAGATTCCATTTTGTGTTGGCTCGGGCAAAGGGCTTTTCAGATTCAATCGTCAGCAGGGCGCCATATTCCTCGGCCAGGTCCATGCCATAACGTAGTTCTTCGACGTGGCGCAGGAAGATACCTTCGTTCTGGTCATCGTTCCAGTTGCCTTCCATGTGGGTCATGGTGGTCATGAACAGGGGCGCGTCACCTTGAAGGACGGGGGCTGGCTTCAAGGTTTCTTCTGGGGTGGTGCTGGATACGGAGTCGGTACTCTTTGCTGAGACGGTGCAGTCCGCCGGACAATTCTGGGCGTTTTCCGGGCCGGAGCAGACACCGTCGCCGCAAGGAATGGCGGAAGTGACCAACGGCGCGACAGTCTGCGTCGGCACGTTGTTTCCCGCAAGGTTGCAGGCAGAAACTAGCACAGCGAGGATCAAGACGAAATAAACCATTCGGTGTTTCATGTGAGTTTTTCCTTTCATCAGTTTTGGGCCATCATCACAATACCTTCGGACGTAACCACGGTGAGATTCTGCGCGGCGTAGGCGACCATTTCCTCGTAGGCATCCCAGATGGCTTGTTGTTCTTCAGGCGGCCGCAGGCTGAAGGGGTCGGGCGCGTTCAAATTATAGGGCGGAGGGAGCGGGTCGCCACGTTTGCCCTTTTCGATTGTGAAGTAAATGGATGTCCAGCCTTCAGCGCCGGGCGAAGCAGCTGGGCTTTGAGCTAGTGCCCGCCACGACTTAGGTGTGCTGTTTGCATGCTGCTTATAAGGAAA
>MGNI01000020.1:16373-17579 GCA_001795115.1 Chloroflexi bacterium RBG_16_48_8 | reverse complement strand
GGCGTAACCCGTCGTTCCTCGTGGATCATAACCCGGGATTTCCATCCCTTTCACATGCTGTGCCAGGCTTTCATCCAGGTGATAGTCTTCGGCGAAGCGTTTGACACCTTTCGCCATCGAATCACCGATCCCCTCCCGATAGGCGATCTTATGTAGGAGCTTGTCAATAGCATCCACGTCGCCCCACTTGAGCTCAAGTCCATCCGTGTCCTTCTCCGTGATTTGGCCGCGCTCAAAAGCCTCGATGGCACAACCGACGGTCACGCCAGCGCTGATGGTATCCACCCCCAGTTCATCACAGATCAGATTGAGATGTCCGATCCCCTCTAGGTTCCGGATATCCAGGTTGGAACCAATTAAGGAGAGGGTCTCATACTCCGGTCCACCCACATTCTCCGTCTTGCCTTTATACTCGAAATAGGTATGCTTCCCACAGGGCATGGGGCAGCCCATGCAGGTGAGGTCCTCCTTGACATAGTTCTCCCGGATCTTGACCGCATTGACCACGTCATAGCCATCCCAGATTCCATCCTGGAAGTTCCGCACCGGCACGATCCCCAGCTTCATGGTCATATCCAGCGTGGTTAAAGTACCATATTGACCGCGGAACTGCACCCTCTCATCAGCTCGGGCTTTCCGCATCCAATCTGATGCCTTTTGCTTAAAGGCTTTATCATCGTACAGTTCCACACGCTTCTGGCCAAAGATAATGATGCCCTTGATATTCTTCGAACCTAGAACGGCTCCCGTGCCCCCTCGACCGGATTGGTGGTAAAAGTCATTGCAGCAGCAGGCGTAAGAAACGAGGTTCTCACCAGCCGGTCCAATGGTAAGCACCGATCCTTTTCCCTGTAATTGATGTCGTTCTCGCAGTGCGTCCTCGCACTGTAAGGCTGGCACGCCCCAGAGATCGTCGGCAGGGTGAATCTCAACCTCTTCGTTTTTGAGGAATAGGTAGCTGGGTTTTTCGGCTCTCCCACGGATGATCACGCCATCATAGCCGCAACGCTTAATGGCATTGGACATGCGACCTCCCGTAGCCGAGTCCAGATAAATGCCGGTCAGCGGCGATCGAGTTGAAAAGATCGCCTTGGCGGCGCCCGGGAATTGCGTACCGCTCACTGGCCCGACCATCATTAACAGCGCGTTTTCTGGGCTTAAGGGGTCGACCTCATACAGCTTCAGGTCATTCAGGAGCTTCCCTCC
>MGNI01000020.1:15996-16363 GCA_001795115.1 Chloroflexi bacterium RBG_16_48_8 | reverse complement strand
GCCGATGAAACGGCGGTAATAGTCCTCAGGAATTTGAATGGTCTCGATCTTGCCTGAACTCAGATCAATCGATAGAAACTGGTTCCAAATTGCATACATTGTTTTGCTCATTTCTTTGTATCTCCGTTGACTTCGATGAGCATGTTTATTCCTAACTCCACGTCATTTTAACCCACTTGGGGCTGAATGGATTTTAAGGTTTTAAGGCCACCCGGCCCACGACCTCGCGATTCTGTATCCGTTTCAGGATCAACTCCAGATCTTCAAGGGGATGAACTTCCGTTACGACAGGCTGGATCCTTCCCCCATCCACCAAAGATACAACCTCGATCAGTTCCTGCTTGCTCACATTGCGTGAGCCCAGGAT
>MGNI01000020.1:13086-15982 GCA_001795115.1 Chloroflexi bacterium RBG_16_48_8 | reverse complement strand
CCACCATCTGCCCGGCGTGCACAGGGATGTCTCTGCCCGTGTGCGACCCAACAATAACGAGGCGACCGCCCTTCCCCAAAGATTTCAGGCTCGTGGCGATGGTCTCCGTGCCAACCAGCTCAAGAACGGCTTCCACGCCCCTTCCACGACTCCATTCCAGGGCAACCTCAGAGAAGTCCTTCTCTAATGGATCCACGACCACATCGGCGCCGTACTTTTTCATGGCCTCCAGCTTCGCTTTCCCGATATCGACTGCCATGACGAAAGCACCCATCAAACGCGCAAGCTGGACTGCGTGCAAACCCACACCCCCACCAGCACCGGTGACAATGACGCGTTCACCGGCTTTTAAGCGCATCCTCTTGCTAAGAGCATGGTAGGCAGTTCCAACGGCATTGGCCAGGATGGATCCTTCAGGGAAGGAGATGGATTCCGGCAGTTCTACCAAAGCCCTGGCGGGGATAACGGTATATTCCGCGAATCCACCGGGTGAGTCCACTCCCAAATAACGGATGCCTCCCTCGCAGATGGTCTCGCGGCCTGTTGTGCATTTCTGGCATTCACCACATCCCAGGTAGAAGGGATTGATCACCCGCTGTCCAACCGCCCAGCCCTCCACACCCGCTCCCAGGGCAGCGATTTCTCCTGAGAACTCATGCCCTGGGATGAGCGGGAGCTTGGCTCGTGGCACCTCCCCATCCCGGATCTTGATGTTGAAAGTGTCCGCAGCACATGCCCGTACACCGACAAGCACCTCGCCCAAGCCGGGCTCTGGATCTGGAAGGTTCTTGATCGTATAGGCCGTTTTAAATGCCTCCAGCACCATTGCCTTCATGATTTCAATGCCTCCTGCATATTTTTAGCAAAGATCCCAGTCATTTTCTTTGCTGTCCCACGGATCACCGCAAAACCAAATTGTGCCAACCTGCCGCGCATGGATACATCCGTCTCATATTCCAGCCTTGTTCCGTTCTTTTCGCGAGTCAGTACACCTTTAAAGGTGGCTTTGGCAGAACTGGCGGAGGAATGATCCTCGCCTTCCACCAATGCCACCAGACGTTCGGGAGCGACTCGTTCCAATACTTTAACCTGACCAGAGAACTTGGCAGATAAGGGCCCTACCTTTACCTTCATAACACCCCGATAGACATCGGGCTCAATCTCCTCCACTTCCTCGATACCCGGAATGCAGGCACTGAGGCGGGGGATATCCTGCAAGAATGCCCATACATCTTCAAGTGGAGCGTCAACGGTGAAACTGTCTTTAAGGATCATATCTTCTCCCCTATACCCTTTCCTAGGTCACTTTGTAATCCGGGACTGCGGCACGGATCAAGCTGTCCAGCGGGCAATATTTCTCCACCAAATCTTGCCATCTCTCCAACTTCTGGGCGGACTCTTTTGTCCGGACCCGGATGGTCAAGCGTACACTGGAGTAATGGACCGGCACTTCCGCTAGCCCCATTCGGCCGCGACGATCAAGTTACTTCTTCTCCCAGAAACGGGAAGCATCTCCCTGCTTGCCGTAGCCAAAAAAGTCATCCAGCCGACGTAAAACCGGATCGAAGATCGGCGCATTTGAAATGAAGGTTCGCGCTAATTCATGCGACAAACCGGGCGCCTTTGTGAAGGGGCAAGCCCGGATACAGGCTGTGCAGTTGGTGGCATTGCCCACGCCCCAATATTTCCTACAAGATTCATTGTCCAGATGCCAGGTGAAGACCCCAGGATTGTTGGAAAAGCTCGGTCCGGACCATGTCCGAGAGCCTCGTGGGATCGCGTTGGAAGGACATTCATCGGCGCACTTCTCGCAAACCTCACAAAACCTAACCACACCAAAACGGATTGGATTGTCTCGCACCAGCGGCAAATCGGTAACGACTTTGCACAGTCGAACACTTGGACCGAACTCGGGCGTGATCAACTTTCCATTGCGCCCCTGCTCTCCGAAACCTGCGTCAATGGCAAAGGGGATGTTCAAACCAAGGTCATTCATGGAGGGGATGGCATGATACCCAATGCCCCGAATGAATTCCGCTAAGGCAGCCACCTGGAGCGCCATCTTGCTATAGGTGATACGGGTTTCCGCACACCCGGTTGGTGAAGGCGAGTAGCTGATGACGCTCTCATCCATCCGTGTTCCCATCATGATGACCCACTGCATGTTCTCGGGGACGATCATCTGGGTATCCGTTTCAACCGGCTCATCTACCGGTTTAAAGACAATTTCTTTATGCGAACCGTCACTCCAGAAGGAATGGGAGAAAATCCATCGACGGTTAAGGGGCGCGATCCTGACCAGATCTGCACCAACAAATCGCGCCACCCTTTTAACCATGGCTGTGGCTTCTTCGGGTGTCCCCTCCCAGCGCTCTGCATCGCCAGGCAATTCCGGTCCCAGTTTCTTCCAAGAGGTTAAACCACGATTGGAATGATTGATTTCGGTTCCATTCCTATAAGCAACCACACCAGAAGAGAGGAATAAAGCGTAATCCTTGATGTTATAGCCAACCTGACCCCTTTGGATAAGTTTATTACGCGTCTCCTTTGACCGCTTAGCATAGGATTGGATCTGCTCATCCCAGGTGGAACGACCCACTGTCAGATTGTTTCGTTGATCAAAGCGTTTATAGATAGCATCATCGACTTGATAGGGGGGATTCTCAGGGGTTAGCTTCTTGATATACAATCTCGCCAAGGGGGTTGCTTTGCTCATTCCTTCTTCTCCTCAAACAGATAGGGTCCCTGAAATGGACCCACCTTCAGCTATTTCCAGGAATATGAAAACCATCTTATCGAAAGCGATGTTATGCTTCCAGTTCATGATATATTCTATTTAAGGTGATCTTCGTCCTTTTCATCCAATTTATCTTAACAAACCCAGAAGAACGCCGAA